>NZ_QAJS01000018.1:130162-322777 GCF_003852595.1 Aquitalea sp. FJL05
ACCTGATGCTGGGCAGCTTGGCCGAAAACGTCATGCGCAAGACCCACTGCCCACTGCTGGTGGTGCGCGGCGAGGAAGACTGAAGCGCCCCCAGCCGATATCCCACCGCACCGTCAGGCCACAGGCAAGGTGGCCGGTGCCATCCGCAGAGTGTGCGATGCCTCTGCGGATTTTCTTTGCCCGCTCAATAGACAGCCCGGCGTGCCAGCACGAAGAACTCGCGGTTGCCATCGGCACCGGTCAGCGGGCTGTCAAACCACTGCTCCACTTCCCAGTCCAGCTCGTCCAGGCAGCTGCTGATCTTGTCCTGCACGCCGGCAAACAGGCTTTCATCGCGCACGATGCCACCATGTCCCAGCGCGCCGCGCCCCACCTCGAACTGCGGTTTGACCAGGCCCAGCAAACGGCCGCTCTCCCCCAGCAAAGGCAGGGCCGATGGCAGGATCAGCGTCAGCGAGATAAACGACACATCGCACACCATCAGGTCGAATGGCTGGCCAGCATTGGCCTGCAACAAGGTCCGGCCATCCAGCGCACGGGCGTTCACCCCTTCAAAACAGCGGACGCGCGGATCATCCCATAGTTTGGGGTGCAGCTGATCATGGCCAACATCCACGCCCACCACATACTCGGCACCAGCCTGCAAGGCGCAATCGGTAAAGCCGCCGGTAGACTGCCCCACATCCAGCACCCGCCAGCCAGTGATATCCAGCCCGGCCTGCTGCAAGGCCCCATCCAGCTTCTGCCCGCCACGGGAGACAAAGCGGTCGGCCGGATCAGGCCTGACCTGCAAGGGCGTGCCGGCGGGAAACTTTGAACTGGCCTTGCTGATAACCTGGCCATTCAGGCTGACCCGGCCGCTTTCCAGCAGGCTTTGTGCCGCCGTACGTGAAGTGGCAAGTCCTTGTTCCACCAACAGAAGATCCACCCGCTTCATCACCGTTTCCTTGCATGCTTTTCGAAAGGCGACAGGTTGGCCAGTCCGCCGCATGCTGTCAAGCATCCATCCATTTAGCGGCAGCGGGACAGCAGGGCAAGTCGCCCGCGCAGGATCGTGCCGCCCCTCGCCGATTCAGTATATTTGTTTACAACAATTTACTAATAATGATATGGTAAAAAGGCAATATCTTGAATTCATTCAATTATCCATAACGGCACAGCACAGATTGCCGCTCATTTCAGGCTGCCTCGCCGTGTTGCATCGCCACTTGCCATGCCACAGCAGCCACACCATCCGCCTGCCACCCGCAGCGCCCCTGCGCCTGCCCGGGTGACAGCCATGCCCACACCCTGCCAGTGAATGCCGCCCTGCCCGGTTTTCTGCTGGCTGCCCGATGAAAGGAGACAAGCTTGGTCTTGCGCCTATCCCTGTTACTGACTGCCCTGTTTGTGCTGTTCGGCGCACTCGCCCCACAACAGCTGGCCGACTCCACCGCCACCTTGCTGGCCTATACCATTTCCCGCTTTGGCTGGTTTTACCTGCTCAGCGTCTTCGGCTTTCTGGTGTTTGCGCTGTATCTGGCCTTTGGCCGTTTCGGCCATATCCGCCTGGGAAAAGAAGATGAGGAGCCGGAGTTTTCCCGTGGCAGCTGGTTTGCCATGCTGTTTTCTGCCGGCATGGGCATAGGCCTGGTGTTCTGGGGCGTGGCCGAGCCGCTGTCCCACTTCGCTACCCCGGCCAGCGCCGCCATCACGCCCCAGTCGGCCGACGCGGCCCGCGCCGCCATGCGCTATGCCTTTTTCCACTGGGGCCTGCACCCGTGGGCCATCTACAGCCTGATGGGGCTGATTCTGGCCTATTTCAAATTCAACCGTGGCACCCCGGGCCTGATCAGCGCGGCCTTCCGGCCGCTGCTGGGCGCGCGGGTCGATGGCCCCATTGGCAAGGCGATTGATATCCTGGCCGTGCTGGCCACGGTATTCGGCGTGGCCACTTCGCTGGGCTTTGGCACTTTGCAGATCGAAAGCGGACTGCAAAAACTGTTCGGCCTGCAGGCTTCGCCCTGGCTGACCTTTGCCATCGTCGCCATCGCCACCGTGCTGTTTCTGCTGTCCTCGCTCACCGGCCTGTCACGCGGCATCAAGTGGTTGTCCAATCTCAACATCCTGCTGGCCTGCGGCCTGATGCTGCTACTGGTGGTACTGGGCCCCAGCGGTTTCATCTTTGATACCTTCACCACCACCTTCGGCGATTATCTGGGCAATCTCACCAGCATGAGCCTGCGCATGTCGCCCTTCAGCCAGAGCAGCTGGATTGCCAGCTGGACGCTGTTTTACTGGGCTTGGTGGGTGACCTGGGCACCGTTTGTCGGCATGTTCATCGCCCGTGTCTCGCGCGGGCGCACCATTCGCGAATTCGTGGTGGGGGTGATGCTGGTGCCGGCCCTGGCCAGCTTTGTCTGGTTTGCCGTGTTCGGCGGCACGGCACTGGAGCTGCAACTGTTTGCCGGTGCCGACCTGGTCAGCGCAGTGAAACAGGATGTGTCCACCGCGCTGTATGTGATGTTCGACTACCTGCCGGGCGGGCGGGCCCTGTCCATACTGGCCATGCTGCTGGTGGTCAGCTTCTTCGTCACCTCGGCCGACTCCGCCACCTTTGTGCTGGGCATGCTGTCCTCCGGCGGTTCGCTCAATCCGGGTCACCGCGTCAAGCTGATCTGGGGCGTGCTGCTGTCGGCCATTGCCCTGGTGCTGTTGTCCAGCGGCGGGTTGAAGGGTTTGCAGACCATGTCCATCGTGGCTGCGCTGCCCTTCATGCTGATCATGATCGGCATGGCGGTTTCGCTGTACAAGGCACTGTCCCAAGATGAAGATGCCGCGCGCCAACGCGAGATTCAGCGCCTGCACCAGCTGGATGCCCTGCTGGCGAAACAACAGCCACCACAATAAGAGCGGCTAACAAAATAGCGTAGCGTCCCTGGGGCAAGGCGCGCCGACGCAGACAGTACAAAGAGTACGGCAAGGAGGCGCAACGCAGCAGCAGGGTTTTTGTTAGCGGCTCTAAGGCCGGACGGCGACAAAGCTTGGTTGCCGGGAGCGCTTGGTGCGATGATGTGCGCATTGCAACAAGGGAGCACAAGATGGATACACACCAACTGGATGCCGCGGAAGTACGGGTACTGGGCGCACTGGTCGAGAAACAGGCGCTGACACCCGATGCCTACCCGCTGACGCTGAACAGCCTGTCTTCCGCCTGCAATCAGCTCACCAGCCGCGAGCCGGTGATGCAGCTGTCCGATGCCGAGCTCAGTGCCGCCCTGGCCGGACTGATGGCGAAAAAACTGGTCACCGAGCGGCTGCCGGCCGGCAGCCGGGTCGCCAAGTATGAGCATCGCCTGAACTATGAATGGAATATCGACGGCGCACGTCAGGCCGCACTGGCGCTGTTGATGCTGCGCGGCCCGCAGACCAGCGCGGAGATCCGCACTCGTTCCGGCCGCATCTACAGCTTTGGCGGCGTGGAAGAAGTAGAAGGCGCACTGGAAGCGCTGGCCGACAAATACCCGCCGCTGGTCATGAAACTGCCGCGCCAGCCGGGTGAGCGTGAGGCGCGCTGGTGCCATCTGCTCAGTGGCGAACCCAGCCCGAATGAAATCAGCGCAGCAGCCATCATCGATGTCGGTGTCGCCGGGCGGGTAGCGGCACTGGAAGCCGAAGTGGCCGCTCTCAAGGCCAGATTGCAACAGCTGGAACACAGCCTGGGCGAATAAGAGCCGCGAACAAAAGCCTGATGCGGCGCTGCGCTATCCTGTTAGCCGCATCAAGTCTTGCCGTTGATCGCCAATAGCAAAGCCCCGCCAGTGCGGGGCTTTGTTTTGTCCTGTCAGGCGGGGCTACTTGGCCTCGAAGATGGCGTAGGTCTTGCGCGCCGGTTCCAGCACCTCCCATACCCCTTCGAAACCTGCAGGAATGACGAAATGGTCGCCGGCATACAGCTCCACGCTGTCGCCGTGGAGATCGGTCAGCCGCACATAGCCTTCCAGCAGGGTGCAGAATTCGTGCTCGCTGTATTTCACCTTCCAGCTGCCACGGCCACCACTCCAGATACCGGCGTGAAACTGGCCGCTAGGGTCGGAGTAATGGTTTTCTACTGTCTGGGCGCACTCGCCTTCGATGCGACGGTCGGCCGGTGCATTGAATTGCTCGACCCGTACCGGGTTGCGTTGAAACACGATGATGTCGCTGGCTTGTGCCATGTCTGCTCCTCCTGTGAGTATTTGATCAAAAATGTCACAAAGCGGAGCAGCTGTCCAAGGTTTTGCACGCACCACTCTGGGGAGAGGACGGCTCCACAACGGCGCAGATCGCGCGGTCAGCCCGCATCCGGCAGTGGTGGGCCATCATTGAGTTTCAGCTCCCAATAGCCCACGTCCAGCCAGCGGCCAGCCTTCCAGCCCACCTCGTGAAAAGTAGCCACCTGACGGAAACCCAGCCCCTCGTGCAGGGCGGCACTGGCCGGATTGGGCAGGGCAATGCCACCAATGGCCATGTGCACGCCCAGCGCGCGCAATTGCTGCAGCAAGGCGCGGTACAGCCGGCTGCCCAGGCCCTGACCACGGGCGGCGGCGGCAAAGTACACCGATGTTTCCACTGCAAAGCGGTAGGCATGCCGCACCCGCCAGCGCGTGGCATAGGCATAGCCCAGCAGCTCGCCATGCAGCTCCACCACCAGCCAGGGCAGGCCTTGCTGGCCAACCTTGTACATGCGCTCGACCATTTCCTGCTCGGTCACCGGCTGTTCTTCAAAACTGATGGTGGTATCCAGCACGTAGGGGTTGTAAATCGCCACAATGCTGGCGGCGTCGGCCGCCGTGGCCGGGCGGATGTGGATATCTTGGCTCATGCTCAGGGTCTGGGGCGGGATGATGCCGTTCTGCTGTGCAAGAAACGCGCCAGTCATGCTTCGGTCGTCCAGTCGGGAAAGTATTGCCGGCGCAGCCGCTCGACATAAGCCTGCAGATTGGGATGCTGCCGCACCGCCTGCTGGCTGGGAGTATCACCCAGGGTGGCCAGCCAGGCCGAGGCGACAAAGGCAAACACCGTGGCATCCAGCCAGCTCGGGGACTCGCCCAGCATATAGGGCTTATCACCCAGCAGGGCGGCCAGGCTGGCCACATCCAGCTGCAACAGCCGCTGGCGTTCGGCCGGACTGAAGCGTCCCAGGCCCTGACCATGCAGATTGGCGCGCACCTTGCGCCGGATCATGCGAATGACCATGCCGCGCAGCAAGAATGGCACGCGCTGGAAAAACACCCCCGGGCCACGGGCAAAAACCGCATCATCCATCCAGCGTTCATGCACCACACACCAGTACAGATGGTCGCTGCACAGGCACTCCACGCTCCAGGCCAGCGCCTTGTCAGCCTCCGACAGCCCAGCATCCAGGGTGATGCCATGCTGCTCGGCCAGATGCAGGCGGATCAGCGTGGAATCCGGCACTTGCCTGCCGGCGTCGTCGATATAGGGCAGCTAGCCCTTGGGCGCACGGCGCATGCTGCCACGCAGCTTGCGATAAGGCAGGCCGGACAGCTTGAGCAGCATCTCGGCCTTCAGCACAAAGGGGCTGGCATCGGGCAGGCCGAAGGCCGGGCCAAACACGTACAGGGTGATCACTGGCGTCTCCTCGGCAGGAAACGCCCAGACTAACATTGTCGCCTGCTGATGACGATGGCCTAGAGCCTGTTCAAAGTCTCGCGAGCTAGAGTGAGACAAGGCGAAAACGGCTAAGGAAGCGGAGTTTACATAAAGTAAATGAGCATTCCGCAGACGTTTTTAACGCGGTATCACCGAAGCGCAGCAGACTATGAACAGGTTCTTAGTCCATCAGCCGCTGATATAGATACACCAACACCCGCGCCAGCTCGTCGGCAGTCTGCTGCTGGCCGGCATTGCCGGTATGGCCGCCAGCATCGGTTTCGATCAGCAGCGCTGCGTGGCCCAGCTCCTGCATGCGTGCCACCATCTTGCGGGCATGGCCGGGGTGGACCCGGTCGTCGCGCGCACTGGTGGTAAACAGCGCCAGCGGGTAAACCGCCTCGGACTTGATCTGGTGATAAGGCGAATAGGCAGCTAGCGCCGCCGCCTCGTCCGGATTGGCCGGATCGCCGTATTCGTCTATCCAGCTGGCCCCCGCCAGTAGTTCGGTATAACGCAGCATGTCCAGTAGTGGCACTTCGCACACCACGGCCTTGAACAGTTCCGGCCGGCGCACCATGCAGGCCGCCACCAACAGGCCACCATTGCTGCCACCTTCGATGCCCAGCTTGTCCGGAGAGGTCAGCCCACTGGCAATCAAGGCTTCGGCCACCGCGCAAAAATCGTCAAAGGAAACCGGGCGCTTCACCCCTTGTGCGGCCTGATGCCAGCCAGGGCCAAACTCCCCACCGCCACGGATGCAGGCCAGCACGAAGGCCCCGCCCTTTTCCAGCCAGTGTGCGCCAAAGTTTTCCACGTAATACGGCATCATCGGCACTTCGAAACCGCCATAGCCATACAACAGGGTGGGCGTGCTGCCATCCAGCACCACATCGCGGGCGCGCACCACGAAATAGGGAATCGCCACCCCGTCCGGCGCAGTGGCCCAGCATTGCTCGGCCACAAAACGGCTGGCATCAAAAGCAGCGGGCTGCTGGCGCAGGCATTCCTGCTCGCCACTAGCCACATCCAACCGGTACAGGCCGGTGGGATTAAGGAAATCGCTGAAGCTATAGCACAGCACTTCGCTGTCCCAGGGTTGGTCGGCAAACTCGATCACGCCGGAATCCGGCACCGGCAGGCTGCGCGGCTGCCACTGCTCGCCATGCAGCTCAAACGCCTGCAGACGGCTGCGGACATTGTCGATCAGGTTCACCACCACGCTGCTGCGGGTGGTTTCCACCGACTCGATGGCCAGCCGCGGCGCCGGCTCCACCAGGCACTGCACCGCCCCCTCACCGCCCAGCAAGTGGCGTAGCGGCACGGCCAACAGGCTGCCCGCCAGATAGGTTGCACCCTGCCACGGCCAGTCTTCGGCCAGCTTGACGATGAACTGGCCATGCAGATAGCCCTCGATATCCGCCTTGGCCGGCAGTGGCAGCGGCCGGGTCTGCAGATCGGCGTCGATCAGATGGTAGGTCTTGCTGTAAAAGCCATCCGCGGCTTCGATCAGGTCCAGCACGCCATCCACGCCGTCCAGATAGCGCCAGGCCGCCACCATCATCGCACCGGCGGGTGCGACAAACAGCTGCTGCCATTGATGCTGGCCATCGGCCGCACGTTCCACCAGCCATACCTCGCTGGGATAGCCGGAACGGGTCAGCGGCGCGCCCTTCCAGCCCGGGCAGACAAACACACTGTCCGGGTCACGCCAGGCGATATGATTCTTGCCCTTGGGAAAACGCAAACCCTGCTCCACCCAGGCGGCGGCATCCAGATCGTATTCCCAGGCCAGGCTGGCATCGCCACCACCCTCGCTCAGATGCACCAGCACCCGTGTGGGCGCAACCGTGCAATGCGCCACGCCATCCAGATACCAGTCCTTGCCAGCTTCGGCCGCCAGCGCATCCACATCCAGCACCGTCTGCCATTCCTGTGCACCAGCCCGGTAAGCCGCCAGTGTACTGCGGCGGTAAATGCCGCGCGGATGGGTTTCATCCTGATGGAAGTTGTACAGCCAGCCGGCGTGCTCGGAAAAGAAGGGAATCTGCCGCGTATCGCGCAGGTGCGCCAGGATGTCGCGCTGCAAGGGCGCATAGCGCGCATCGGCATCCAGCAGCGCCTGGGTGCGACTGTTCTGTGCAGCAACCCATTGCTGGACTGCAGGGTCGTCGAGGCTTTCCAGCCACAGCTGGGAATCGGGAAGGTGGGACATGACAGGACCAGAAATTCAGACAGGCGCACAGCTTAGCACCGACACCCGGCAACCATGAATCAAACACGCGACGGGGAAATACGCTCGACCCGTTCTTTAGTACTGGGCCAGCCGTGCCAATGCTCGGCACTTTTGCAAAAGCCCAAAAAATCCTCGCAATCAAGCCTGGATTTTTAACAAAAAATGCCAAAAATATGTGTTTTTATCAATCAAAACACCAGAATGGCTGTTTTTATAAGTCAGTCTTCACAAAGTTTCAGCAATACTTCAGCAATCGATAACTAGCGGTTTTCTGGTCAATTTCCTATAACCTGTGTAGAAATTTCTTATTTACTGCATCTGTTTACTTATTAATTTTGGAAATAATCATGAAAAACCTGCTCGCCACACTCAGCGTCCTGCTTCTGCTTAGCAGCAACGGCGTCGCCGCCAGCACTGGCACCATCAGTTTTCATGGTGCCATCGTCAATACACCCTGCACCCTCCCGGCCGAAACCTGGATGAACTACGCCCAGCACCCGGCTGCCTACAAAATGGCGCGCGAGGCGGCTGCCAACCCCAGCTGCGCCGGCCCGGCGGCAACCCAGTCGGTAGGGGTTTCCCGCTACATCGCACCGCCCCTGGCCAGTGTCTACACGATGGACAAGCCGGCCAAGGCCATCGTTACCGTGGTCTATGACTGATACCGCTCATGCCACTGGCCACCGCTGCCGGACAGTGAGCCCCACTCGTTCCAGCGAACCGCGGCTCAGGGCTGATGCTGTTTTATCCAGGCCGCGATCTGGCTGATGACTTCATCCTCGATACCGTTATACCCATGTGCGGCCCAAGGCTGGCAGGGGTCACCCCAGTTCTGTCCGCCATCAAACTCCAGCAGGGCGCGCGGCTGTGCCTTGAGCAGCCCGTCCAGTATCGGCTGCACATTGGCCGGCAGGCTTTCCTTGCACTGGTCATGCCGGTGCTGTACCAGCAAGACCGGCAGGCTGAGCTGTGGCAAATCCATGGCCGCAACATTGCCACGATCGTGATTGATGGTGGAGGTCAACACCAGCCCGGCCACGCGCGGTTGCAGGCGGATGCCGATAGCCGCCGCCGAGGTCGTGCCTCGGCTGGTGCCCACCAGCCATACCGGAACCGCGGCCCGACGGCGCAACTCATCCATCACCACGGCAATATCTGCGGCATGCTCGGCGCTGCTGCGAAAATCGTTACGGCTGATATTGTCCGGATGGTCGGACGGCGCATCCACCACCGCCACCTGAAAGCCCTGCTCTGCCCAGCGCTGGCGGGTCCTGACCAGAAAGTTGCCGGCACCGGCACCCAACTGGCCGCTATCGCCCAGTTTCAGCGTGCCCTCGCCACCGGTAAACAGGATCAGGCTGGCCAGCGGCTTGCCGGCGGGTTCCAGCAACAACAGACGCTGGCTCACGCCGGGACGGGTGCTGAGCGTAAGCAGCTGCTCATCGGCCAGCACCCTGCCGCAACACAATGCCAACAACAAGATCCATACGCTTTTCATGCTGTCTCTCCGCACTTGCAGATTCAATCGGGGGCGTCCTGACAGCGCATGGCACGCTGCGGGCCGGACTGTCAGTCACTTAATACCCGCTGAAACACCTCCAGTACCCGGTCGATGGCTTCCCGGCTGACCTGCCAGTGCGTCACCAAGCGCATGCGCCCACCCTCGGGCGGATTGGCCTTGATGCCGGCAGCCGTCAGGGCGGCCATCAGTTCGCTGATATCGATGTCGGCCAGCAAGCGGAACCACACCATATTGATGTGCACGTCGTCGATGTCCACCTCGATGCAGGGCATGCCGGCCAGTTGCTCGGCCAGATAGCGGGCATTGGCGTGGTCTTCGGCCAGACGCTGGGTCATCTCGGTCAGCGCGAGCAGGCCCGGTGCCGCCAGCACCCCGGCCTGACGCCAGCCGCCACCCAGCAGCTTGCGATTGTAGCGGGCGAGGGCAATGAAATCGGCCGAGCCGGCCAGGATGGAACCGACCGGTGCGGCCAGCCCCTTGGACAGACAGCACATCACCGTATCGGCATGACGGGTGATCTCCTGCACATCACAGCCCAGATACGTGGCGGCATTGAATACCCGCGCCCCATCCAGATGCACCGGCACGCCGTGGCAACGGGCGATGTCGGCGGTGCGCTGCATGATGTCCAGCGGAATCACCCGGCCATTGCTGTGAGCGTTTTCCAGGCAGATCAGCCCGGTCTTGGGCCAATGCACATCCTGGCCCACCCGGATGCGCGCTTCGATTTCCTGCGGATCCATCACCCCCTTGTCGCTGGCAATGGTGCGCAACTGCACGCCACCGATCACCGCCGCACCGCCGGTTTCGTGCCAGACGATATGGCAGTCGTCGCCCAGAATCACCTCGTTGCCACGCTGGCAGTGGGTGAAAATGGCCAGCTGATTGCCGAAATTGCCGGTGGGCACAAACAGCGCGGCCTCTTTGCCCAGCAGCCGGGCGGCCAGGGTTTCCAGTTCGACCACAGTCGGGTCGTCACCATAGACATCGTCGCCCACCACGGCATGAGCCATGGCGTGACGCATGGCCTGGGTGGGTTGGGTAACGGTGTCACTGCGCATATCAATCCACTGCATGCTGTGCTCCTGCAAATGAAAGCGGCGGCCATAAAGGCCGCCGTACGAGGAAATTTCTGAATCAGGCCCTGCCTGATTGTGCCAGCAAACGGGTTGCCGGGGGCAGTACGCAGATTGTGGGAATCACTCCATCAAGGTATTCGATATGCCTGCTTCAGTTCGCTGACGCGGCGCTGGGCGGCCAGCATGGCCGTGCTGTTCATCGAGATGTCGCTGCCGCACTGGCAGCGCAGGGTATGGTCGGGGGACAGGGCTTTCAGATGATGGCGGTTTTCATGGCCGCACTGCACGCAGGCGATGACGACGGTGGCGTTGTAATGCTTGTCCAGGTCGATATCGAAACTCGGTAGCTTCATGGGAGACTCCCTTGAGATCACGGAGGCAGGCCCGGTTCAGAGGAATGCCGGTGTGCATTCTTGACGGACCCACAGACAAGGATAGGCAAGGGTAAGGAAAGTTCCAATAAATCAGCTGCTTGTTCTTAGTCCGCCGCAGCCGGCTGTTGCAGGCAGGACGCAGCCGCTTTCTGCCACACCACTGGTCAGCCAGCCCCGGCTTGGTTATGCTTGGCCGTTTTTCCGTACCGGATGCCCCGATGTCGCACGATGCTGATCTTGAACGCCGCTTTGGCGGTATTGCCCGCCTGTATGGCGCAGAGGCGCTGAGCCGTTTCCAGCAGGCTCATGTCTGTGTGGTGGGCGTGGGCGGGGTGGGTTCCTGGGCGGTGGAAGCACTGGCGCGCAGCGCCATCGGCCACCTGACGCTGATTGATCTGGACAATATTGCCGAATCCAATACCAACCGCCAGCTGCCGGCACTGGACCCGCATTACGGCATGGCCAAGGTGACGGCACTGGCCGAACGGGTGCGCGCCATCAATCCGGCCTGCGTGGTGCAGGAAATCGAGGATTTCGTCACTGAAGACAATCTGGATGCCATGCTGGGCCAGGGCTTCGACTTCATCATCGACTGCATCGACAATCTGCGGGTCAAAACCGCCATGGCAGCCTGGTGTGTACGCCAACGCCAGCCCTTCATCGTGTCCGGTGGTGCCGGCGGCCAGATGGACCCGACCAAGATCAAGCTGGCGGATCTGGGCGAGGTCACTTACGACCCGCTGTTGTCCAAGCTGCGTTATAACCTGCGCCGTTATCACGGCTTCCCGCGCGATGCCGGCAAGAAGCTGCAGGTTCCCTGCGTGTTCTCTACCGAACAGCTGGTTTATCCCGACACACAAAGTTGTGAGGCCGACAGCAGCCGTGGTCCGCAGGGTCTGTCCTGCGCCGGCTTCGGTGCCGGCATGGTTGTCACCGCCAGCTTTGGGCTGGTAGCGGTGTCACATGCGCTGAAGCAACTGGCCAAGCCGGCGAAAAAGCGCTGAGTCGCCCTGCACTGCACTGGCAGGACAAGCAAAAAGGCCTCCATGCGGAGGCCTTTTTTCAGCAGGAAGACTGATCAGTTGGCGATCAGCTTTTCCACCTTGGTGGCGCGCTCGCCCGGAGCCGGGTGGCTGGCCAGCATGCTGCTGTCGTTGCCGTACAGCTCGGCCAGTTTGCGCAGGGCGGACGGTGCGCCTTGCACATTGTAGTTGTGGCGCTTGAGGAAGCCCACGCCATAGGCATCGGCATCGCTTTCCTGCGATTGCGAGAACTGTGCATTGACGATGGCTTCGGCAAAGTTGCCCAGGTCGGACTCGCTCAGGGCTGCGGCAGTGCTGTTGCCGCTGCTACCGGCGGCCTTGCGCGCAGCGGAAGCGGAGTAAGCCAGCTGCATGGCTTTCTTGGTGTGACCCAGCTTCACGTGGCCGATTTCATGGCCGATCACGAAACGCACCTGGTCGTCATCCATCTTGTCCAGCAGGCCGCTGTACACACGCACGGTGCCATCTGCCATGGCAAAGGCGTTCACTTCCTTGGTCTGATAGACCTTGAAGTTCAGCTTGGTGCCGTCTTCGCTGTCCAGACCCTTGACGATCTTGGCCAGACGCTTGCCATAGGCGCTGGAGGGGGCGGCTACCTTGTTTTTCTTGTCCATGGCCACGCTGGATTCAGCGGCCAGGCTCTTGACGTCGGCATCGCTCAGCGTAGCGGCCTTGAGCAGGTCGCTGCCGGAGCTGAGCATGCCGTTCAGATCGAAAGCCTGGGCTGCGCCAGACAGGGACAATGCCAATACCAGAGCAAGGTGCAATTTTTTCATCACGAAATCCTGTTTTTTTAGAAAGCGCTAACATGCTAGCGTAATTTTTCGTTAAGCAACAGTCCACTTTGTTAACACTGGGATAACAATCAATAAAAAGCCCTGCATGAAAATGCAGGGCTTTTGCTTGGCACCAGCGCGTAATCAGGCCAACAGGCAGGAGCTCTGGCTTTGCTCGCTGATCTGGCGCAGCTGGATTTTCTCCGTACCGCAACGCGCCTCGGCCTGTGGGCAGCGGGTGCGGAACACGCAGCCCGAAGGCGGGTTGATCGGGCTGGGCAGATCACCCTGCAGGATCTGGATGACCTTGTTTTTCTCCAGCTTCGGATCGGGAATGGGAATGGCCGACAGCAGCGCGCGGGTATACGGGTGCGCAGGCGCATCGTACAAGGCATGCTTTTGTGCCAGCTCCATCTCGCGGCCCAGGTACATCACCAGGATGCGGTCGGAGATATGCTTGACCACCGCCAGATCGTGGGCGATGAAGATCAGCGCCAGGCCCATCTCGCGCTGCAGCTCTTTCAGCAGATTGATGATCTGCGCCTGAATCGACACGTCCAGTGCCGACACCGGCTCGTCGCAGATGATCAGCTTGGGTTCCAGAATCAGCGCCCGGGCAATGCCGATACGCTGACACTGGCCGCCGGAAAATTCGTGCGGATAGCGGTTGATCATCTGCTCGCGCAGCCCCACCCGCGCCATCATGGCGCGTACCCGCTTCATCACTTCGGCTTCCGACAGCTCCGGTTTGTGCACCCGCAGCGGCTCGCCGATGATGTGCGCCACCGTCATGCGCGGATTGAGCGAGGCCAGCGGATCCTGGAAGATCATCTGGATGTCCTTGCGCACCGCGTGCCAGTCCTTGTCCGTGCCGCGAGTCAGGTCCTTGCCCATCCACACGATTTCGCCGCTGGTGGCCGGAATCAGGTTGAGGATGGCGCGCGACAGCGTGGACTTGCCACAGCCGGACTCGCCCACCACACCCAGGGTTTCACCGGCGTACAGATCGAAGCTGACCCCGTCCACCGCCTTCAGCGTGCGCTTGGCACTCCACGGCCAGGCGCCGTCGCCCTTGACCTGAAAATGCACTTTGACATCACGTACCGACAGAATCGGCTGCTTGGCTTGTTCAGACATGGGCCACCTCCTGTGCTGCCTGCTGCAATTCGTCTGCCGGTTTGTGACAGGCGCGCAGCACCTGCGGGTTCACGTTGCTGGCGGCCAGTGCCGGCAGTTCGTCCGCGCAGCGGCTGCTGGCGTGGGTGCAACGCTCGGAGAACGGGCAACCCTTGGGCATTCTGGCCATATTGGGCGGATTGCCCGGAATGCTTACCAGCTCGCTGCCATCGTGATCCAGCCGTGGCAGTGCGCCGAGCAGACCGATGGTGTAGGGGTGGCTGGGCTGATAGAAGATATTGTCAGCGCTGCCGTACTCCATGGCGCGGCCGCCATACATCACCATCACTTTTTCGCAGAGGCCGGCCACTACGCCCAGATCGTGGGTAATCATCACGATGGAGGTACCGAAATCACGCTGCAGCTCTTTGAGCAGAGTGAGGATCTGTGCCTGCACCGTCACGTCCAGCGCGGTGGTGGGTTCGTCGGCAATCAGCACTTCCGGCTCGCACAACAAGGCCATGGCAATCATCACCCGCTGGCGCATGCCGCCGGAGAATTCATGCGGATACATATTGATGCGGCGCGCGGCTTCGGGAATGCGCACCGCGTCCAGCAGCTCGATGGCGCGTTTTTTCGCGTCACGGCGGCTGATGCCCTTGTGCAGCTCCAGCACCTCGGTCATCTGGCGCTCTACTGTCAGATAGGGATTGAGCGAGGTCATCGGGTCCTGGAAAATCATCGCCAAGCGGTCGCCACGGATGCGGTTCAGCTCGGCCGGGCTCATGGCCAGCAGGTTCTTGCCCTGGTACAGCGCTTCACCGGTGGTTTTGCCGTTCTTGGCCAAGAGGCCCATCATGGCCAGCACCGTCTGGCTCTTGCCCGAGCCGGATTCGCCAACGATGCCCAGGGTCTGCCCCTTTTCCAGCTCGAAGCTGACGCCGTTGACTGCGCTGACCACACCGTCGTTGGTCTGGAACTGCACGCCCAGATTACTTACTTTCAATAGACTCATCTGTTGCTACCTCAACGATCTTTCGGATCGAGCGCATCGCGCAGGCCGTCGCCGATATAGTTGGCGCAGTACAAGGTGACCGACAGCAGGCCGGCCGGAAACAGCAGAATCCACGGGCTGGCATCCATCACGCCGGCACCATCCTGAATCAGCACACCCCAGCTGGTCATCGGCTCCTGCACACCCAGGCCGAGGAAGGACAGCACGGATTCGGTCAGAATCACGCCCGGCACGGTAACCGTGGTGTAGATCACCACGATGCCCAACAGATTGGGCACGATGTGGCGGAAGATGATCTTGGGCGTGGATACGCCAATGGCGTGCGCCGCCTCGACATACTCCTTGGACTTGATCGCCAGCGTCTGACCGCGCACCACCCGTGCCATGTCCATCCAGGAGAACACGGTAATGGTCAGCACCACCAGGTAGAAGTCGCGGCCCAGCAGGGTCACCATCAGAATGGCGATCAGCAGGTAGGGCACGGCGTACATCATGTCGACGATGCGCATCATCAGCGAATCGACCTTACCGCCCATGAAGCCGGCGGTGGCCCCCCAGACAATGCCCAGTGCCACCGAGGCGATGGTCGCCAGCGCACCCACCATCAGCGAAATGCGGCCGCCGATCAGGCAGCGCACCAGCAGGTCACGCCCCAGCGCATCCGTACCAAACCAGTGGGTATTGGCCAGCGTCGGGGCAATGCCCATGGCGTCCCAGTCGGTGTCTTCATAGGTGTGCGGCAGCACCATTGGCCCGAAAATACAGGCCAGGGTGATCAGCACCAGCATGATCAGGCTGAGCACGGCGGCCTTGTTGCGGAAAAAACGTACGCGCGCGTCACGCCACAGGCTGCGGCCTTCCACGGCGGCATCGACCAGACCATTGTCCAGCGCCGCCGTCATGGCTTTCTGTTTGCTTTGCATCATGATTTTTGCTCCCGCTCAGTAGCGAATCTTCGGGTCCAGCAGCGCATAGGCCAGATCCACGAGCAGGTTGAGAACAACGGTAATCACCGTCACCAGCACCACCAGCCCCAGTACCAGGGTGTAGTCGCGGTTGGCGGCACCATTGACGATGAGCTTGCCCAGGCCCGGCAGGCCGAACACGGTTTCGGTCACCACTGCCGCGGTAATCGAGGAAATGGCCAGCGGGCCAATCACCGACACCACCGGCATCAGCGCCGGCTTGAGCGCATGGCGCAGCACGATGGTACGCATCGGCAAACCCTTGGCACGGGCGGTGCGGATGAAGTTGCTGCCCAGCACCTCGATCATGCTGCCGCGCATCACGCGGCCGATGGTGGAGATGTTGATGAACACCAGCAGGGCAATCGGCAGCACCATGTAACGCAGCGAGAAATCATCCCAGCCGCCGGCCGGCAACCATTCCAGGCCGATGGCAAACACCATCACCAGCACCGGGCCCAGCACGAAGGACGGAAAAGCGCCGCCGATATTGCCCAGCAGCATGACGAAGTAGTCGATCAGGCTGTTCTGGCGCAGTGCGGCCACAATGCCCAGCGCCACACCGATAAACAGCGAAATCACGATGGCACCACCACCAATGGCAGCGGATACCGGCAGGGCCTTGCCCACCAGATCATTCACGCTCCAGTCGGCATAGCGGAAGGATGCACCCAGATCACCCTGCAGCAGGCTCTTGATGTAATACAGGTATTGCTGCCACAAGGGCAGATCGAGATGGTACTTGGCCTGCAAGTTGGCCAGCACCGCTGCCGATACCTTGCGCTCCCCGTCAAAGGGGCCGCCCGGCGTCAGGTGCAGCAACAGATAGCAAACGGTAATGACGGCCAGCAGCGTGGGAATGGTGGCCAGCACGCGTCGGAAAGTATAGGACCACATGGGGATACTCCAGCCGGTTGTCGTCCGCCAGCACAGCACGCGTCTTGTGAACGCGCCTGCAGGGCGAACCGCTCCGGCATGATGCTCTACATCACAAGCCGGATGTCCGTCTGGCGGACATCCGGCCTCTGTTCAACCGGGGGCAAGCGCCCCCGCCTCTTGCATCATTCAATCAAGCGTCATGCTTAATGCTGAATGATGTAGAGGTCCTTGCCGCGGTAGCGGTCCATCGGGTTCTTGCCGTAGCCACCCACATAGGACTTCACCAGACGCGGTGCGGTGTATTGCAGCAACGGAATCATCGGATAGTCATCCATGATCATCTTCACGGCCTGGGTGAACAGCTGCTTGCGCTTGGCCTGATCGGTGGTATCGCTACCCTGCTTGATCAGCGCTTCGGCCTTGGCATTGCAGTTCTTGTTGTCGTTCTGGTCGTTGTCGCACTGTACCAGCGCCAGGAAGGTGGTGGCGTCGTTGTAGTCGGCATTCCAGCCATTGCGGGCGATCTGGAAGTCGGCGTCATGGCGCTTCTTCAGCAGCACCTTGAATTCCAGGCTTTCCAGCTCGGTATTCAGGCCCAGCTTGGATTTCCATTCGGAAGCGGCAAAGATGGCCATCTTCTTGTGGTAGTCACTGGTGTTGTAGGCAAATTTCAGTTTGGTGCCGGGCTTCACGCCAGCTTCGGCCAGCAGCTTCTTGGCCTCTTCCACCCGCTTGGCCATCGGCCATTTCACCCAGTCATAGCTGGTGACATCGGCGCCGGCAGTGCCGGTGACGATGGCGCTGTAAGCCGGGGACTGGCCGTCGGCGGTTACTTTCTTGGCCAGGATGTCACGGTCCAGCACCATGGACAGCGCCTTGCGCACGCGCACGTCCTTCAGCAGCGGGTCCTTGTTGTTCAGCGAGTAGTAGCGCAGGCCCAGGAAAGGCGCATTGCGGATTTCCTTCGGGTACTGGGTCTTGTACTTGTCGTAGGTGCCGGACGGCAGTTCCAGCACCCAGTCGTTTTCGCCGGACTCATACAGCTTCACGTCGGCATTGTGGTCTTCGATCGGCAGATAGGTGATCTTGCCCAGCTGCACGTTCTTCACATCCCAGTACTGGGCATTCTTTTCCACCACGATCTTGCTGTTGACCTGCCAGTCCTTCAGCGCAAAAGCGCCGTTGGAAACCATCTTGCCCGGCTTGGTCCAGTCCTTGCCAAACTTGTCGATGGTGGCCTTGGGCAGCGGTGCCAGCTGGGTATTGGCTACCAGCGACGGCATGAACGGCACCGGGTAGGGGGTTTGTACTTCCAGGGTGTATTTGTCCACAGCCTTCACGCCCAGCGAGGAAGCCGGCTTCTTGCCTTCGGTGATTTCCTTGCCGTTCTGGATGAAGATGCCATAGGTGGAGGCATAGGGAGAGGCGGTCTTGGGATCGACAAAACGCTGCCAGCCATACACGAAATCGCTTGCGGTCACGGCGGAGCCATCCGACCACTTGGCATTCTTGCGCAGCTTGAATACCCAGGTGGTGGGGCTGGTCTGCTTCCACGACTCGGCCACGCCCGGCATCACCTTGCCAAAGCTGTCGGTGGCGGTGAGGCCTTCGAACAGATCCATGGTGATGGTATTGGCCGGTACCGATTCGGCCAGCACCGGATCGAGCGATTCCGGCTCGGAACCGGTGTTGCGGATCAGCTCCTGCTTGGCAGCCAGCTTGACGCCTGCCGGTACCTGGGCGGCCATGGCAAAACCGGTCGTACCGGCCAGTGCCAGGGCAACTGCGGCCGCGGCCACGCGCAGCGATTTATTGTGTGACATTCGCCTATTCTCCTGTTCTGTAGAGCCCCGCTTATTGCGGGTGCGCAAATTCTTTTATCCGAATTATGTTCGGAACTTTCCCGATTAACTGTCCGAAACGGGCCGGGCCATTATGCGCCAGCGTTTTTAAATTCTTCAAGTATGATTCAGAACAATATGACAAGCGTTTTGCCAAACCCGTGTCATTTCAACGACGTTAGCGCTTTTGCCAGCAATTTTTCACAGTATTTTCAGCCAAACCACAAAATTTACCGCCCCTGCCATGAGTAATTATATTGGCAGGCATTATTATCTTGCATGCGTCGACTGATTTAGCCGGCACATTTGCTGCCAGGGCACACTGCCATTTGCCTATTCAGGCCGGCAGCATATTAATCAGCAGATTACAGTAACGAATATCAGTACGATAAAAACCTGAATCCAGCCGTATCGCCCGTCAATCAAGGCGCTCCACCCAAGCTGCATGACATGGCCAACCTCAGCCAGCCGCCACCATGGCGTTGGATTGCCAGACAATACCTGGCGGTAAAACCATAAAAAAAGCTCCCACCCGGGAGCTTTCATCAACACAGCCGGCTATGGCCGGCAGCAGCGGCTTCAGTCTTGCAGACGCCAGTGGATGGTTTCGCCAGCACGCAGCGGCACCAGGCTGTCGCCGTCATACTCCAGCGCTGCCGGCACCTGCCAGCTTTCCTTCACCAAAGTGACGGTGTCGGCATTGGGAGCCAGGCCATAGAAGGCCGGGCCGTTCAGGCTGGCAAAGGCTTGCAGCTGGTCCAGCGCACCGGCGGCCTCGAAGGCTTCAGCATACAGCTCGATGGCGGCATGGGCGGTATACATGCCGGCACAGCCACAGGCCGCTTCCTTGGCATGGCGTGCATGCGGGGCGCTGTCGGTGCCGAGGAAGAACTTGGCCGAGCCGGAAGTGGCCGCCGCCATCAGCGCCTGGCGATGCAGTTCGCGCTTGAGTACCGGCAGGCAGTAATGGTGAGGACGGATGCCGCCAACGAAGATGGCATTGCGGTTCATCAGCAGGTGATGGGCGGTGATGGTGGCCGCGATATTGGCCGGCGCACTGGCGACATACTCGGCCGCATCCTTGGTGGTGATGTGTTCGAACACCACGCGCAGCGACGGCAGGCGGCTTAATAGCGGCTGGAATACCTGCTCGATGAACACCGCTTCGCGGTCGAAAATGTCGATGGCCGGATCGGTCACTTCACCATGCACCAGCAGCGGCATGCCGCACTCGGCCATGGCTT
Organism: Aquitalea sp. FJL05; assembly: GCF_003852595.1. NCBI lineage: Bacteria > Pseudomonadati > Pseudomonadota > Betaproteobacteria > Neisseriales > Chromobacteriaceae > Aquitalea > Aquitalea sp. FJL05. Next base: position 149,887 of record NZ_QAJS01000018.1, read on the forward strand.
CCAGTGCCGGCATAGCCTTGTCGATGCTGCTCACGCCAAAGTCGGAATTGGTGGTGGCACCCGCCGGATACAGCTTGATGCCGTGCACGAAACCACTGGCACGCGCCTTGTACACTTCCTCGGCACTGGTGTTGTCGGTGAGGTAGAGCGTCATCAGCGGCTGGAAACGGCTGCCAGCCGGCAAGGCTGCCAGAATGCGTTCACGGTAGGCCGCAGCAGCTTCCACCGTAGTCACCGGCGGCTTCAGATTGGGCATGATGATGGCGCGGCCCATCTGGCGCGCGGTATCGGGCAGCACGGCCGCCAGGGCTGCGCCGTCGCGCAGGTGCAGGTGCCAGTCGTCGGGACGGATGAGGGTAAGGGTCTGCATGCGGTTTCGCTCTATCTCTGGACTATCGGTATCAGGACAGGCAGGCGGCCACCGGCCAGGGGTGCCGCCGCCCACATCATTTGCGGCGCAACACCATGCGGAACTTGCCTTCCGCGGTGGTGGCGGATTCGAGCAGGGCATTGCCGGTCTGGCGGCAGAATGCCTCGAAATCCTTGGGCGCGCCGGGGTCGGTGGCGATCACTTCCAGCACCTTGCCGCTGTCCATTTCCGCCAGTGCCTTCTTGGCACGCAGGATGGGCAAGGGGCAGTTCAGGCCGGACAGGTCAATCAGGCGGTCGGGAGTCATGGGGGTTTCGCTCAGTCTTACGTTACAATGCCAATTGGAGGCGGTATTCTACCGGCTCTGTATCCGCTTAGTGTACGCCACTCGTCAAGCCCCCCAAAATCGGGACACCCGCCATGTGCGTGATTGCCTTTGCCTACAAGATGCCCGGCCTGGGCCAGCTGGTTTTGCTGGCCAACCGCGACGAATACTACGCCCGCCCCAGTGCGACGCTGGACTGGTGGGAAGGCCATGCCGACACCCTGGGCGGCCGCGACCTGCAGGCGGGCGGCAGCTGGCTGATAGTAGATGGTCGGGGCCGCTTTGCCGCGCTGACCAATTTCCGCGAAGGCTATGGCAAGAGCGGGGAACGCTCGCGCGGTGAGCTGGTGCAGCGCTTTGTCACCGGCGATGACGATCCCTTCAGCTTTGCCGACTGGCTGCGCGACAACCACCAGCACTACGCCCCGTTCAATCTGCTGTACGGCAAGGTGGACGACCTGTTCCACTTCCACAGCCGTGGTGCCCGCATTGCCCGGGTGACACCCGGCATTCATACCCTGTCCAATGCCACGCTGGACACGCCCTGGTTCAAGAGCGAGCGGCTGGCCGAACACCTGCGCGGCCTGCGTCAGCCTCCCAGTGAGGCGGAAGCCTTTGCCTGGCTGGCAGATGCCACTCAGGCCGGCCCGGGCCAGTTGCCCAATACCGGGGTTGGCCTGGCGCTGGAAAAAACCCTGTCGCCCGTGTTCATTCAGGGACGCGACTACGGCACTCGCTCCTCCATGCTGCTGAACGTATCGGCACGGGGTGATGTAAGCTTGTCCGAACTTTCCTGGGGGCTGGCCGGCCGTGAAGCCGGCCGCCGCCGTTACACCATCCGGCCGGGGCAGGTACAACACCCGGCCAAGCTTTGAAGCAGGAGACGTGCTTGAAATTGTCCCGATATGGTCTGGCTCTGGCCGGACTGCTGCTGGCGCTGAGTGCCCAGGCCAGCGAATACAACAAAGGCTTCAACAATACCAATTACGCGATGGACGAAGTGCAGCCGTGGAGTGAAGGCCAGTTCACTATTCCGGCCTACCCGACCGCACCAGACTGGATCGGCTTTTATGTCGGCCCGGAAGTAGCCAACAAATACTTTGCCGACAGCAAGAGCCTGAGCGTGGGTGAAGATGGCGTGGTGCGGCTGATTCTGCGCGTGCAAAGCCCGTCCGGTGCGGAAAACCTCAGCGTGGAAGGCATACAGTGCGCCGAGGGGAGCTATCGCAGCTATGCTTTTGGCGACAGCATCAACAAGCGCTGGATAGAGTCGCTGCGCGCCGACTGGCGCAAGATTGCCTACGACGACAAGGCCCGCCGCGCGCTGCGTGAAGACCTGTGCGTAGAGAAGACGGCCCCGAAATCCGTCGAACAGGCCATCAAGCTGTTGCGCGCCGCCCCCTGGCGCTAAATAAGGCCCAGCGTGGACAGCAAGGGCCAGATCATCCGCCCGCTGTGCACGCTGTTTTGCACCAGTCAGGTGCAAGCGCCATGACAAGCAGGTGAAATTGCGGTATCAATAGCTGTTTAATCCGCATTTGGCCGTCCTGTGTCCTCCAGCCCTTCCGCCCTGCCCCGCGCCCTGACGCTGGCTCAGTTCAAGATTCTTCTCTCCGCCATCGGTTTTGGCAGCATGGCCATCCTGGCCCGCTTTGCCTATGCCGACGGCGTGTCCACCGCCAGCCTGCTGTTCCTGCGCTTTTTCCTTGCCGGGATGTTGCTATTGCCATGGGTCGTCTGGAAAAAGCTGCCGTGGCCACGCGGACGCGCCCTGCTGGTGCTGATGGCCATGGGCAGCCTGGGCTATGCCGGCATGGCTGCCTGCTATTTTTCCGGTCTGCACTATGCCAGTGCCGGCACCATTGCCCTGCTGCTCTACCTGTTCCCCGCCATCGTACTGGTCTTGTCCACGCTATTGCTGGGCGAACGATTCAGCGCACGCCGCCTGCTAGCCCTGCTGCTGGCACTGGCCGGCCTGGCCATCACCATCGGCCTGGAATTGTCGGCCCAGCCGCTGGGCCTGCTACTGGGGCTGGCATCTGCCGTGATCTATTCGCTGTATATCCTGGCGGGCAGCCGCTATACCCAGGGCTGCCATCCTTTGACTTCAGCCTGCGTGGTGGTGTTTTCCGCCGCCACTTGCTATGGCGTCTATCTGGGCAGCTCAGGATTTCACGGTCCGGCCAGCCTGCATGGCTGGCTGGCGGTATTGGGCATTGCCTGCTTCGGCACGGTAGCCGCGCTGGCGCTGTTCCTGTCCGGGCTGGCCGTTACCGGAGCCACCCAGGCCTCGCTGATTTCCACTGCCGAACCGGTGGTCACCATCCTACTGGCCTGGCTGCTGCTGGGTGAGCAACTGGGATGGAGCCAGGCACTGGGCGGCGGGCTGATCCTGGCGGCGGTCATCCTGATCAGCCGTGAGGCACGGCCGGAGCAGGTACAGTTAACCGAGCTACATGATTAGAGCAACACGCTGGCTCAGTCTTGGCGCTGCCAGTGGCCGCTCTTGCCACCCTCTTTTTCCTGTAGCTGCACGGCAGAAATCACCATGCCACGGTCCACGGCCTTGCACATATCATAAATAGTCAGCAGGCCAACGCTGGCGGCGGTGAGCGCTTCCATCTCCACGCCGGTCTGGCCGCTGCACTCGGCAGTGACGGTGATGTGCACCGCGCTGCCGGCTTCGTCCAGCATGAAGTCGACCGCGACACGGGTCAGGGCGATGGGGTGGCATAGCGGGATGAGGTCGGCGGTACGCTTGGATGCCATGATGGCGGCGATGCGGGCAATGCCCAGTACGTCGCCTTTTTTGTGGTTGCCATCGCGGATCAGCGCCAGGGTGGCGGGCTGCATCTGTATGCTGCCCTGCGCCACCGCACGGCGGCGCGTGCTTTGCTTGTCACCGACATCCACCATATGGGCCTGGCCGCTGGCATCGAAATGGGTCAATCCGGACATGAAAACCTCCAGCAAGATGTAGCCTCAAGCGGCCACGGGAAAGAGGCTGGCAGTGTGCCGCTAGCGGATCAGTTTGCCAATTAGCCAGAAGAGGGTGAGCAGCAGCCCCAGGCCGCCAGTCCACTTGCACAGACGCTGGCTCTGCTTGAGATAGCGCGGGTTGCGCGTGAGGGCGTAGCTGATGGCAGACCAGCCAAAAGCCAGAATGATGACAATGGCCCACAGCCGCCACAGCGCCAGCATGGCTACACCACCTCGGGCAGGCGGTGGAAGCTGGACGGGGCATCCAGCGGGTCGGTAAAGCTGACGTATTCCCAGGCGTCCGGTGTGTCCAGCAGCTTGCGCAGCAATTTGTTGTTGAGCGCATGGCCGGATTTATGGCCAGAGAAAGCGGCAATCAGCGGGTGACCAATGATGTAGAGGTCGCCAATGGCATCCAGGATCTTGTGGCGCACGAATTCGTCGGGGAAACGCAGGCCTTCCGGATTGAGCACATATTCGTCGTCGATGACGATGGCGTTGTCCAGGCTGCCGCCCAGTCCCAGTCCGTGCTGGCGCATGTATTCCACTTCGTGCATGAAGCCGAAAGTACGGGCACGGCTGATTTCGTCCAGATAAGAGCTGCTGGCGAAATCGATGGTGACCTTTTGCGGGGCCAGATTGAAAGCAGGATGGTTGAACTCGATGGACAGGGTGATTTTGAAGCCATCCATCGGCTCCAGCTTGACCCATTTGTCACCTTCGACAATTTCCACTGCCTGTTTGACGCGAATGAAGCGCTTGGGCGCAGTCTGCTCGACCACGCCAGCGCTTTGCAGCAGATAAATGAAAGGGGCGGCGGAGCCATCCATGATGGGCATTTCCGCCGCCGTCACCTCGACAATGAGGTTGTCGATGCCAAAGCCGGCAAAGGCTGACATCAAATGCTCGATCGTGCCGACACGCACGCCGGTGGCGGTCACCAGCGTGGAGGAGAGGCGCGTGTCGTTGACGAGCGCAGGCTCGGCTTTCACATCCTCCGACTCGGGCAAGTCGGTGCGGCGAAAGACGATGCCGGTGTCGGGCGCTGCCGGCAGCAGGGTAAGTTTCACCCGCTCGCCAGAATGCAAGCCGACACCTGTGGCGCTGATCGCTTGTTTCAGCGTGCGCTGGAATATCATGTGAAGCTTTCAGGCAATCGGGAAAACCCGATTTTAGCACAGGCTTGCGCCATGCTTTATTGATTGCTTGTCACAGATAAATAGTTTTTAACTATTTTACCAGATAGGCCTTTCTCAATCGGCCTGCTTGCGCAGGAAGGCCGGAATGTCATAGCTGTCGCTGACTTCCGGATTGGAAAAGTCGGTGGACGGCGCAGCGCGGCGACGGCCCTGACGCATGATGGCCGGGGTATCGAAATCGTCGTAGTTGATGACCTCTACCGCACGGTCGTCGGTGCCGGTCTTGACGATCTTGATGTATTCCGGACGCTCTTCGCGTACCGGCTTTTGCTGACCCAGGCCAGTGGCGATCAGGGTGACACGGATGGTGTCTTCCGGCATGTCTTCCACTTCGGCGGTACCGAACTTGATCTGTGCATCTTCGTCGGCGTACTGACGGATGATGCCCATGATTTCGCGGTATTCGCTCATCTTCAGGCAACCCGGTGCGGTGGAGATGTTCACCAGCACGCCACGGGCACCTTCCAGGGTGATGTTGTCCAGCAGCGGGCTGGCCACGGCCTGCTCGGCGGCCACGCGGGCACGGTCGATACCGGAAGCGTAGGCGGAACCCATCATGGCCAGGCCCATTTCGCACATCACGGTGCGCACGTCGGCAAAGTCGACGTTGATCAGGCCGGGGCAGGTAATCACTTCGGCAATACCGGCTACCGCGCCCTTGAGCACGTCATCGGCAGCACGGAAGGCTTCGCGCATGGTGACATCGTCGCCCAGCACTTCCATCAGCTTTTCGTTGGGGATGACGATCAGCGAATCGACATGCTTTTTCAGGTCTTCGATGCCGCTCTGGGCCACTTTCAGGCGCTTGCCTTCGTGGTCGAACGGACGGGTGACCACGCCCACGGTGAGGATGCCCAGCTCCTTGGCCACTTCGGCCACCACCGGCGCTGCGCCGGTACCGGTACCACCACCCATGCCGGCAGTCACGAAGACCATATTGGCGCCGCGCAGGGCATCGGCGATGCGTTCGCGGTCTTCCAGTGCGGCGCTGCGACCCACTTCGGGGTTGGCACCGGCACCCAGACCACGGGTCAGGTTGTTGCCCAGTTGCAGTTTCTGCGGCGACTTGTTGCGCTGCAGGGATTGCGCATCGGTATTGGCGCAGATGAATTCCACACCATGTACATGACTGCTGATCATGTTATCGATGGCATTGCAACCACCACCGCCCACGCCGATCACTTTGATCACGGCCGCGTTGGCGGTCTCTTGCATTACTTCAAAAACCATTCCGCTCATTTGCCTCTCCTCAAGTTTAAGATGAGCTTACATTTCCGATATTTACTGCTGCCCGATAAAACACATCACCCCAGCGGCCACCCGGCCGCCCAGGCTTAAAAATTCCCGGCGAACCAGGCCTTCATGCGGCCGAACAGATGGCCGACACCAGCGCTTTCCACTTTGGGACCGCTGTGGGTCTGGATCTGGTCCTTGCCGTACAACAACAGACCGACACCGGTGGAGAAGCGCGGGGTCTTCACCACTTCGGCCAGGCCGCCAACATACTTGGGCACGCCCACGCGCACCGGCATGTGGAACACTTCTTCTGCCAGTTCCACCATGCCCGGCATCAGGCTGGCTCCACCGGTCAGCACGATGCCGGAGGACAGCAGGTCTTCGAAGCCGCTGCGACGCAGCTCCTGCTGTACCAGCTGGAAGAGTTCTTCCACCCGTGGTTCCACCACTTCGGCCAGCGTGGCGCGCGACATCTGACGCGGACCGCGTTCGCCCACGCCCGGCACTTCGATCATCTGGCCCGGATCGGCCATGGTCACCAGCGCCACGGCGTGCTGGATCTTGATGTCTTCCGCTTCCTTGGTGGGAGTGCGCAGCGCCATGGCGATATCGTTGGTGATCTGGTCACCGGCAATCGGAATCACCGCGGTATGGCGGATGGCACCGTTGGCATACACCGCGATATCAGTGGTACCGCCACCGATATCGATCAGGCACACGCCCAGTTCCTTTTCGTCTTCCGACAGCACGGCAATGGCCGAGGCCATCGGCTGCAGCACCAGGTCGGACACTTCCAGACCGCAACGGCGCACGCACTTGGTGACGTTCTGCGCGGCAGACACGGCACCGCTGACGATATGCACCTTGGCTTCCAGGCGCACACCGCTCATGCCCAGCGGCTCGCGCACGCCTTCCTGGCCGTCGATGCTGTATTCCTGGGTCAGGATGTGCAGCACCTGGTGATCCGGCGGGATGGTGACGGCGCGTGCGGTTTCAATCACGCGCTCGATGTCCATCTGCATGACTTCGCGGTCCTTGATGGCCACCATGCCGTGCGAGTTGATGCTCTTGATGTGGCTACCGGCAATGCCGGCAAACACCTCGTGAATCTTGCAGTCGGCCATCAGCTCGGCCTCCTCCAGCGCACGCTGGATGGCCTGCACCGTGGACTCGATATTCACCACCATGCCGCGCTTCAGGCCGCGTGACGGGGTCTGGCCCATGCCGATGATGTTGAGCTGGCCGTCATCCAGAACTTCCGCGACAATCGCCACGATCTTGGATGTGCCGATGTCCAGGCCGACCAGCATGTTCTTGCTTTCCTTAGGTTTGCTCACCTGTCGCTCCAGCTTGGTATTACTTTTTCACTTGAGCCGGCGGGGCCTTGTAATCAGGCATCCGCACGGCAAATCCATTGGGGTAGCGCATATCCACGTAATCGATGTGGTAAGGCAGCGCTGCCAGCTTGTCTTTCCAGTACTGGGCGAATCGCTCCACCCGCAAATCCACGTCGCCACGCCCCAGATCCAGCTTGATGTCGTTATCCAGCCCAACCTGCCAGGCGCGGCGCGGTGACAGCCAGATGTCCTTGGGGGCCAGCCCCGTCGGCTTCAATCCCTGACGCAAACGCGCCAGCATGGCTGTCATGTCCTTTTCGGCCCCTGCCGGCCCGTAAAACACCGGCAGTTGCTGATCACTGGCGGCGTCGAAGCGGTCGCCATGGCTGTCTACCAGCCCGTTTTCGCCCCAGCGCGCCAGCGCCACATGTTCTTCCACTGCAATTTCCAGCGCATCCGGCCAGCGCCGGCGCACCTGGGCATCCCGCACCCAGGGCAACTTGCCGAATGCTGCCCGCGTCTTGTCGATGTCCAGCGTGAAGAAAGTCCCGGTCAGCTCATGCTCGGCAATGAAGCGCAGCTGCTCCGGCGTCACCCTTTTCATCTGTCCCTGGATCTGGATCTTCTTCACCGGAAACACCGGCGCATGCGTCACCCAGAATCCACCTGCATACATCAGCATCAGCAGCGAGGCACCCAGCAGGAAATTGGCCAGGCCTTTCAGCAGCTGATGGTTATCCCACATGCACCATATCCAGCACGTTCAGGCAGAGGTCCTCGTAGCTGATGCCCTGGGCGCGTGCGGCCATCGGCACCAGGCTGTGGCTGGTCATGCCCGGGTTGGTATTCACTTCCAGCAGATAGATGCCACCCTCCTCGTCCATCAGGAAGTCCACGCGGCCCCAGCCCTGGCCACCCAATACCCGGAAAGCCTGCAGGCACAGTGCGCGCGCGCGCTGTTCCACTTCTTCGCTCAGGCCGGACGGGCAGCGGTACACCGTGTCGTCGCGGAAATACTTGGCCTGGTAATCGTAATACTCGGTGGCCGGTTCGATCTTGATGGTGGGATAAGCCTGGCCATCAATCACGGCACAGGTGTATTCGCCACCGCCGACAAAGCGCTCGGCCAATACCAGCGGGTCGTACTTGCGAGCTTCGTCGAAGGCTGCTTTCAGCTCACCGGCCTGTTTTACCTTGGTCACACCGATACTGGAGCCTTCGGTCGCCGGCTTGACGAACAGCGGCAGGCCCAGCCGGGCTTCCACGGCAGCGAAGTCACTGTCTTCGTCCAGCAGTTCGAATTCCGGAATCGGCAAACCGGCACCGCGCCACAGCAGCTTGGTGCGCCATTTGTCCATGCAGATGGCCGAAGCCATCACCCCACAGCCGGTATACGGAATACCCAGCGTTTCCAGCGCACCTTGCAAAGTGCCGTCTTCACCAAATGGGCCGTGCAGGATGATGAATACGCGTTCGAAGCCTTCGTCCTTCAGCGCCGACAGCGGTTTGTCTGCCGGGTCGAAGGCGTGGGCGTCCACCCCGCGCGAGCGCAAGGCGCTGAGCACACCATTGCCGCTCATCAGCGAGATTTCGCGTTCGGCGGAGCTGCCGCCCATCATCACTGCCACTTTGCCGTACTGCTTCATTGCTCTTCCTTACTGGGAGGCTCGGGGCGCTCCCGCCAAAATTGGCCTGCTACTTACAGCTTGCCCGCCACCAGCTTGCCCGGCACGGCACCGATGGAGCCTGCCCCCATGGTGATGACCACATCGCCATCACGGGCGATGTCCATGATGGTTTGCGGCATGTCGGCAATCTGCTCGACAAACAGCGGTTCCACCTTGCCGGACACGCGCACGGCGCGGGCCAGCGCACGACCATCGGCCGCCACGATGGGGGCTTCGCCGGCGGCATACACTTCCGACAGCAACAGCGCATCCACGCCGTTTAATACCTTGACGAAATCTTCAAACAAATCACGGGTGCGGCTGTAACGGTGCGGCTGGAAGGCCAGCACCAGTCGCTTGTCCGGGAAGGCACCGCGCACGGCGGACAGGGTGGCGGCCATTTCCACCGGGTGGTGACCGTAGTCGTCCACCAGGGTGAAGCTGCCACCTGCCGGCAAGGCCACTTCACCGTAACGCTGGAAGCGACGGCCCACCCCGGCAAACTCGGCCAGACCACGCTGGATGGACGGGATGTCCGCGCCACACTCCAGACCAATGGCAATGGCCGACAGCGCATTGAGCACGTTGTGACGGCCCGGCAGGTTCAGCACCACCGGGAAAGAATGGCGTTGGCCGTTATTGACCACCACGTCGAAATGCATCTGGCCGCTGGCGGCCACCACGTTTTCGGCATAAATGTCGGCCGAATCGTCCAGGCCATAGGTGGTCACCGGCTTGGTGATGCGGCTGCGAATCTCGCGCACATTCGGGTCATCCACGCACAGCACGGCACGGCCATAAAACGGCAGGCGGTGCAGGAAGTCGACAAAAGCCTGCTTGAGCTTGTCGAAGCTGTGGTCGTAGGTGTCCATGTGGTCGGCGTCGATATTGGTGATCACCGCCATCACCGGCGTCAGGTGCAGGAAGGACGCGTCAGACTCGTCGGCCTCGGCCACCAGAAACTCGCCCGAACCCAGCTTGGCATTGCTGCCCGCTGCGGTCAGCTTGCCGCCAATCACAAAAGTGGGGTCCAGCCCGGCTGCCGCCAGCACCGAGGCCGTCAGGCTGGTGGTGGTGGTTTTGCCGTGGGTACCGGCAATGGCAATGCCCTGCTTGAAGCGCATCAGCTCGGCCAGCATCATGGCGCGCGGAATCACCGGAATGCGGCGCTCGCGGGCGCACAGCACTTCCGGGTTGTCTGCCTTCACCGCGGTGGAGGTCACCACCACATCGGCACCTTCCATATAGGTGGCGTCATGGCCAAAGAACACGCGTGCGCCCTGCGCGGCCAGGCGCTGGGTGGCGGCACCATCAGCCATGTCCGAACCGGACACGCTGTAACCCAGGTTCAGCAGAACCTCGGCGATGCCGCACATGCCGACACCACCGATGCCGACGAAGTGAATGTGTTTGACCCTGTGTTTCATGTTCTTTCTCGTTGCTTCCGGCCGCTTGTGGCTGCCGTATTACTGTTCGTCTGCCAGTGCCACACACAGATCGGCCACCCGGGCGGCTGCGCCCGGTCTGGCCAATGCATGGGCATGGCTGGCAAGTTCCAGCAGACGGGGCCGGTCAAGACCAGCCAGAACGTCTGCCAGCTTTTGTGCTGTCAATTCGCTTTGCGGCAGATGAATCGCCGCGCCTTCCGTCGCCATCCAGCTGGCGTTGTCGCGCTGATGCGCGGTGGTGGACACCACCAGCGGCACCAGAATGCTGGCGACACCAGCGGCACACAGCTCGCTCACCGTGATTGCACCGGCGCGGCAGATGATCAGGTCGCACTCGGCCAGCCGGCTGGGCATGTCATCGATAAACGGCAGCAGCGTCACATGCTGTTCCAGCCCGGCGGCACGGTAGGCGGCCTGTACTTCGGCGAAATTCGCCTCACCGGTCTGGTGGGTCAGCTGCGGGCGCTGTTCTGCCGGCAGCAGTGCCAGTGCCTGCGGCAGGGTCTGGTTCAGTACCCGCGCACCCAGGCTGCCACCCACCACCAGCACGCGCAGCGGACCGCTACGGCCGGCATAGCGTTGTGCCGGTGCCGGCAGGGCTTCGATTTCACGCCGTACCGGATTACCGGTGACCAGTGACTTGGCCACGCTTCTGGCGGCACTGCCGTCAAAGCCGCACACCAGCTTGCGGGCAAACGGCAGCAAGGCCTTGTTGCTCAGCAACAGGCTGGCATCGGCATTCACCAGCACCAGCGGCTTCCACAACAGGCCGCTCATCACCCCACCCGGCAAGCAGACATAGCCGCCCATGCCCAGCACCACATCCGGACGATGGCGAAACAACAGCTGCGCCGCACGCACAAAAGCCGCGCACAGCTGCAACACGCCCTTGAGCGAACCCAGCAGACCCTTGCCGCGCACACCATGAAAAGCCAGCCGCTCCAGCGGAATACCGGTAGGCGGTACCAGCTTGTTTTCCATGCCGCGCTCGGTACCCAGCCACACCACTTTCCAGCCGCGCTGTTGCAGCTCTTTGGCCACGGCAAGGCCGGGGACAATGTGTCCACCCGTACCGGCTGCCATTACCATGACCGTTCTGTTCGTCATCTTCATCAAACCTTGTAACCGCGCATGATGCGCTGTTTTAGCTTCGTCCTGCGGCCTCGCAGAAACCGCCGCCACCAGGCTTGCGCCCTTACGCGCCTGTCGGCGCTTGTCCTGCGTGACTACACTTTGTAGCCGCCCTTCGCTCCGGTTTTAGCTTCGGCCTTTGGCCTCGCAGAAACCGCCGCCACCGGGCTTGCGCCCTCACGCGCCTGTCGGCGCTTGTCCTGCGCGGCTACACTTTGTAGCCGCGCATGATGCGGCGGTTTTCATAGTCAACCCGCAGCAGCACGGCCATCGCCACCAGATTCATCAACATGGCCGAACCACCAAACGACATCAGCGGCAGGGTGAGGCCCTTGGTGGGCAGCAGACCCATGTTCACGCCGATGTTGAAAAACACCTGAATGCCCAACCAGATACCCAGCCCCTGCGCCACCAGCGCCTGGAAGAAGCGCTCCAGCTTTTTCGATTCCACGCCGATGTGAAACGCACGGCGCACGATCCAGGCATACAGGCCGATCACCACGCAGATGCCGGCAAAGCCGAATTCTTCCGAAATCACCGCCATGATGAAGTCGGTATGGGCCTCGGGCAGGTAGAACAGCTTTTCAATGCTGGAGCCCAGCCCCACGCCATACCATTCACCCCGGCCGATGGCGATCAGCGAATGCGACAGCTGGTAGCCCTTGCCATAGGGGTCGTCCCACGGGTCCATGAAACCCAGCACCCGCTTCAGGCGATACGGCGAGGAGATAATCAGCAGCACGATGGCCACCGCTGCCATCACCGCCAGCCCGGAGAAGATGCGCATATTGATGCCGCCCAGGAACAGCACGCCCATGGCGATGGACATCACCACCATCAGCGCGCCGAAGTCCGGCTCGCGCAGCAACAGGAAGGCCACCGCCACCATGGCGGCGAACATCGGCGCAAAGCCTTCTTTCAGGCTGTGCAGCTTGTGGGTCTTGCGCACGGTGTAGTCGGCGGCATAGATCACCGTGGCAAACTTCATGATTTCCGACGGCTGCAGGTTCAACACGAACAGGTTGATCCAGCGGCGCGAACCATTCACCACCCGGCCGATGCCGGGGACCAGCACCAATACCAGCAGTACGATGCCCAACAGGAACAGCTTGCCGGCGTACTTTTGCCAGATACGGGTGGGTACCTGAAACAGGATGTAGGAAGCGCTCAGGCCGATCACCATGAAGATGACGTGGCGGATCAGATAGAAGTAGCGGTTCTGCGTGGCGGCATCGGCTTCGGCATAGGCAATCGACGCGGAGTACACCATTACCAGGCTGATGGACAACAGCAGGGCCAGGGCCCAGGCCAGGGCCTCGTCAAAAGGTTTGATGGCGGTATAGCGGCGCGCCGAGTGCACGATCATGGCTGCCCCTTTCCGACCGCAGCGGCCTTGATTTCCGCCACGGTATCGATGAATACCTGGGCGCGATGGGCATAGTTGCGGAACATGTCCAGGCTGGCACAGGCCGGCGACAGCAACACCACATCGCCCGGCTGAGCCAGCTGTGCCGCAGCGCGGGTGGCGTCTTCCAGCGTGGCGCAATCCTGCAGCGGCACACCGCTATCCGCCAGTGCGGCGCGGATACGACCGGCGTCGCGGCCGATCAGCAGCACGGCGCGGGCAATGCGCTGGCAGGCCGGCAACAGCGGGCTGAAATCCTGGCCCTTGCCGTCACCACCGGCAATCAGCACCACACGGCGCGTCATGCCATTGAGGGCCGCTTCGGTGGCACCGACATTGGTACCCTTGGAATCGTCAATCCAGGCGATATCGTTGAACTCATCCACCAGTTCCACGCGATGTGCCAGGCCCTGGAAGCTTTGCAGGCCTTGCAGCAAGGCGGCACGGTCCAGCCCGATGCTGTCGCACAAGGCCAGCGCGGCCAGTGCATTGGCGGCATTGTGCAGGCCTTGCAGTTGCAGACTGGCTTGCGGCAGCACAGCCTCGCCCTGCGCGCTCAGCCAGTATTCGCCCTGTTGCTGCAGCAGGCTGTATTCCACCGGCTGCTTCAACGAGAACCATTTCACAACATGGCCGGGGCGCACCATGGCCGGGGCCAGGATGTCGTCGCGGTTCAGCACCTGCACCCCCAGACCATTGAACACGGCGGTCTTGGCGTGGGCGTAATCCAGCAGGTCGTGGTAGCGATCCAGATGGTCTTCGGAAATATTCAGCACCGTGGCAGCATCCGCCGCGAGGCTGTAAGTGGTTTCCAGCTGGAAGCTGGACAACTCTAATACCCACACATCCGGCTGCTTGCCGGACTGTTCGCGCTCCAGCAGGGCTTCCAGCACCGCCAGGCCGATATTGCCGGCCACGATGGTATCCAGCCCGGCCTGCTGGCATAGATGGCCAACCAGACTGGTGACGGTGGTCTTGCCATTGGAGCCGGTGATGGCAATAATCTTGCTGGCATGACCCTTGATGGCACGGGCCAGCAGTTCCACATCACCCACCACTTCGCCACCGGCACGGCGGAAAGCATCAATGGCGGGGGTTTTCAGCGGTACGCCGGGGCTGAGCACCAGCATGTCGACGCCGGCAAAGGTGCTGGCATCAAATGCGCCGCTACGCAATTCCGCCGTCGGCACATCTTGCAGCAGCTGGGCCACGCGCTCAGGCGCGGGCTTGCTATCGGCCACCACCACGCGTGCGCCGTGGGCAGCCAGATAGCGCGCGGCAGCCAGCCCCGAGCCTCCCAGCCCCACTACCGCGATGTGACGATCAGCAAAGTCCATGAGCCCTTATCCTTAACGCAATTTCAGTGAAGCGAGGCCGGCCAGCACCAGCATCATGGTGATGATCCAGAAACGCACGACAACCTGGGTTTCTTTCCAGCCCTTCAATTCGTAGTGGTGATGCAGCGGAGCCATGCGGAACACCCGCTTGCCGGTGAGCTTGAACGAGGTCACCTGAATCATCACCGACAGCGCTTCCATCACGAACAGGCCGCCCATGATGAACAGCACGATTTCCTGCCGTACGATCACCGCTACCGTGCCCAGCGCTGCGCCCAGTGCCAGCGCGCCCACGTCGCCCATGAATACCTGGGCCGGATAGGCGTTGAACCACAGAAAGCCCAGACAGGCCCCGCAAATAGCGGCGCAGAACACCACGACCTCATGCGCGCCTGGGATGAAGGGCAGGCCCAGATAACGGGAAAACACCACGTGGCCAGCTACGTAGGCAAAGATGGACAGACCGGAGGCCACCATCACTACCGGCAGCGCCGCCAGACCATCCAGACCATCTGTCAGGTTGACGGCATTGGAGGTACCGACGATCACCAGATAGGTCAGCACGCAGAAGCCCACCACGCCCAGCGGGTAGGCCACGGTCTTAAAGAAGGGCACGATGAATTCGGTGGAGGCCGGCAGCTTGGCGGTGGCAATCAGAAACACACCGGCGGCAATGGCAATGGTGGATTGCCAGGCCATCTTGAACTTGGCCGACACCCCTTTCGGGTCCTTGTACACCACCTTGCGCCAGTCGTCGTAAAAGCCCAGCGCACCGGTACCCAGCATCACCGCCAGCAGCAGCCAGACGTATTTGTTGGACAGGTCGGCCCACAGCAGGGTGGTGATGGTGATGGACAGCAGGATCAGCGAACCGCCCATGGTCGGCGTACCGGCCTTGACCAGATGGGTCTGCGGACCATCGTTGCGGACCGCCTGGCCGACTTTCAGTTCGGTCAGTTTGCGGATCACCCACGGCCCCATCAGCAGCGAGATGGTCAGCGAAGTCAGCGCCGCCATCACCGCGCGCAGGGTGACGTAGAACACAACGTTAAAGGTCCGGATATGAGAACCCAGCAATTCAGCTAGCCAGAGCAGCACCTTACACTCCCTCTTCTTGTTGTTTTGCGGTCGTCAGGTGTTCCACCACCCGTTCCATACGCATGAAGCGTGAACCCTTCACCAGCACCGAGGCTCCCGCTTGCAAATTGGCACCCAGCCAGCTGGCCAGCGCCGCGAAATCATCAAAACTCTGCGCGCCGTCGCCATAAGCCGCGGCGGCGTGACGGCTGAGCTCGCCCAGCGTCACCAGTTGGGCAATGCCGCGCTGGCGGGCGTGTTCGCCCACTTCGCGATGCAGTTGCGCGGCCGACTCGCCCAGCTCGCCGATATCACCCATCACGAAGCAGTGCGGTGCCGGCAGACGGGCCAGCACATCGATACCGGCTTTCATCGAATCCGGATTGGCGTTGTAGCTGTCGTCGATCACCACGCCGCCATGCAGGCCGGCCTTCTGCTGCAGACGGCCCTTGGCATTGCCAAAAGCGGCCAGACCGGCAGCGATGGTGACCAGCGGCACCTCCAGCGCCAGCGCAATGGCGGCCGCAGCCAGCGCGTTGCGCACATTGTGCTCGCCCGGTGCCGGCAGGCTGATGGCCTGCTCGCCCTGCGGACTGCACAGGGTGAAACTGCTGTCCAGCGCCTGCAGGCTGATATCCGTGGCGCGGATGTCGGCAGGCTGTTGCAGGCCGAAGCTGCACACGCGGTGCTTGCCGGCAGCCGTACGGAACAGCGCGACATTGGCGTCGTCGGCATTGACGATGGCCACGCCATCTTCCGGCAGACCGAGGAAAATCTCGGCCTTGGCCCGCGCCACATCGGTGGTGTCGGCGAAATAACCGAAATGCGCACGCATGGCATTGTTGACCAGTGCCACTTGCGGCCGGGCCAGGCCAGTCAGGTAAGTCAGCTCGCCGTGATGGTTCATGCCCATTTCCAGCACCGCATAGCGATGGGCGGCAGTCAGCCCTAGCAGGGTCAGCGGCAGGCCGATGTCGTTGTTGAAGTTGCCGGCGGTGGCATGCACGGCGTCGGCTCCGGCATGGGTCTTGAGAATGGTGGCAACCATTTCCTTGACCGTGGTCTTGCCATTGGAGCCGGTAATGCCGATGCGCAATGCCGGCTGCAGCGCAGCCCAGCCGGCCGCCAGCCGGCCCAGTGCCAAGCGGGTGTCGTCCGCCCGGATCAGGCGGGCACCTTCCAGTACAAAACTGTTATCCACCAGTGCGGCAGCAGCACCACGGGCCAGCACATCGGCCACGAAATCATGGGCATCAAAACGCTCGCCCTTGAGCGCGACAAACAGGTCGCCCGGCTGCACGGCACGGCTATCGGTGACCACGCGGGCCAGACGCGCCTGTCCGTCGCCACCCGTCAGGATGCCGCCAGCCAGTTGTGCCGCCTGTTGCAGGGTCATCATGCCCGGTCTCCCCAGGCCGTCAGTGCTTCTTCGGCAATGCGGAAGTCGGAGAACGGGTGCTTGACCCCGGCGATGTCCTGGTATTCCTCGTGGCCTTTGCCAGCGACGAGCACGATATCGCCAGCCTGCGCCTGGGCGACTGCCCAGTGAATGGCGGCGGCACGGTCTGCCTCGACATGGCCCGGGTGGCTCATGCCAGCCAGAATGTGTTCGATGATGGTTTGCGGGGTTTCGGTGCGCGGATTGTCGCTGGTCACCACGGCCACATCGGCAATGCGTTCGGCGATTTCGCCCATCATCGGGCGCTTGCCCGGATCGCGGTCACCACCGCAGCCGAATACGCAATACAGCTTGCTGCCGGCCGGGCGGATATCCGCCAAGGTAGCCAGCGCCTTTTCCAGCGCGTCCGGCGTGTGGGCGTAGTCGATTACCACCAGCGGCTCGTGGCTGCCGCCTATGCTCTGCATGCGGCCGCGTGCCGGCTGGATGCGCGCCATGACTGCAGCCGCATCGGCCAGGCTGACACCGTTGACACACAAGGTGGCCAGACAAGCCAACAGATTGCTGGCATTGAAACGGCCCACCAAGCCGGTACGCACGTCCACCTCGCCCCACGGCGTGGTCACCTGCAAGTGCAGGCCGTCCAGATTGGCAGTGAGGCTGAGCGGACGTACATCGCCCTGCGTCAGCCCGTAGCTCACGACCTTGGTCTGGCTGGCGTCGATGTCCTGCACCAGCTGGCGGCCAAACGGGTCATCAACATTGATGACCGCATGCTTGAGGCCTTCCCAGTGGAACAGCTTGGCCTTGGCCGCACCGTAGGCTTCCATGCTGCCGTGGTAGTCCAGATGGTCGCGGGTCAGATTGGTAAACACCGCCGTGGCGAAGCTGACACCATTGACACGCGACTGGTCCAGCCCGTGGCTGGACACTTCCATGGTCACCACGTGCGCACCCTGGCGACGGTATTCAGCCAGTTTCTGCTGCACGGTGACCGGGTCCGGCGTGGTGTGGGTGGTTTCGGTCAGTTCGCCATAAAAACCATTACCCACAGTACCGATCAGCGCGGCTTTCTGCCCCAGCAGGGAAAATGCCTGCGCCAGCCAGTGGGAAATCGAAGTCTTGCCGTTGGTGCCGGTAATGCCGATCACCGTCATCGCCAGGCTGGGCTGACCATAGACATGGGCGGCCACCATGCCGGCGCGCTCGCGCAGCGCCGGTACCGGCAGATTGGGCAGATCCCATTCCGGCTTCCAGGCAAACCCGTCAGCGCTATCCCACAGCACGGCTGCGGCACCTTTTCCCAGTGCAGCAGGAATGAAATCGCGGCCATCAGCGTACTCGCCGTGGCAGGCCAGGAAGATATCTCCGGGCAGCACACGGCGGCTGTCAGCCTCGACCCGTTTGAGGGGGAGGCCCAGCTGGTTCAGTTGTGCCGGATCCCAGTCCGGCAAGCTTGTCAGGCGACTTTTCATGTTCTGTTTCTTCAAAAATCCGCAGGGACCGGGGTCGAGTCCGGCAGCAAGCTGTTGTTGGACGGCTCGTCCGGCTGCACATTCAGCACGCGCAGCGCGCCGCCAGCCACCTGGGAAAACACCGGCGCAGAAATGGCGCCGCCGTAGTATTTGCCGGCCGTGGGTTCGTCGATCATCACGGCCACGATGAGTTTGGGGTTCTTGCCCGGGGCAAAGCCCATGAACAGGGCGCGGTGCTTGTTGGCCACATAGGTGCGCCCTTCCAGCTTGCGCGCCGTGCCGCTCTTGCCGCCTATGCTGTAACCGATGATGCGGCCACCGACAGCACCGCCACCCGGCTCGCTGTTGGCCACCAGCAGGTCATGCATTTCGTGCGAGGTTTTCTCGCTCAGCACACGCTTGCCCGGCATGGGGGTGCTGGTCTTGTACAGCGAGATGGGCAGCATCACACCATCATTGGTAAAAATGGTATAAGCCCGCGCCATCTGGAGCAGGCTGACCGATACGCCGTAGCCGAAGGACATGGTGGCCTGTTCGATGGGCCGCCAGCTTTTCCAGTCGCGCAGACGGCCTGCCGCCTCGCCGGGAAAACCGGTATTGGGCGGGCGGCCAAAGCCCAAGGAATCGTAATAAGTCCAGAAATCCTGCGGCGAATTGAGCAATGCCAGCTTGCTGGTACCCACATTGGACGACTTCTGGATGATGCCCAGAATATTCAGGCTGGGCTGGGCCGATACGTCGCGGATGGTGGCCGGGCCGATCATGTAGCTGTGGGTGTCCAGCACGGTGTTGACGTTGGCCTTGCCGTGTTCCAGCGCCAAAGAGATCGACAGCGGCTTCATGGTGGAGCCAGGTTCGAACAGGTCAATCACCGCGCGGTTACGCAACATTTCCGGCGTGGTACCGACCCGGTTGTTCGGATTGAAGGAGGGGTAGTTGGCCAGCGCCAGCAGTTCTCCGGTCTTGGCATCCAGCACGACCACACTGCCGGCCTTGGCCTTGTTCTCTTCTACTGCCGCCTTGATTTCACGATAAGCCAGGTACTGGATGCGATGATCCACCGCCAGTGCCAGCGTCTGGCCATCTCGGGGCGGTTCGATGGCGGCCACATCCTCGATGATGTGGCCACGGCGATCCTTGATCACCACACGGCGACCATCCTTGCCGGACAGCATTTTTTCGCGCGCCAGCTCTACGCCTTCCTGGCCTTTGCCGTCCACCCCGGTAAAACCGATGATGTGGGAAATGATTTCCCCGGCCGGATAGAAGCGGCGGTATTCCTGCTGCTTGGCGATGCCGGGAATGCCCAGAGCAATCACCTTGTCTGCCACTTCAGGATTGATCTGACGCTTGATGTAGACGAATTCTTTCTTGCGGTCAGACAGCTTGGTGGCCAGTTCTTCCGGCGCCATGTCCAGCAGCTTGCCCAGATCACGCAGCTTGGCCGGCGGCACCGGCTCCATGTCGGCCGGGCTGGCCCAGATGGTTTGCACCGGCGAGCTGATGGCCAGCGGTTCGCCATTGCGGTCGGTAATCACCCCGCGGTTGGCCTCCAGCGTCATGGCGCGACGGAAACGCGCCTCACCCTGGCCTTGCAGGAAGTCCTGCTGCACCACTTGCAGGTAAATGGCACGGCCAATCAGCGCCAGAAACAGCAGGCCCAGCATCACCAGCACAAAACGCACACGCCCTGCCGTCATTTTCAGGGCAGGGCTGGCATCGGCAAGGCGTTCACGCTGATGGGCGGAGTAGCTGGTGCGCATCAGGCACCTCCCCGGGCAGAGATCACCTGGATCTGGCGTGGATCCGGTGTGTGCATGCCCAGCCGCGTACTGGCGGCCTTTTCAATCACCGCGTGTGCACCCCAGGTACTTTGCTCCAGTTGCAGCTGGCCAAACTCCACCTCCAGCTGCTGGGCGGACTTCTGCTCTTTCTGCAGGTCGCTGTACAGCCTGCGCGATACGTGCTGCGAGGTGACCACCGACCAGGCGGACACCACGACCAGCACCAGAAGGATCGCGCACAGGCGGTTCATGCATCCCCCTCCCGCCACGGCGCGGCGGTACGTTCGGCGATACGCATGATGGCACTGCGCGAACGGGCGTTTTCACGCACCTCTTCCGCGCTGGCGCGCACCGGCTTGCCCACGGTTTCCAGTGGCGGGCGGGCCATTTCGTCGGCACGCACCATTACCCAGGTGGGCAGCTTTTCCACGCTGCTGGCATCGCGCAGGTATTGTTTGACGATACGGTCTTCCAGCGAGTGAAAGCTGATGATGGCCAGCCGGCCGCCCTCAGCCAGATGACGGGCCGCTTGCGGCAACACCGCTTTCAGCTCGTCCAGCTCGCGGTTCACAAAGATCCGGATCGCCTGGAAGGTCCGCGTGGCTGGGTCCTGACCCGGTTCCCGAGTACGGACGTTTTGCCCAACGAGCAGGGCGAGCTCACGCGTGGTCTGGAGGGGAGCGAGCTCCCGTTGCGCAACAATGGCTGCTGCGATCTTGCGAGCAAACCGCTCTTCACCATAAGTCTTGATGACCTCTTTGATTTCGTCTTCTTCCGCAGTAGCCAGCCACTGGGCGGCAGTGATGCCGCGGGTGGTGTCCATGCGCATGTCCAGCGGTGCATCGAAGCGGAAACTGAAGCCGCGACGCCCGTCGTCGATCTGTGGCGAGGACACGCCCAGATCCATCAATACACCGTCCACCACGGCCACACCCAAGCGGGCCAGCTCCTGCCCCAGGGTCTCGAAACCGTTGTGAACAATGGTAAAACGACTGTCTTCTGCCGCCAGCTTGTCAGCTTCGGCAATGGCTTCCAGATCCTTGTCGAAGGCAATCAGGCGGCCTTGCGGCCCCAGCTGCGACAGGATGAGCCGGCTGTGGCCACCGCGACCAAAGGTGCAGTCCACATACACGCCATCAGGCTTGATGGCGAGCGCGGCTACAGCTTCGGCTAGCAGCACCGTGCGGTGCACGTACGGGGTGGAACTCACAGGGTAAAGTCTCCAAGATGTTGTGCCAGATCGGCTTGGTCGATGGCCAGTGCTTCCGTGGTCTGGCTGTCCCACTCCTCGGCATTCCACAGCTCGAAGCGGTTGCCCATGCCCACCAGCGCCACGTCCTTGTCCAGACCGACCAGTTCGCGCAGGCGGGAAGGCAGCAAGATGCGTCCGGCGCTGTCCATGTCCAGCGTTTCCGCGTGGCCAAGCACGAGGCGCTGGTAGCGTTTCAGCGTGGGATTGCCGGTGGGAAGTGCGAGCAGACGGGCTTCAACCGGACGCCAGTTAGGTTCTGGGTAAATCAGCAGATGGTCGGGGGATTCGAGGGTGACAACCAGCTTGTGCCCGAACGCGGACAGCAGTGTCTCACGGTGTCTGGCCGGAATGGCCAAACGACCCTTGCTATCAAGAGAGACAATACTGACGCCGCCGATCATGAGCTGGACACCACCGCTGAAAGTTGAGGGGCCGTCGCCCCACTTTTACCCACTTCACCCCACATTTCGCCACTATAAGAAAGAACTTCATTACGGTCAACATCACTCGGCGCTAATTCACCTTTTGCGACAATGACTTAGCGACAGCCTCAAAAAGCGCTTTCCGTGTCAAATCAGTGGGTTAATACCGGCAGTCAAAGTGAGCTATGAGCTGAAATGGTGCGGGAAGACAACACAATGATTTTTCCATGACAATCAAATGCCAGGCGGTGGCCAGTCCGGAAAAACAGCAGGGGGCAGTTAAAATTGTCCATTTAAACTGCAAAAACAGAACGGCATGCCGCAGCATGCCGTTCGCTGAACACCGCCGACAGGGAATAGCGGCGGGTGAATCAGGCCAGTTTCTGTTTCAGGATGTCCTGCACCTGAGCCGGATTGGCCTTGCCCTTGGAAGCCTTCATCACCTGGCCGGCCAGCGCGTTGAGCGCCTTTTCCTTGCCGGCACGGAATTCCTCTACCGCCTTAGGGTTGGCGGCGATGGCTTCTTCCACCATTTTTTCGATGGCACCTACGTCGGACACCTGCTTCAAGCCATCGCGCTCGATGATGGCATCGGCAGTCAGCTCGCTGTCCCACAGTGCATCGAACACCTGCTTGGCCAGTTTGCTGGACAAGGTGTTGTCAGCAATACGCTGGATCAGGCCGGTCAGACGCTCGGCAGCAATCGGACAAGCGCCAATGTCCTTGCCATCGCGGTTCAGACGGGCGGCGATTTCGCCATTCACCCAGTTGGCCGCCAGCTTGCCCTGACCGGAGGCCTGGGCCACGGCTTCGAAGTATTCCGCCGTGGCGCGGCTGCCGGTCAAGAGTGCGGCATCGTAGGACGACACGCCGAAGGCTTCGACAAAGCGGGCCTTCATCGCAGCCGGCAGCTCCGGCATTTCGCTGCGGATGCGTTCGATCTGCTCGTCGGCAATGCGAACCGGCAGCAGGTCTGGATCGGGGAAGTAGCGGTAATCGTGCGCGTCTTCCTTGCTACGCATCATGCGGGTTTCGCCGCTATCCGGGTCGAACAGCACGGTCGCCTGCTCCACGCGGCCGCCATCTTCCAGGGTGTCGATCTGCCACTGGATTTCGTACTTGATGGCCTGCTCCAGAAAGCGGAAGGAGTTCAGGTTCTTGATCTCGCGGCGGGTACCGTACTCTTGCTGACCAAACGGGCGCACCGAGACGTTGGCATCCACGCGGAAGCTGCCTTCCTGCATATTGCCGTCGCAAATGCCCAGCCACATCACCAGGCCGTGCAGGGCGCGGGCATAGGCTACGGCTTCTTCCGGCGAGCGCATGTCCGGCTCGGACACCACTTCCAGCAAGGGAGTGCCTGCGCGGTTGAGGTCGATGCCGGTCATGCCACTGAAATCTTCATGCAGCGATTTGCCGGCATCTTCTTCCATGTGGGCGCGGGTCAGCTTGACCAGCTTCTCTTCCTCGCCCACCAGAATCGGCAGCACGCCGCCTTCGACAATCGGCAGCTCCATCTGGCTGATCTGGTAGCCCTTGGGCAGATCGGGGTAGAAGTAGTTTTTCCGCGCAAACACGTTCTTCTGGTTGATCTTGGAGCCCAAGGCCAAACCCAGGCGGATGGCTTTTTCCACCACGGCCTTGTTCAGCACCGGCAGTACGCCGGGGAAGGCCAGTTCCACGGCCGAGGCCTGGGTGTTCGGTTCGGCACCGAAGGCGGTGCTGGTACCGGAAAAAATCTTGGTAGCGGTGTTGAGCTGCACATGCACCTCAAGACCGATGACGACTTCCCATTTCATCGCGGAGAAATCCTTTTGCTATGCCGACAGGGGCCGGCGCGGTGCCGCCCCTGTGCGGTCTTGATTACAGGGCGGGAGCGCGGGTGTGCCAGTCGGTAGCCAACTGGAACTGGTGCGCCACATTCAGCATTTTTGCTTCGCCAAAATAATTGCCGATGATCTGCAAACCTACCGGACGGCCACGGCGGTCGAAACCGGCCGGCACGCTCATGCCGGGCAGGCCGGCGAGGTTGACCGACAAGGTGTAGATGTCAGACAGGTACATCTGTACCGGATCGCCAGACTTCTCGCCGATATTGAAAGCGGCAGTCGGTGCCACCGGCCCCAGAATCACGTCGCACTGCTCGAATGCAGCCTTGAAGTCGTTGGCGATCAGACGGCGGATCTTTTGCGCCTTCAGATAGTAGGCGTCGTAATAGCCGTGCGACAGCACATAGCTGCCCACCAAGATGCGGCGCTTCACCTCCGCGCCAAAGCCTTCCGCGCGGGTTTTCTCGTACATGTCCACCAGGTCCTTGTACTCGGCAGCCCGATGGCCATAACGCACGCCGTCAAAGCGCGACAGGTTGGTGGAGGCTTCGGCCGGGGCGATCACGTAGTAAGCCGGAATCGACAGCTCGGTATTGGGCAGGCTGATGTCCACCACCTGTGCGCCCTGCTTTTTCAGCTCGGCTACCGCATCGGCGATGACCTTGGCCACATCGGCATCCAGGCCATCGGCAAAATACTCGCGCGGCAGACCGACGCGCAGGCCGGCCAGCGGCTGGTTCAGATCGCGGGTGTAGTCTTCGCGGGCACGTTCCAGGCTGGTGGAATCGCGCTCGTCAAAGCCGGCCATCACGTTCAGCATCAGCGCGCAGTCTTCGGCGGTCTGGGCAATCGGGCCGCCCTGATCCAGCGAAGAGGCATAAGCCACCATGCCATAACGCGAGACCACGCCATAAGTCGGCTTGATGCCGGTCACGCCGCAGTGGCTGGCTGGCTGGCGGATGGAGCCGCCGGTATCGGTGGCGGTGGCCACCGGCGTCAGGCGGGCGGCGACCGCAGCGGCCGAGCCACCGGACGAGCCGCCCGGAATGGCGTTCAGATCCCACGGGTTTTTCACTGCGCCGTAGTAGCTGTTTTCATTGGACGAGCCCATGGCGAATTCGTCCATATTGGCGCGGCCCAGCGTCACCAGGCCGGCGGCATTGCACTGCTCCACCACATGCGCGCTGTAGGGCGAGATGAAGTTGTCCAGCATCTTCGAGCCGCAGCTGGTTTTCCAGCCCTGCTGACAGAAGATGTCCTTGTGCACCATCGGCACGCCGGTGAGCAGGCCGGCCTGGCCAGCGGCGCGGGCGGCATCGGCAGCAGCGGCATCGGCCAGGGTGCGGGCACGGTCCACGGTAATGAAGGCATTCAGCTGCGGGTTCAGCGCCTCGATGCGGTCGAGGTAGTGCGTGGCCAATTCCACGCTCGACACCTCGCCCGCCGCCAGTTGTTGCGACAGTTGCTTGAGGGTGGCGTTCGTCATTTTGTCTTGATATCCGGTTAAGCTGGGATCAGTGAGCGGGTGTGCCTGCCATGGCAGGACGGCAGAACGGGGTAGGAAAAAAGCCATTCCCAAGCGGGAACCATCCCAAACCGTGCTGCTCTGAAACTCACTCGATCACCTTGGGAACGAGGAACAGGCCCTTTTCCACCTGCGGAGCGACCGCTTGAAACGCCTCGCGCTGGTTGGTTTGGGTCACGATGTCTTCACGCAGACGCAGGCTTACATCCTGCGGATGGGCCATCGGTTCGATGCCATCGGTGTTGACGGCCTGCATCTTCTCGATCAGGCCAAAAATATTGTTAAGCTGGTTGCCAACCGCGGCGATTTCTTCATCGCTTACGTTGATGCGGGCAAGCTTGGCAATCCGCGCGACATCCTGGTGCGTCAGAGACATGGCGTCCTCGTTAAAACCTTTAATATTTCAAGCTTTATAGGGTATCATAACGGGTTTGATTCTCCCAAGATCGACATCACACATCGCGACATGAATCGTGCTGCTGCGGGTAGGGTTTTCTGCCTGCCGGCCTTGCTGTTTATTTGTGCGACGTGATGCAACAATGATGTCCCCCGGAGGGCCGCCGTCCGCCGTCCCAGGCCAGCCTGGACGTGCGCTGCGACGGGAACCGGGAACCCAAGCCCATGCAAGAATTTGCCGGACGCGCATCGCGCCCGACTGACGGAAACTGAACCAGGACCGCCCAATGTTTCGTTCGCTCACCGGATACTTCTCCAACGACCTTGCCATCGACCTTGGCACGGCCAACACCCTCATTTACATGCGTGGCAAGGGCATCGTGCTTGACGAACCATCCGTGGTCGCCATTCACAGCGATGTGCCCACCAACAAGAAATCCATCCTGGCCGTCGGCCTGGAAGCAAAGCGCATGCTGGGACGTACTCCGGGCTCCATCCAGGCCATTCGTCCGATGAAGGATGGCGTGATCGCCGACTTCACCGTCACCGAGCAGATGCTCAAGCAGTTCATCAAGAAGGTGAACCCCAACCGCTTCTTTGCTGCCAGCCCGCGCATCGTGATTTGCGTACCCTGCGGCTCCACCCAGGTGGAACGCAAGGCGATCCGCGACTCGGCCCTGGCTGCCGGCGCGCGCCGCGTCGAGCTGATCGAAGAACCGATGGCCGCTGCCATCGGTGCCGGCCTGCCGGTAGAAGAGCCGACCGGCTCCATGGTGGTGGACATCGGCGGCGGCACCACCGAAGTGGGCGTGATCTCGCTGGGTGGTGTGGTGTATTCCAACTCGGTACGTGTTGGCGGTGACAAGTTCGATGAAGCCATCATCAACTACATCCGCCGCAACTACGGCATGCTGATTGGTGAAACCACCGCCGAAGAAATCAAGAAAACCATCGGTTCGGCCTTCCCGGGCGCCGAAGTGCGTGAAATGGAAGTCAAGGGCCGCAACCTGGCCGAAGGCATTCCGCGTGCCTTCACCGTGTCGTCCAACGAAATCCTGGAAGCGCTGACCGAACCCCTGAACCAGATCGTGTCGGCCGTGAAGATCGCCCTGGAACAGACTCCGCCGGAACTGGGTGCCGACATCGCCGACAAGGGCATGGTACTGACCGGTGGCGGTGCGCTGCTCAAGGACATCGACCGTCTGCTGGCCGAAGAAACCGGCCTGCCGGTATTCGTGGCCGAAGAACCGCTGACCTGCGTGGTGCGCGGCTCGGGCAAGGCACTGGAAAAGATGGACAAGATCGGCACCATCTTCACCAACGTACCCTGATTCTTTCCTAAACGGACCTGCGGCCACCCCGTCAAGGGGTGGCATACCGCCTGATGGACTTCGCCAACACCCCCAGCTTTTTCCGCTCCGGGCCCAAGCCTGGCACGCGCCTGCTTCTCTGTGCCCTGGCCTCCATCGCACTCTTGGTGGGCGACAGCCGCTATGGGCTGATGGAACAGGCCCGCGACGGCATGTCGCTGGTGCTGTATCCGCTGCAGCGCGCCGTCAACCTGCCGCTGGGCATGGTGCGCCATGTCAGCGACTACTTCACCGTGCAGGCCGATCTCAAAAGCGAAAATGACCAGTTGCGCACCCGCCAGCTGGAAATGTCCGCCCGTCTGGCACGGCTGGAAACGCTGGAACGCGAGCTGAACGAGCTGCGCAGCCTGAATACCATCAAGGCCAGCCGCAATGATGCCGCCCAGCTGGCAGAGACGCTGTATACCGGGCGCGATCCCTTCTCTTACAAGATCATCATCGACAAGGGTGCTGATGCCCATCTGCAACCGGGGCAACCGGTAGTGGACGGCCGTGGCCTGCTGGGGCAGATCACCCGCGTGCAGCCCCTGACTGCCGAAGTGTCCCTCATCATCGACAAGAACCAGATGGTGCCGGTGATGATCGCCCGTACCGGCGAGCGCGCCATTCTGTACGGCTATGGCGGCGGGGTGGAAATCCGCTATCTGCCGCTGCATGCCGATGTGCGCGAAAACGATATGGTGGTGACCTCCGGCATCGACGGTCTGTATCAGGAAGGTACGCCGGTCGCACGGGTGAGCAAGGTGGAACGCAACGCCGGTGCAGCGTTCAGCCGCATCACCACCGAGCCGCTGGCTGGCGTGCAGCAAACCCGTTTCGTGCTGGTATTGCAGCAAAAGGGCCAGACGCCGCCGCGTCCGGCCGATCCGGTTGTTCCGGCGAAAAAGACCAAGGGCAAAAAGCCCGCCGATTCGGAGTAAGCATGTCGTTCGACCGCCCCAAGGAATTGCTCAAGCCGGTCAAGCGCCGCTTCATTTTCATGACCCTGCTGCTGGCGGTGCTGGTGGAAATGATTCCGCTGCCGCATGGCTCCACCCGCTGGCTGCCTGACTTCATCAGCCTGGTGCTGCTGTACTGGCTGATCAACCAGCCGCGCCGGGTCAATGTGGGCGTCGCCTTCCTGATGGGGCTGGTAGCCGATATCGCCACCGCCGGCATGCTGGGACAACATGCACTGGCCTATTCCACCACCGCTTATCTGGCGCTCAGCCGCCAGCGCCAGCTCGTGATGTTCAATCTGGGCCAGCAAGCCCTCAGCGTGCTGGGGCTGATGCTGTGCAACCAGAGCATCATGGTGGTGGCACGCATGCTCAGCGGCTCTGCCTTTGTCGGCTGGAGCTATTTCCTGCCGCCACTGATCGGCGCGCTGTTGTGGCCCCTGCTGACCAAGCTGCTGTTGCTGCCTTACCGTCATCATTCGGTGTAAGACGTGCGCCCTACCCGCTTCAAGAATCCGCAGGCTGAAGACGGCCAGTTCCAGCTCAGGCTGATCGTGGCCTATTGTTTCATGCTGCTGATGTTCGGCATCCTGATTGCCCGTTTTGTCTGGCTGCAGGTCTACCAGTACGAACACTTTTCCACGCTGGCACAAAACAACCGCATCTCCCTGCTGCCCATCCTGCCCAACCGTGGCCTGATCATGGACCGCAACGGGGTGATCCTGGCGCAAAACTACTCGGCCTATACGCTGGAGCTAGTGCCCAGCAAGATGCCGGACATGAACGCCACCATTGCCGAGCTGGCCAAGCTGGTCAACATCACGCCGCGCGATGAAAAACTGTTCAAGAAGCTACTGGGCGAATCCAAGGATTTCGAATCCATCCCGCTCAAGGTCAAGCTCTCCGAAGAGGAAGCCGCGCGCGTGGCGGCCAATGCCTGGCGCTATCCTGGTGTAGAGGTCAAGGCACGCCTGTTCCGCGACTACCCCTACAAGGAACTCACCAGCCATGTGCTGGGTTATATCGGCCGCATCAACCAGAAAGACCAGGAGCGGCTGGACGACGAAGACAAGAGCACCAATTACAAAGGCAGCAACTACATCGGCAAGACCGGTCTGGAAGCGGTGTACGAGGATGACCTGCACGGCCAGGTGGGCTTCGAGGAAGTGGAAACCGACTCCGGCGGCCGCGCCATCCGCAGCCTGCGCCGTACCCCGCCGGTGAATGGCAATAATCTGAAACTGGCGCTGGATATCCGCCTGCAGGAAGTGGCTGACAAGCTGTTCGGCAACCGTCGTGGCGCACTGGTCGCCATCGACCCCACCACCGGAGGCGTGCTGGCCTTCCTGTCCAAGCCGGGTTTCGATCCCAACCTGTTCATCGACGGCATCGACAGCCAGAGCTGGGCCGCGCTCAACAGCGACTGGCAAAAGCCGATGATCAACCGCGCCCTGCGCGGCACTTATCCGCCTGGCTCCACCTTCAAGCCCTTCATGTCGATGGCCGCGCTGGAAACCCACTCCATCGGCATGCACGATGTACGCCCGGCACCGGCTTTCTTTACCCTGCCCGGCTCCAGCCACCAGTTCCGCGACAGCAACAAGAACGGTAACGGCTCGGCCAATCTGGCCAAGGCGATTCAGGTGTCCAGTGATACCTTCTTCTACAAGCTGGCCTGGGATATGGGCATCGACAAGATCGCCCCCACCGTCGGCCAGTTTGGCCTGGGCCGCCCCACCGGCATCGACCTGGACGGCGAGGCCAGCGGCGTGCTGCCGACCAAGGAATGGAAAGCCAAGCGCTTTGCCCGTTACAAGGAGGAATACCGCCGCTGGTATCCGGCCGATGTGGTGAGCATCGGCATCGGCCAGGGCTTCAACTCCTACACCCCCTTGCAAATGGCCAATGCGGTGGCCATCCTCGCCAATGAAGGCGTGGCCTACAAACCGCATCTGGTCCAGGAAGTGGTGGAGGCCAAGAGCGGCAAGAGCCGGCTGGTTGAAGCCAAGCCGGATCGCACCCTGCCCTTCAAGCAGGAAAACTTCGCATACGTCAAAACCGCCATGCAATCGGTGATGAAGCCGGGCGGCACCGCCTGGCGGCTGGGTATCGGCATGCCCTATACCATGGCCGGCAAAACCGGTACCGCCCAGGTGGTGGCCATCAAGCAGGGGGCCAAATACAACGCCTCCGCCCTGGCCGAGCAATACCGCGACCACTCCTGGTTTGTCGCCTTCGCCCCGGTGGACAAGCCCAGGATTGCCGTTGCGGTCATCGTGGAAAACGCCGGCTTTGGCGCGGCAGCGGCAGCGCCTATCGCGCGCGGCCTGTTCGATTACTACATGACGGGCAAGGTCCCCAGCTCCATCAGCGGAGACATGAAGACCATGCCAATGGATACCGCCGATGACGCTGCAGCCACATCTGATTAAACGCCTGTGGCTCACCATCAAGGCCCCGCTGGATGGCCCGCTGATGCTGTTTCTGGGACTGATCTTCGCCCTCAGCCTGGTGGTGCTGTACTCCGCCAATAACCAGGGCCTGGACAAGATCGACAACAAGCTGATCTACACCCTGCTGTCGCTCACCATCATGTGGCTGCTGGCACGCAGCCGGCCGCAAAGCATCATGAATTTTGCCCCGCCCATCTATGGCATCGGGGTGGTATTGCTGCTGGCGGTGCATTTCAAGGGTGTCACCGTCAACGGCTCCACCCGCTGGCTGGAACTGGGCATCACCCGCATCCAGCCTTCGGAAATCATGAAGATCGCCCTGCCGATGATGCTGGCCTGGTTCTTCCAGAAATACGAGCTATCCATGCGCTGGTGGCACTACCTGGTAGCCGCGGTGATGATTGCCATTCCCTGTGCGCTGGTACTGAAACAGCCCGATCTGGGCACCACCATGCTGATCGCCGCCTCGGGCTTTTTCGTGCTGTTCTTCGTCGGCCTGCCATGGAAGGTGATTCTGGGTGGCATGGTAGCGGCGGGGGCCTGCATGCCGGTGGTGTGGAATATGTTGCATGATTACCAACGCCGCCGGGTGATGACCATGATCGACCCGATGGAAGACCCGCTGGGCGCGGGCTACCACATCATCCAGTCGATGATCGCCATCGGCTCGGGCGGCCCCTGGGGCAAGGGTTGGCTGAATGGCACCCAGACCCATCTGGACTACATCCCGGAACGCACCACCGACTTCATTTTTGCCGTGTATTCGGAAGAATTCGGCCTGGTCGGCAATATCATTCTGGTCTTCCTCTACACCCTGGTACTCAGCCGCGCCATGCTGATTACCGCCGGCGCGCAAACCCTGTACGGCCGCGCCATGGCCGGTGCCATTACCCTGTCCTTCTTCGTCTATGCCTTCGTCAATATGGGCATGGTGGCCGGCATTCTGCCGGTGGTGGGCGTGCCGCTGCCCTTTGTCTCCTACGGCGGCACCGCCACCGTCACCCTGTTTGTCGGCATGGGCATGCTGATGAGCATAGGCAACGCCCGGCGCTGAGCGCCCACCAGCCATTCCTACCACAGCCGGGGGCTGGCATGCCCCCGCTCCCATGCAGAGCTGTTGCCGGCAGACTGCTTCTTCCTGTAGAAATAGAGCCACAACTCCAATCGAGCGTTTGCGCCATGACGCAAGGCCATCTACGAGGAAGACATCATGCAATTCGACGTGCAATTGTTGCTATTGGCGCTGGCACCGCTGTTTCTGGGCTGCATAGGCTGGGAGCTGTATTACTGGCAGCGGCAGGGCCGCAGTGATATCTATGACTGGCGCGACAGCCTGTGCAATGCCTGCCTGGCCCTGCTGCATCAGGCTGCCGACAAGCTGGCCTGGCTGCTGGTGCTGCCGCTCTATGGCTGGCTCTACCAGCAACACCGCCTGTTCGATTTTTCAGCCAGCTGGCTTGGCTTTTTTGGCCTGTTTCTGGCACAGGACTTTCTCTATTACTGGTTTCACCGCGCCAGCCACCGCATACGCTGGCTGTGGGCAGCGCATAGCGTGCATCACAGCTCGACACGGATGAATTTTTCCACCGCCTTTCGCCAGAGCCTGATGTATCCGCTGGCCGGCATGTGGGCCTTCTGGCTGCCGCTAGCCTGGCTGGGCTTCCCGCCGCAACAGGTCGTCGGCGTGGTGCTGCTGAATCTGGCCTTCCAGTTTTTTGTGCACACCCAGGCCATTCCCAAGCTGGGCTGGCTGGAATACGTGTTCAACACACCGTCCATCCATCGCAGCCACCACGCGCGCAATCCCTGCTATATCGACCGCAACTATGCCGGGGTGCTGTGCATCTGGGACCGGCTGTTTGGCAGCTTCGTGGCCGAGCGCGACGATGAACCCTGCGACTATGGCACGGTCAAGCCGGTGAACAGCTTCAACCCGCTGTGGGTCAGCCTGGTCGAGTGGCGCGACATGCTGCGCGAAGCCTGGCAGGCCAATGGCTGGCGCGCCAGGCTGGTCTTGCTGCTGGGCGCGCCGGAACAGGCCGAAGCCCTCATCCGGGCAGCAGGCCCCAGCGCCACAGGCCGTACACCGCAAAACTGATCACGATGGCCAGCAAGGTCTTGCCGCTTTTCCACGCCACCAGCGCAGCAACGATGATGCCGGGCAGGTAAGCATTATGCAGGCTGATATCCACCGTACCGGACGGGGCCAGCGCCATTGGCACCACCAGTGCGGACAACACGGCCGGCGGTACGTAGTGCAAGGCCCGGTTCAGCCAGTCGGGGAAAGCCAGCCGCTGGCCGAATACCAGAAAGCTGGCGCGAATCAGCACCGTCAGCAACATCATGCCAATAATGGCGAGCCAGTGATTCATGCGCTCGGCTCCTTGCGCTTGGCCCACTGTTCCAGCAGCAGGCCGCTCAGTACCCCTGCCAGCGCGGCCAGCATCAGGTCCAGCTTGTAGGGCAAGCCACGCCCCAGCATGGCCACCACACCAGCCGCCACGGCGGCACCCAGCGCCGGCCGGCGCTTGAGCTGTGGTGCCACGATGGCAGCAAAAGTGGCCCCCATGGCGAAATCCAGCCCCAGGTTGGCCAGGCCCGGTAGCGACTGCCCCAGGCTTACCCCCACCACCGTCCACAACAGCCAGTTGCCATACATGGCCAGCGACGAGCCCAGCCAGTACCACTGGCCGCCCTCGGCACCTTTGGTACGAAAGCGGTGTTCGACTACGGCAAAGGTTTCATCGGTCAGCCAGAACGCCAGCGGCCAGCGCCAGGCCAGCGACCAGTCGCGGGCAAAGGGCAGCAAGGTAGCGCTGTATAGCGCATGGCGCAGATTCACCACAAAGGTGGTGAGCCACAGCACCGGCAAGGCAGTGCCGGCCCCGATCAGGCTGACACCGATGAACTGTGAAGAACCGGCAAACACCAGCACCGACATGCCGATGGCCGTGGCGCTGGACAGGCCGGCGGCGATGGCCAGCGTGCCGAAGATCACCCCGAATGGGGCTGCGCCCACCATCATGGGCACGGTATCACGCGTGCCTTCCAGCAGCAGTGCGCGGCGGTTGACGGTGTGCGTCATGATGCCTCCCGTGGCCCGGGCCAGACAGCGCGCAGGCTGTCGCCCTGCAGGCTCATGTTGGCCCCTTCGGTGGCGCGCACCGGCAAGGTGCTGTGGTCGTAATCATCCAGGCAATGAATGTTGACGCCGAAATGATCCGGCATGGCGCGCTTGCGGTGAAAAGTATAGATACCGCAATGCTGGCAAAAGAAATGGCGGGCAATGCCGCTATTCCAGCGGTACTCGCTCAGCGCCTCGGCACCAGACAGTATCTCCAGCTGGCTTTCATGCACCCGCGTCATCAGTGCATTTTTCTTTACGCACAGTGAACAGTCGCAGGTGGTGAGTTCTTCGGGTTCGGCGTGCAGCCGAAAGCGCACTGCACCGCAATGACAGGAGCCGGTATAAGACATGAGCACAGAATCAGAAATGGCAACAACATTACCCTACCATGCCATCTACGCGGCGGCTTGAACGATCTTGCGCTCTTGGCCGCTGTCAGCCACGCACACTGCGCTGATAGGCTGCCGGGGTAATCCCTAGTGCATGCCGAAACACCCGTGTCAGGTGTGGCTGGTCGGCAAAGCCCAGCTCCAGCGCAGTGGCCGCCGGACTGTGGCCGCCGGCCAGCATGCGTCTGGCACGCACCACCCGTAGCTGATTGCGCCAGGCAACCGGTGGCAAGCCCAGATGGCGGGAAAACTGCCGGTTCAGCTGCCACGGTGACAAGCCCACTTCCTGCGCCAGCGTAGCCAGCGACAGATTATCTGCCACGCAGTCGGCCAGCAGCTGCCGCGCCCGCTCCACCGCCTGCGGCCACGGCCGCACAGGGGCTTCGGCAATCTGCATATGTCTTTGCACCACCTGTCCGAACACCGCATACAGCGCAGACTCACGCTGCAATACATCGCGGCTGTCGCGTAATAGCTGATGCAGCTGGTTCAGGCGGGCCGCCAACGGTGGATCAAGCACCACGGTCTGGCGAAAATACGGCAATACACCCGGTTGACCACTGATTTCCGCCGCCAGCTGGCTGATCAGCGAGGCCGCAGGATAAAAGCCGCGATAGGCCCAGCCTTGCTGGTGCGCGCACTCGCCGGTATGCACCTCGCCCGGATTCATCAGCACCAGCGCCCCCACCCCGGCAATATGATGGCCGCCACGATGGCGGTAGGCCTGCGCACCGGCCAGCAAGGCATTCACCACATATTCTTCGTGGAAATGCGGCGCAAACACCTGCTGCCGGTAAAAGGCATCCAGGCATTCCAGCGGCGCGATATCGTCGGCGCGAAAGAAACGGGAAAATTCGTGCTCAGGCAGTGGCATGGTATGAAACCGCAACAGACAGGGTCCGGCTCATTCTGGCACAGCCATCAGCGGAAAACTTGAACGATCTTGCGCCCTTCAGGAACCGGCCATGAAGGTGCGGATGCCGGAGCCGACAAACTGCACGCCGACGCAGATCAGCAGGAAACCCATCAGCCGGGTAGTCACCTCGCGCCCGCCACGCCCCAACCGCGCCGAAATCATGGCCGAAGAGCGCAGCACCAGCCACATGCCGACACTGGTGCCGGCAATCGCCACAAAAGTCATGCCGAAAGCCAGCGCCTTGGCCGGCCAGCCGGATAGCTCGGCGATTTCGGTGGAAATGCCGATCACCACCGCGATGGTCCCCGGCCCGCTGATGCCGGGCATGGCCAGCGGGAAAAAGGCATAGTCTTCACGCTCACTGGTCTTGGGGGCCATGCCAGGGTCCTGCGACAGAAACAGCATGCGATAACCCAGCACCGCCACCACCAGCCCGCCAGCGATACGCAGTGCGCCGTAGGAAATGCCGAAAGCAGCCATGATCAGGTTACCGGCCAGCAGGCTGACCAGCATGATGGCCGCGGCAAACAGGCAGGCGCGGCGCGCCTGATTGGCACGGCCCGCGTCGTTCATCTGCTGAGTCAGTGAAATGAACAACGGAATCTTGGACAGCGGGTTGGTAATGGTCAGCAAGCTGAGCAAACCGCCAAACAGGAACTTCAACGACAAGGTTTCAAGCATGATGAAAACACATGGAATATAAGCTGCCGATTATAAATATCTGCGCCAGAAATGATAGTGCATCGTCGTAGTTGGCCATGTCGGTGTCGCATCCCGACAAACCCATCGCTGCGACACTTTGTCGCAGGCGACAGGGGTGGAACTGTGCTAATTTGTGCGCAAATTTTCTGGAGAACCCCATGTCCCTGTCCCGACTGCTGACCCTGCTTGCCGGCCTGCTGCTGGCCGCCACTGTTTCTGCCCACAGCTTCAAGCTGGGCACACTGGAACTGGGCCACCCCTGGAGCCGTGCCATGCCGGAAGCCAGCCCCACCGGCGCGGCCTATCTGAGCATCAAGAACACCGGCAAGGAGGCCGACACCCTGCTGGCCGCCAGCACACCGCGCGCCGACAAGGCCGAACTGCATGTGCATATCAACGACAACGGCGTGATGCGCATGCGCGAAGTGAGCGGTGGCGTGGCCGTGGCAGCCGGCAGCGAAGTGAAATTTGCACCAGGTGGCTACCACATCATGCTGATGGGCCTGAAACAGCCGCTGAAGGCGGGCGAACGCTTCCCGCTGACGCTGAAGTTCGCCAAGGCCGGCACGGTGACCGTGGAAGTGCTGGTGGAAAAAGACGCGCCGATGGTGCTGGAACACTGATGGTTTTGGGCTAGAGAAATCCTGCCAATCTACTGATTTTTCTAGCCAATTATTGCCACCGCCCGCTTTCGCGGGCATTTTTCTGCCCAATGTGGCGCTAATGTGACATCGTGCAATGCAGCATTCGACCTTTGTTAGAGTAATCGCTTTACCACCGCACCATCCTTGGGCACACTGGCGTCCGGGAATTGAGTTGAACAACTGTTTGTACTGCTCAGTCCGCCGGTTACCCTAATAGTAGTAAGCGCCAAGTCTGCACTAAAAGAGTCAACACGATGGAGGAGAACGGGTCTTGCCAGACAAGGCCCGTCAAATAATAGATCGACTCAGGGAACCGGCGGATTTTTCCTCATTCTGCGTTATGCTATCCGGCACTCATTCAAGCCGGATTCTCATGAATACCCCCAGCACACCCCAAGCCCCACTCCCCCGCATTGCCATTGAATATTGCACTGGCTGCCGCTGGCTGCTGCGCGCTGCCTGGATGGCACAAGAGCTGCTGACCACCTTTGAAAAGGAAGTGGCCGAAGTGGCGCTGCGCCCCGGCAGCGGCGGTGTGTTCCGCATCAGCATCGATGAGCAGACCCTGTGGGACCGCAAACTCGATGGCGGTTTCCCAGACATCAAGCAACTCAAGCAGCTGGTGCGCGACCGGGTGGCACCTGACAAGACGCTGGGCCACAGCGAACGCGCAGCCGACTGATCACGAGGCTGCATGACCGGGCAACGCAAGATCATCCATGTCGATTGCGACTGTTTCTATGCCGCCATCGAAATGCGTGACGACCCCAGCCTGCGCGAAGTGCCGCTGGCGGTGGGCGGCCAGCCTGACAGCCGCGGCGTCATCGCCACCTGCAACTACATCGCCCGCCGCTTTGGCGTACACAGCGCCATGTCTTCGGCGCGTGCCTTGCGGCTGTGCCCGCAGCTCATCATCCTGCCACCCGACATGCGCCGCTATCGCGAGGCCAGCCAGCAGATCATGGCCATCTACGAGCGCTATACCCCGCTGATCGAGCCGCTGTCGCTGGACGAGGCCTACCTGGATGTCAGCTGCCAGCCACATGAGCAAGGCAGCGCCACCCGCATGGCCGCAGCCATTCGCCGGCAGATCAGTGCCGAAGTCGGCATCACCGCCTCCGCCGGCATCGCCCCCAACAAATTCCTGGCCAAGATCGCCAGTGACTGGAACAAGCCCGACGGCCAGCTGGTGATCCGGCCACAGGACGTCGACAGCTTTGTGCTGGGCCTGCCGGTGGAAAAGATTCATGGGGTGGGCAAGGTGACCGCCACCCAGCTGAAACAGCTGGGCATACACCGCTGCAGCGACTTGCGCCAATGGGAAAAGGTAGACCTGATGCGCCACTTCGGCCGTTTTGGCGAACGCCTATACCAGCTGGCGCGCGGACAGGACGAGCGGCCGGTCTCCACCGACCGCAGTCGCAAATCCATCAGTGTGGAAGAGACCTATGCCCAGGATCTGCCCGACCTGGCCGCCTGTCTGGACAAGCTGCCAGAGCTGATGAGCAAGCTGCAGAGGCGCATTGCCCGGGCGGAGAATCCGCCGTTCAAGGGCCTGAGCGTAAAGCTGAAGTTTGCCGATTTCAGCCAGACCACCGCTGAACATACCGGTCGGCAGCTGAGCAGCGCCGACTACCGCGATCTGCTGGAGATCGCCTATGCCCGCGGCCAGCGCCCGGTGCGGCTGGTGGGGGTGGGGGTGAGGCTGGCAGATGACGCCGACCAGCCGCAGCAACTGCCGCTGTTCGACGCCTTGTAGCCGTGCTTACTGCTTGCTGGCTTCCAGAAAGGCTGCCCGGGCAGCCGCGCTGTCCTGCCAGGTGCGGGCCACGCTGGAACGCTTGCCCAGCAAGGCCAGATAGTCTTCGATACCCGGAATGATGGTGGTCAGATCTTCGCCATAAATCTGCTGCGTGGACGATGCCACCAGTGGCAAGACACAGGCAGCCGAAATATCGGCAAAACTGAAATACTCACCAGCCAGCCACGGGCCGTACTGTACCAAGCGCGAAATGGCCAACAGGCTGCGCTCAATCGCCGCCTTGGCAGCGACCTTGCCCGCCTCATCCAGCGCAGCGCCAAATTGCAGGTGGCGATACAGCGGGCCGGCTGCCGGCATCAGGTACAGATCCAGCAGGGTCATCAGTTCGCGCGCGCTGGCACGGCCATTCGGGGTAGGCGGCAGCAGGGCAGCGGTGGGGTAGGCATCTTCCAGCCATTCCAGAATCACCGAGGATTCGGACAGGGCATGGCCGTTAATGTCGACAAAGGGGATCTTGCCCATCGGGCTCAGTTCCAGCAGCGCCGGCTCCTGCGAAGGACGGGTGGGCACTTCCTGGAAATTGACGCCCTTTTCCAGCAGGGCAATCTTGACCTTGTTGTAGTAAGCGGACAGCTGCACGCCGTAGAGCTTGATCATGCGGTTCTCCTTGCGGGCTGCGCCCAGAGTAAAAAACGGTACTTTGCAGGGCAGATGGCACCACGCAAAACAGGCGTTGTCAGCCCGGCTTGGCCGACAACGCCTGCATTATGCCATCTTTCCCGGCGACAGCCAGACAGCGAGGCCCGCCGGGCAGCGCTTTAGCGTGCCAGTGCCAGTGACTTCTGCTGCAGACGGCTGCGCAAAACGGCCATCACTTGCTGGGTGGCCTTCTCGCCTTCCAGAATGGCCTGGTGCCGTGCCTCGAAGTCGGCCGAGCCGATATTCAGCACATTGGGGCGAATCACCAAATCAGCCTGCTTCAATTCGGCCGCCAGTGTCGGGCCGCTCATGATATTGAAGCTCTGGTCCAGCATGGAAAACAGGCCGGTGGCCTTGCCGGCCTTGGGCTTGGCAGAAATATCCACGGCGATGACAAAATCCGCCCCCATTTCGCGCGCCGCCGACACCGGCACCGGGCTGACCAGGCCGCCATCGACATAGCGCTTGCCGCCGATCACCACCGGCAGGAAGACATTGGGAATGCTGGCGGAGGCGCGCACGGCCTGGCCGGTGTTGCCGGTGCGGAACACCACTTTCTGGCCAGAATCCAGCTCGGTGGCCACGATGCCCAAGCGGCGCGGCAGCTTCTCGATGGGACGGTTGCCCAGCTGAGTGTTGATATAGGCTTCCAGCTTTTCACCCTTGAGAAAGCCCTTGGTGGAAAGGGTCCAGTCGGTAAGTTCCGACTCATCCAGCTGCATGGCCTTGGCCTGCAACTGGATACCGTTCAGGCCTGATGCATACAGGCTGCCCACCACACTGCCGGCACTGGTGCCGGTGATGATGTCCGGCACAATGCCGTTGGCTTCCAGCATCTTGATCACGCCAATATGGGCAAAGCCCTTGGCGGCCCCCCCACCCAGCGCCAGCGCAACACGTGGCTTGACCGGGACTTTCGGGGCAGTGATTTCGGTTTTGGGCTGGGTCAGGGTACAGGCGGCCAGCAAGAGCAGCAGGCTGGCCGGGGCCAGGCGGCGTAGGAGTGTCATGATGGATTGAATAAGTAGTAACGGGGTTGGGAGCGTATTGGAGTCATTCGATTATTGCAGCGCAGCATGGTTCCCCTTGCCCGGACCCGGCAACAGGAAAACATGGTTGAGATGGCGCTCCTGCTCCATTTCAAAGTAGCAATCCCCCACTTGTTGCAAGCCCAGATGCCGATAAAAAGCCAATGCGCGCTGATTACCGTGGAACACACTCAACCACAAGCCGGGGTAGCCCAGTTGGCTGGCCAGTTGCAGGCTGGCCGACAGCAACTGCCGTCCCAGCCCCTGCCCGGCAAAGCGCGGCATCACATAAAGCGTGGCCAACTCGGCCCGCCAGGCCGCCTCTCCCGGACAGACGGCACCCACTTGCAACACGGCATAGGCCAGCACATGGGCGTCGCGCTCAATCAGCAGAATGTGTTGGCAGTCGTCCGCCAGCTTCTCCAAAAATGTCTGTGGACTCAGGCTGGCTTGCACATAGCGCGCCAGTGCCGGGCGAATGCCTGCGGTGGCATAGGTATCCAGCCATACCAGGCTGGCCAGTGCCGCCAGACAAGTGGCATCTTCCGGCCGTGCTGGCCGCAGGCAGTCGGTCATGACCGTATCAGACCTTGCCCGGCCAGCTGCCCGGTTTGACGAATTCGATCACCTGCCGGCCATCCGACAACGCCTTGCTCTTTTTCAGCGTGCTTTTCCAGGCATGGCCATACACCACCTCATAGGTGGCCGGTAGCGTGCCGTCGCGCCGCCGCGCCTCGTAATTGGCCTCGATCCGGTGCCAGGCCTGCTTGCCCATCAAGCCGCGGCTGCGGTCGCGGGTGGCATTGTGCGCGCCGATGGCCTTGAGGTCGTGCATCACGTCGCGCACCTGGTCGTAGGTAAGCACGATCTTGTCCATGTCCATCACCGGTTCGGCAAAGCCGACGCGCATCAGCGCATCGCCCAGGTCGTGCATGTCGATGAACTGGTTGACGTGGGTGGCCTGGTCGACCCCGCCAAAGGCTTCACGCAATTCGAACAGGGTATCCGGCCCCAGCGTGGAGAACATCAGCATGCCATCCGGCTTGAGCACGCGTTCGAACTCGCTGAACACGCTATCCGGGATATTGACCCACTGGATGGTGAGATTGGACCAGATCATGTCCACGCTATTGTCGGCCAGCGGCAGCCTTTCCACATCGGCACACACCTGCCAGGGCTGGCTGCGCTTGAACAGTTTTTTCAGCAGGCCATCACCGGCACGCTGGCGCTCACGCGAGGCACACAGCATGGCGTGAGCCAGATCCAGCTCCACCACCTGTGCTTCCGGATACTGGGCGCGCAACTGGGCCGCGCCATAACCGGTGCCGGTGCCGGCATCCAGGATCACTTGTGGCTGATGCTTGATATAGGACAGCCGCTCGGCCATGCGGTCGGACACTTCACGCTGCAGGACGGCAGCGGAGTCGTAACTGCTGGCGGCGCGCTCGAAAGAGGCGCGAATACGGGCTTTGTCGGTGTAAAACGCTTCGCTCATGCGGAGGCTTCCAGATGCTGGGCCAGCTTGGCGACAAATTCGTCCTGATGAGACAAAAATGGCGCGTGCGAAGCCTGGGTGAATTCGTGCAGGGTGGCATCGGCCAGGGCAGACTGCAGCCAGCGGCCGGCACCAATGGGGGTGATCGCATCGCGCACCCCGTAAAACAGCGCCACCGGACAATGAATCTGGCCGGCCAGCGCACGTGCATCGGCCTCCAGCAATAATTCGAGCGCCGGCAGCAGGCCTTGCGGCCGGCCATGGGAAAACAGCTGCTCGCGCACGGCCTTTACGGTATCGCGTGCAGCGGGCGCGCCCATCATCTGCAGGGCGAGAAAACGCTCCAGTGTCTGCTCGAAGGCGCTGTCGAGGCTGGCCCCCACCGCTTCGATGGCAGCCCTTTGCTGGGCATGTGGCCAGCTGTCGTCGCGCACGAAGCGCGGACTGGTGGACACCAGCGCCAGACTCTTGATCTTGTCGGGGTGACGGGCCGCCCAGTGCTGGGCAATCAGGCCACCCAGCGACCAGCCAAGCAGTTGCAGGGGAAAAGGAAAATGGGCGTCCAGCTGGTCGGCCACGGCATCGGCATCGAAGCGCGCCAGGGGGGCAGAACCGCCATGGCCGGGCAGATCGACCAGATGCACGCAGTAGTGCGCGGCCAGCACGTCGGCCACACGGTCGAATACGCCGCCATGCAGGCCCCAGCCATGCAGCATTACCACGTCCGGGCCACGGCCGCGGCTTTCAACAAACAGAGTCATGGGCAATCAAATGGGGGAGAAAGGTGGTTTTCGCAAGAGTGCGGGGCGAAAGAAAGCAGCCGCACGGGCTGCCGGCTCAGGCCGCACGGCGAAACTCCTGCACAAAGCGCGCCAGCCGCTCCCAGTCGATAGCTGCCGCCGGGGTCGGGGCGGCAAAGTAATAACCCTGCAGTTTGCCACAACCCATCTCTTGCAAGCGCGCCAGCTGGGCGGCGGTTTCCACGCCTTCGGCCACCACATCCAGCCCCAAAGCCTGGGCCAGCGCCAGAATGGCACGCACGATGGCAAACGACTCTTCCTTGCGGTCCACATCAAACACGAAGCTCTGGTCTATCTTCAGCACATCGAAACGATAGCGATGCAGATAGGACAGTGCGGAATAACCGGTGCCGAAGTCGTCCAGCGCCAGCTTGACGCCCAGATCATGCAAGGCGTGCATGACCGTGGCGGCGATATCCGGCACGTCGATCAGCGCGCTTTCGGTGATTTCCAGATGCAGGATGGAGGCCGGCAGCTGGTAGCTGTCGATGATGTCGCGCATCCACGCCACCAGTTCCGGATCGTGGAAATTGGCCGAGGACAGATTGATATGCAGGGCAATGTCACGCGACACCCGCGCCTCGTCCAGCCACAGCCGCAGCTGGCGGCAGGCGGCATTGATCATGTAGCGGTCGACCCGGGTGATCAGCCCGCTCTCTTCGGCCATGGGCAGGAACAGCGCCGGCGAAATCAGGCCGCGCACCGGATGCTGCCAGCGCACCAGCGATTCGAAACCCACCAGCTCACCGCTGCGGGCATCGATGAAAGGCTGGAAATAGGGCAAGAGCTGATCCTCTACCTCCAGCGCCCGGCGCAATTCGCTTTCCAGTGCCAACTGGTCGGCCTGATTGATGCGCAACTGGTGATTGAACACGGTATAACCCTGCCGGCCCTGCTGCTTGGTGCAGTACATGGCATGGTCGGCATCCCGCAACAGCTCTTCTGCCTTGTGATAATGCTCGCGGTCGGCCAGCACCACCCCGACACTGGCGGTGGAGAAGACTTCGCGCCCGGCCAGAATCACCGGCCGTTCGAATTCGCTGACAATGCGCCGGGCGATCATCTCGCAGCCTTCCAGCGTTTCGGTCCCAAACAGCAGTACCGCAAACTCGTCGCCCCCCAGCCGGGCCAGGAAATCGTAATGGCGCAGGCAGGAGCGAATGCGCGCACCCGCCTCGAACAACAGATGATCGCCAGCCAGATGGCCCAGCGTGTCATTCACCAGCTTGAAGCGGTCCAGATCGATAAAGATCACGCTGAAGCGGGCGCCGTTGCCCGCCACATAGCCTTCCCAGGCGCGGCGCAAGGTTTTGGCAAAGTAATTGCGGTTGGGCAGCTTGGTGAGCGGGTCGTGCAGGCTGTCGAACTCCAGCTGGGCATTGACCGCATCCAGCTCACTGGTGCGTTCGCGTACCCGCTCTTCCAGCTCGGCATAGGCGTTTTGCAGTTCCTGCATGGCACGCACCCGCGCCAGTGCCGTGCCGATATTGTTGGCGACAAACTCCAGCACTTCCTGATCGCGATAGCTGTAGATCACTTCTTCCTGATAGCTGTGCACCGACAGCACACCCAGCAGCTCGTGCCCGCAGTACAACGGCACGCCCAGCCAGCTATG
The DNA here is from genome assembly GCF_003852595.1 of Aquitalea sp. FJL05. Classification (NCBI taxonomy): domain Bacteria; kingdom Pseudomonadati; phylum Pseudomonadota; class Betaproteobacteria; order Neisseriales; family Chromobacteriaceae; genus Aquitalea; species Aquitalea sp. FJL05. The sequence continues at coordinate 193,418 of NZ_QAJS01000018.1, forward strand.
CAGCAGTGGCCCGGCACCATCAGCAGACGGCAGCTGCGGATTGAGGCGATCCAGCAATAGCGCACGGCCACTGTGCAGCACCTGCTCGACATGGCCCTTGCCTGGCCGCCGCGTCTTGGCTGCCGGTTGCTGCTCGTCGGAGCAATAAGGAAAGCTAAGCAGATCATTGTCCATGCTGTAGAGCGCCACCTGGCAGTTGCGGGCGGCCACCAACTCCATCAGCAGCCGGTGCACGCCGGCCAGAAAGGCTTCCAGCGACAGGCAGGTATTGGACAGGTCGGCAATGCGGAACAGCACATCCTGAAAGCGCTCGGCGCGCTGGCGTTCGGACACTTCGGAGCGCAGACGGGCATTCATCCCCTCCAGCTCGCAGGTGCGCAGCCAGACCTGGCGTTCCAGCAGGCTGCGGTACAACATGCGGTCCAGCGCATAGCCGACATGGCGGGCAACAAACAGAAACAGCGTCTGCTCGGCCGAGGTGCATGGCGACTGGTTGGCATAGAACTGCATGACCGCCGCACCGATGACGGCGTTACTGGCATTGGTCAGCGGCACCCCCATCCATAGTTCGGGCACCGGGCCTTCCAGCACCAACTGTTCTTGCGCGCAGATTTCCAGCAGCCGTTCACGGGTGAGCACCAGCGGCTTGCCGATGCGCATCAGCCAGGCAGTCAGCGAGCGTTCGCTCTGCGTCGCGGAAAACAGTTGTTCGGGTGAAGGTGGGGCCGGGTCGAGCTGGTCGGCGTAAAAGGGGTAATGCAGGCTGCTGGCCTGTTCGTCATACAGGGCAATATAGAAATTGCTGGCATCCATCAGCCGCATCAGCAAGCGGTGCAGCTTGGGCAGCATGTCATCCAGCGTGCCACACTCACTGGGCAGCTGGCTGATTTCCAGCAGGGTTTCATTCATCACCCGCGACTGGGACTGCTCGGAATGCTGCCGTGCACTCAATAGATGCCCGGTCAGCAGCGAGGCAATCGCGGCGGTATTCGCCGGCATCTTGCCGCGCCAGACCAGCCAGCCAATCAGCTCGCCCTGCACCGACAAGGGCATGGCTCCGCCATCCGGCCCGGGCAGTCGTCCCGCAGACAATGCCGCAGCCGGTGTCAAGGTGTCCGCCCCACCCAGCGTGGCCAGACGTTGCCATGTCGTCCCCACCAGCGCCCAGACAGCTGCGGCAGCAGGTTCGCCCTGATCCTGCAGCAGGGACAAGGCAGTTTCAGCAGCCTCTTGCTGGGAGGACAGATAATCAGCCGTACTCTTCATGTCATTATCGTAGTATGAGTTAGCCGGAAATTCCGGTCATGCTACGAACAGACGCAGCCATCCCCTATGGCTGCATTGCCTCCACCACACAGTCCAGTAAGCCCTCAAGCTGGTCCTGTGTATGGGCTGCCGACAATGTCAGGCGTAAACGTGCCGTTCCCTCAGGGACGGTAGGCGGCCGTATCGCAGGCACCCAGAATCCACGCTCCTTCAACTGTGCAGCCAGCAACAATGCCTGCTCGTTCCTACCAATGATAATGGGTTGGATCGGGGTACGGGATGCCATCAGCGGAAAATTTACCTCTGACAATCTTTCCCTTACCAGGCTCACGCTCTGCTGCAAGCGCTGCCTGCGCCACGGCTCGTCTGCGATCAGTCGCAGGCTGGCCAGCACCGCAGCGGCCAGCGCCGGTGGTTGGGCGGTCGTGAAGATATAACTGCGGGCGGTGTTGACCAGCCACGCAATCAACTGGCTGCTGGCGCCGACGAAAGCACCGGCCACGCCAGCTGCCTTGCCAAGAGTGGCCATATAGATCAGCCGCTCTCCGTGCAAACCCTGCTCCACTGCCGACCCACGGCCATCGCCCAGCACACCGAATCCATGCGCATCATCAATGTAAAGCCACGCATCGTATTTATCGGCAAGTTCCTGCAACTTCTTTAGCGGCGCTTCATCACCATCCATGCTGTACACCGCATCCACGGCAATCAGCCGGGTACGGGCCGGCGTGCTGGCCAGCAACTGCTCCAGCTGCTGCAGGTCGTTATGACGAAAACGGCGGAATGTAGCACGGGACAGCAGGCAGGCATCATTCAGAGAAGCGTGGTTGAGCTTGTCCGCAAACACAGCATCGCCACGCCCCACCAGGCTGGTGATTACCGCCTGGTTGGCGGCATAGCCGGAGCTGAACAGCAAGGCCGCCTCGCTACCACAAAATGCTGCCAGCGCCTGCTCGGCTTCTTCATGAATGGCGAAGTGGCCGGCAACAAGATGTGAAGCACCCCCCCCCACTCCCCAACGCGACAGCGCCTCGCGCGTGGCAGCGACCAGCGCCGGGTGGTTGGCCAGCCCCAGATAGTCATTGCTGGCAAAGGCAATATAGGATTTGCCCTCGATGATCATCTCGCAGGATTGTGGCGTTTCCACGATATGACGCTGGCGAAAACGGTGCTGCTGCTGCAATTCCAGCAGTGCCGAGGAAAGGTCCTGGGAGCGCATGCGGTTTTCCAGAAAATGATTGCCCTTGGCGGGCGGATTTCACGAAAAGTATTCCTTATATATACATTTCAAAAATCCAGCCGCACAAGGGCAGATATGGCCAAGGATTTACAGCGGTGACAAGTCCAGTTTTTCCATCAAAACACGGTCGGCATCCACGTCCGGATTACCGGTCGTCAGCAGCTTGTCGCCGTAGAAAATCGAGTTGGCACCGGCCAGGAAGCACAGCGCCTGCATCGCTTCCGGCATCTCGCGACGACCGGCAGAAAGACGTACATAGCTTCTGGGCATGGTGATGCGGGTGACCGCAATGGTGCGGACAAATTCGGTCCAGTCCAGCGGTTCTGCCCCTTCCAGCGGAGTGCCACCCACCTTCACCAGATTATTGATCGGCACCGATTCCGGTTGCGGCTCCATATTGGCCAGTTGGGCAATCAGGCCGGCACGGTCTTGCCGGGTTTCGTTCATGCCGACAATGCCACCACAGCACACCGACAGCCCGGCCCCACGTACCTTGCCCAGCGTGTCCAGGCGATCCTCGTACTCGCGGGTATGAATGATGTCGCCATATTTATCCGGTGCGGTGTCCAGATTATGGTTGTAATAGTCCAGCCCGGCCTGTTTCAGTTTTTCCGCCTGGCCATCCTTTAACAGACCAAAGGTGGCACAGGTCTCCAGCCCCAGCGCTTTCACCTCGTTCACCATGTGCAAGGTCTGCTCCAGGTCGGCATCCTTGGGGCCGCGCCAGGCTGCGCCCATGCAGAAGCGGCCGGCGCCATTGGCCTTGGCGGTGCGCGCCACGGCAATCACCTCGTCCACCGTCATCATTGGCTGGTTTTCCACCGGCGTATCGTGATGCACCGATTGCGGGCAGTAACCACAGTCTTCCGGGCAGCCACCGGTCTTGATCGAAACCAGCGTCGACAACTGCACCTTGGTCGGATCAAAAAACTGGCGATGAATCTCGGCAGCGCGGAAAACCACCTCCATAAAGGGCAGGCTGAGCAGTGCCTCGATCTCTGCCACCGACCAGGTATTGCTCTGTGGATGCGGAGTCGCCGGGCGGGAAAACTGGATGGCTTGCGTGGTCATGAATGAGCTTTCGTCACTAAAAAATTCCAATTGCATTTAATGACTAACAGCAACTGGACAAATGGGTAATTTAAGAAAAAAACCGCGTGGGTAAGAGTGTCTGGTTGCAGTCTTGCAGAGGGCGCATCATGCTGTCAAATATCACCAGGCAATTAATTGACAATTGCACAATATTTAATCAATCGTGCTTGTTGTGTAATACACGAAACAGTCATTTCGGGCTCTGCCAGGGCTGCAAAACCAGTCTGCCGCGCCTGCCCGGGCAGCACTGCCCGATTTGTGCGGAACCAGCAGCCACGGGCGATATCTGTGGCTTTTGCCTGCGCTCACCCCCGGCTTTCGACGCACTACACGCTCCTTATCTATTTGGCTACCCTCTGAATACAATTATTTATGCAATGAAGTATGGAAAGCGGCTGGAACTGACCGGCACACTAGCCCGGCTGATGGCCGAATTTGCCATGAAAACAGCCATTCGCAGTGATCTGGTTCTACCTGTTCCCTTGTCAAAAGAACGACTTGCAGAACGGGGCTTTAATCAGAGCATTCCACTGGCCCAGGCAATCGCTGTTACAATGGAAAGCCGTTTTTCCTCCACACTGTGTTGGCGAAAACGCAACACTGTGCCGCAAGCCTCTCTCGGACGTGCCGAAAGACGCCAAAATGTTCGCGATGCATTTGGCGTAAAACAACGTATTGACGGGCTTTCCGTCGCGATTGTGGACGATGTGGCAACCAGTGGAATGACCCTGTCTGCCCTGGCCGAAAAGCTCAAAAAACAGGGGGCAAAACGGGTCGATGCGTGGGTGCTCTGCAGGGCATTCTTCCCAAAAACTTGACCAAGATTTTGATTCTTTGGAACAATCCAGCCAGCCAACGATGTTCACCGTTGTTCTTTTTCAGCCGGAAATCCCGCCCAATACGGGCAATGTGATTCGTTTATGTGCCAACACCGGCTGTGAACTGCATCTGGTCAAACCCATGGGTTTTCCCATGGAGGATGCCAAGTTGCGACGCGCGGGCCTCGACTACCACGAATATGCCCGTGTCGTTGTCCATGAAAACTGGGCTGCCTGTCAGCAGGCCCTGCAAGGACGGCGAATTTTCGCTGCAACAACCAAAGGCGCCACGCGCCATGACCAGATCTCTTTCCAATCTGGGGACGTACTGCTGTTCGGTCCCGAATCCCGCGGCTTGCCGCCTGAAGTGCTGGAGGATTTTCCTTCATCACAGAGGATTCGTTTGCCCATGCGCCCCGAATCGAGAAGCCTGAACCTTTCCAATGCCGTTGCAATCACGGTGTTCGAAGCGTGGCGGCAGATCGGATTTGAAGGAGGAAGCTGACAGTTCACAGACCGGCCAACACTAACGGGCCAGCAAGAAACATTGCTGCTGAAGTGAACCAGACTGCAAGCCTGCACCCTGCCGCCAATGCGGCATCGGGGTGATAGCACGGGCCAGGCAGTTTTGCTCTTCCAGGCAGGGACTGCACTCGCCAGCCGAGCGCAAGTCGCCAGTGTTTTTTGATGTGCCCAACAGCATAAGGGAGGTCTATGCAATCAGTACTCCGATGGCTGTGGCTTGTTTTTGTCAGTCTCGTACTCGTGGCCTGCTCCACCGTGAAGACGGCGAGCGCCACCAGCCAAACGTCGGCCAAGCCGGCCAAGAAGCCCACCGTAGCCAACAATGGCGGTGCCTATTTTCAGAAAGATGGCCCTGCCGACCACATTCCGGTCAATCTGAATCTGGTACCGGATGCCGTACCCCAAGCAGAACCGCTGATCAAGTCAGCCAACCAGCCTTACTCGGCGATGGGAATGAGCTTCCGTCCCGACACCAGCGAGAAACCCTTTCAGGCCAGTGGCCGGGCCTCCTGGTATGGCAAGCAGTTCCATGGCAGGAAAACCACCTCGGGTGAGCGTTACGACATGTTTGCCATGACGGCGGCCCATCCGACCCTGCCGATCCCGAGCTATGCCCGGGTGACCAATATGACCAATGGCAAGTCGGTCATCGTACGTATCAACGACCGTGGGCCCTTCCACAAGAATCGTGCGATGGATCTGTCTTACGCCGCTGCCTACAAGCTGGGCTTCGTCAAGCAAGGCAGTGCCAAGGTCAGCATCGAACGTGTCTGGCCGATGGCCGGCGGTGAAGCCGTCGCCAGCAATAGCCCCGACATCAAGGCAGAGGACAATCCCAAGTATCTGCAACTGGGCTCCTTCAACAAGCTGGCCAATGCGGAAGCTCTGTTGAAGAAGATGCTGGATGAAATGGACGACCGTTACGATTCCAAGCTGGGCATTATCAACCAGCAAGGCAATTACAAGGTACGCCTGGGACCATTCCCGTCGGATGCTGCCGTGCGCAGCGCCGCGGAGAGCCTGAAGGTGGAAAACGTGGTAATGAAGAACTGAGCGGATGGTGGCGGCCTGGCATCGCCGCCCCATTTGCCCAAACAAAAGCGAAGGAATTCCTTCGCTTTTTTCATGTCTGGCTGCCCGCGCCAGGAATGCCGGCCATAAAAAACCCGGCGCACATGGCGCCGGGGTAAAGGCCTTAATTGTCAGCGTAAGGCTCCCGCTCAGGGAGGCAAGCGGGAGGTGCCGGAGCACCTGCACGGTTAGTGTCACCCTCCCCGACAAAGTTCCGTCATTCCGCGACTGGCGGCTCGTCCTGTTCTTTCTGTACAGCATCAAACCAGCCGATCACTACCTGCTCCACCTGTTCGGTACCGGTTTTCTTCAGGCTGGAGAACAGCTGCACGCTCACCCCTGGGTAGTCAGCCAGCTCGCGCCGCACCATGTTCAGGGTTTGCTGCTGGTCGCTACGCGACAATTTGTCGGATTTGGACAACAGAATATGCACGGGCCGGCCGGTATCACGGAAGAAGTTGAGCATCTGCCGATCCAGCTCCAGCAGTGGTCGACGCGAATCCATGATCAGGATCAGGCCGATTAGACTCTCACGGGTTTGCAGATAGCGACCCAGCAACTGCACCCAGTGTGCCCGTACGGCTTCCGGTACTTCGGCATAGCCATAACCGGGCAAATCCACCATGAAACGTTCATGGCCCAGGTCAAAGAAGTTGATATGCTGGGTACGGCCCGGTGTCTTGGAGACATACGCCAGCCGGGTACGGTTAGCCAGCGTGTTGATGGCGCTGGACTTGCCGGCATTGGACCGCCCCACGAAGGCAACCTCGGCGCGGGTGGGCGGCAAGTCCTTCAAATGGTTGACGGTGGTATAAAAAGTGGCGTTTTTAAAAATCGACATAGTAGTAAGGTTGATTTCAGTTGGTATAGAATAACAGGTTTGAAATTGCCACTTTTACAGATATTTAAGAATTCCTCACAAGGAGCGATCATGAAACGGATGATGCTGTTGGCTGTAGCTGCGGCAACCCTGGCTGGAAGTGCGTGGGCAGAAGGCATTGCCAAGGGAGACCCGGTAAAGGGCAAGCAGATCGTTGACACGGTGTGTGCCGCCTGTCACGGTGCTGATGGCAACAGCGTAGCGTCGGCAAACCCGACCTTGGCCGGCCAGCATGAGGTGTATATCTACAACCAGCTGCAGGCTTTCAAGAAGGGCGAGCGCAAGAATCCGATCATGCTGGGCATGGCGTCAGCACTGTCCGATGCCGACATGCGCAACGTGGCCTCCTACTTCAGCCAGCAGAAACCCAAGGCGCGTGAAGCATCCAACAAGGATCTGATGACGCTGGGTGCCAAGGTATACCGCGTAGGCAACCCGGCAACCCACGTACCGGCCTGTATGGCCTGCCACGGCCCGGCCGGCAAGGGTATCCCCGACCAGTTCCCGCGTGTGGGCAGCCAGCATGCCGCCTACATCGCCAAACAGCTGGGTGACTTCAAGGCAGGTAGCGATCGCAAGAACGTGACCATGTCGGATGTTGCTTCCCGCATGAGCGATGCTGAAATGAAGGCAGTAGCCGAATACATTTCGGGTCTGCGCTAATCGCAACTTTTGCGAATAGCCTTGTTCAAAAGGGAAGCCTTAACCGGCTTCCCTTTTTGTGTTCGGCACCAAGATGACAAAAAACTCCCGCAACACCGTCTTTTACAAGTTGTACGAGCTGTTCAGTTCGATGCGTTTCGCCATTGGTCTGCTGACCATTCTGGCCATCGCCTCGATCATCGGCACCGTACTGAAGCAGAACGAGCCCTACCCCAATTACGCTTTTGAATTCGGCCAGTACTGGTTTGCCGTATTCGAGCAGCTGGGTTTGTACGACGTTTACCACTCGGGCTGGTTCCTGACCATTCTGGCCTTCCTGGTGCTGTCCACCACACTGTGCATCCTGCGCAATGGCCCGGGCTTCATCAAGGACATGAAGGCCTATCGCGAAAAGGCATCAGACAACTCGCTGGCTGCCATCAAGCACAGCGTGGAGCTGCCGGCCGACACGGTTGACCCCGATACGCTGCGCGCCTATCTACGCGGCCAGGGCTGGCGCTGGCGCGAACACCAGCGTGAAGACGGCAGCCTGCTGCTGGCTGCCAAAAAGGGCGCAGCCAGCAAGCTGGGCTACTTCTTCGCCCACATTGCACTGGTGGTGATCTGCATTGGCGGCCTGATGGATGGCAACCTGCCGCTGAAGCTGGCCGAGATGGTGGGCAGCGTGGTGCCGGAAACCCGTGACATCCCGCAAAGCCAGATTCCGTCACAAAGCCGCCTGTCCACCTCCAATCTGTCTTTTCGCGGCAATGTCACCATTGCCGAGGGCAAGAGCGGCGATGTGGTGTTCCTGAATGCCGGCAATGGCTATCTGGTACAAGAGCTGCCGTTTACCGTCAGCCTGAAGAAGTTCTATGTCGACTACTACAGCAATGGCATGCCCAAGCTGTTTGCCAGCGACATCGTGGTCACCGACAAGGCCACGGGCAAGGTGACCGAAGCCCAGGTCAAGGTGAACCATCCGCTGATCGTGGATGGCGTGGCCATTTACCAGGCCAGCTTTGGCGATGGCGGTTCACCGCTGTCCTTGAAGGCCTGGAACCTGGAAGCCCCACAGATGCAGCCGGTGGACATCAAGGGCATTTCCATGGGCAGCCAGCCGCTGCGTGCCAATGGCAAGGACTACAGCCTGGAGTTTGGCGAACTGCGTGTGTTCAATATCGAGAACATGGGCGGCAAGACCGATGGTGCCGCAGGCAAGAGTCTGGCCCAGCGCATGCAGGATGCGCGCGAGGTGAAGCATGAAAAGCAGCTGAAGAATATCGGCCCTTCCATCAGCTTCAAACTGCGCGACAAACAAGGCCAGGCCATTGAATTCCACCACTACATGGCCCCGATCCAGCAGGATGGTGCCAGCTATATGGTGGCCGGCGTACGCAACAAGGTATCCGATCCCTTCCAGTACCTGCGTCTGCCGCTGGACGACAAGCTGTCGCTGGACCGTTTCATGCGTTTGCGCAGCGCGTTCATGAATCCGGCACTCTATGATGAGATTGCACAGCGCACCACGGCCAAGGCCATGCAGGGTTCGGCCATCAGCCCGGCCATGCAGCAGCAGTTCGCCGGCAGTGTGAAATGGATACTGGCGCGCTTTGCCCAAGGCGGTTTCGTGGCACTGGAGCAGTTCCTGGATGAGAAGGTGCCGCAAGACAAGCGTCAGGCTGTGGCCCAGACCTATGTCAAGATCCTGCAAGGTGCCGTGGTGGATGTGATGAATGTGGCCGATGCCAAGGCCGGCCTGCCACCGGTCGCCATGGACAGCCAGCACTATCGTTTCCTGCTGGACAGCCTGGTGGGCATCAGCGCCCTGCATGATTACAAGGCACCGGTGCTGCTGCAGCTGCAGGGCTTTGACCAGGTACAGGCTTCCGGCTTGCAACTGACTCGCTCGCCGGGCAAGAACCTGGTGTATCTTGGCTCGCTGATGCTGGTCATCGGCATCATCCTGATGTTCTACGTACGCGAAGTTCGGCTGTGGCTGCGGTGTGGCACAGCCAGCGTGCGGCTGGCCATGAGTTCCAACCGTCACAACCGTGATCTGGACGAGGACTTCCGCCGCCGCAGCGAGGCAATTCAACAGTTGGTACGAGGTAAGTGATGGAACTGGCTCAATCCTTTGTCGAGCAGCCGCTGTACAAGCGGCTGAAGCCCAGCGACTGGCTGTATGCCGTGCTGGTACTGGTGGCTGCCGGGCAAGCCTGGCGCTTGTACAACCCCTTCATGGATGGCTATGAGCAGGCGATTCTGGCCGGCTCGGCCATCGGCCTGATCGCCTTGGGCTGGTTCTGGAAGTCCTGGCGCTGGTTCTTCCCGCTGTCGGCCAGCGTGGCCCTGCTGGGCATCAGCCTGTACCACGGCGAGCTGGCACGGGCGCAGACGGCCTTCTGGCTGAAATTCCTGCTGTCCAGCCAGTCGGCCATCATGTGGATGTGCACGCTGTTCTTCCTGGCCACCCTGGTGTACTGGGCCGGCCTGGTCACCCGCTCGACCATGCTCTCGCGCATGGGCAGCGGCCTGACCTGGGCGGCGGCGGTGATGGGTGGGGCCGGCCTGTTCGTGCGCTGGTACGAGAGCTACCTGATCGGCAGCGATGTCGGCCACATCCCGGTATCCAACCTGTACGAAGTCTTCATCCTGTTCACCCTGATCACCGCGCTGATGTATCTGTACTACGAAGCGCGCTTTGCCACCCGCCAGGCCGGTGCCTTCGTGCTGTTGGTCATCAGTGCCGCTGTCGGCTTTATCCTGTGGTACAGCTTCGATCGCCAGGCGCATGAAATCCAGCCGCTGATCCCGGCCCTGCAATCGTGGTGGATGAAGATTCATGTTCCGGCAAACTTTGTCGGATATGGTGCGTTCGCCATGTCGGCCATGCTGGGTGTGGCCGAGCTGCTGGTGCTCAAGGGCGTGCTGAAAGACCGGCTGCCTGCCGCAGAAGTGCTGGATGAAATGATGTACAAGGCCATTTCCATCGGCTTTCTGTTCTTCACCATCGCCACCATTCTGGGTGCGATGTGGGCAGCCGATGCCTGGGGCGGCTACTGGAGCTGGGACCCGAAGGAAACCTGGGCCCTGATCGTGTGGCTGAACTACGCCGCCTGGCTGCATATCCGCCTGGTGAAGGGCTGGCGTGGCGAACCGCTGGCCTGGTGGGCCGTCATCGGCCTCTTGGTCACCACCTTCGCCTTCCTCGGGGTGAACATGTACCTGACCGGCCTGCATTCTTACGGCGGTCTGTAAACCTCACCCAGCCCCGGCCAGTCGCATGGCCGGGGCTTTGCTTTGCCCCCGGCGCGGACAAGAAAGCCGGGGTTTGTTATTGTGTGGACTGTTTCTTTTCAAGGATCGCGTTTTTACATCATGGATTTTTCATGGCTGTCTGACCCCTATGCCCTGCTAGGCCTCTTGACCCTGATCGTGCTGGAGGTCGTGCTCGGCGTCGACAACCTGATTTTCGTGGCCATCCTGGCCGAGAAACTCCCCCCCCACCAGCGTGACCGCGCACGGGTACTGGGCCTGTCACTGGCCCTGATCATGCGACTGTTCATGCTGGCCGGCATCAGCTGGCTGGTGAAGCTGACCGCACCGCTGTTTTCGGTACTGGGACAAAGCTTTTCCGGGCGCGACCTGATCATGCTGGGCGGCGGTCTTTTCCTGCTGTTCAAGGCCACCATGGAGCTGCACGAGCGGCTGGAAGGGGTGGAACACAGCGACGGCAACGGCCAGAAAGCCTACGCCGCCTTCGCCACCGTGGTGGTACAGATCCTGGTGCTGGACGCGGTGTTCTCCATCGACTCGGTGGTCACCGCCATTGGCATGTCCGAACACCTTGGCATCATGATGCTGGCGGTGGTCATCGCCATGAGCATGATGATCATGGCCAGCAAGCCGCTGACCCGTTTCGTCAACGCCCACCCCACGGTGGTGATGCTGTGCCTGGGCTTCTTGCTGATGATCGGCTTCAGCCTGATTGCCGACGGCTTCGGTTTCCATATCCCCAAGGGCTATCTGTACGCCGCCATCGGCTTCTCGGTACTGATCGAAGTATTCAACCAGGTGGCCAACGTCAACCACCAACGCTATCTGAACAGTCGCAATACCTTCCGCTCCCGTACTGCCGATACCGTGCTGCGCCTGCTGGGCAATGCGCCCTTGCAACATGGCAGCCATCACGAGCAGGAAAAGGAAGAAGGCCCGCGTGAAGAAGGGGAAGGCGCGTTTGCCCACAATGAGCGCGCCATGATCCACAGCGTGCTGACCCTGGCCGAGCGGCCGATACGGGTGATTGCCACCCCACGCTCGGACATCCACCGCCTGGACATCAGCCAGGATGCCGAACAGCAACGCAAGGTATTGCGCGACAGCCCCTACTCGCGCCTGCTGGTGGTCGGCGCCGGCCGTATCGACGAGCCGCTGGGCATCGTCGCCCGCAAAGACCTGCTGGCCCAGTTGCTGGATGGCCAGACGCTGGACGTGATGGCCGCGCTGCGTCAACCGCTGGTGCTGCCGGAAGGCATGACCGTGCTGAAAGCACTGGAAGCCTTCCGCCAGCAAGCTGCCGACATGGCCTTCGTGGTAAATGAATTTGGCAGCCTGGAAGGCATCGTCACCCAGAAAGACCTGATGGAAGCGATTGCCGGTGACTTCCCGGAAGAACACGAGCGCCACGAGCAGCCGGCTCTGGTACAGCATGAAGATGGCAGCCTCGACGTGGAAGGCAGCCTGGAACTGATGACGCTGGAGCAATACATCGAACTGGGCAATTACGAGGACGAGGATTTCCACACCGTGGCCGGCCTGCTGATGCATCGTCTGGAGCGCATTCCGCGCCTGGGCGACAGCATCCGCGAAGGCGGCTGGGAAATCAGCGTGACCGAGCAGAAGGGCAACCGCACCGAGCGCGTCAGCATCTGCCCGCTGCCGCGCCTGGAAGATGAGCAGCACTGAGGCCGACAACACCGCGCCGGCGGCGGCCTCCAGCTGGTATCTGTACATGCTGGAATGCCGTGACGGCGCGCTCTACACCGGCATCAGCACCGATGTGACGCGGCGCTATGCCGCCCACTGCGCCGGCAAAGGTGCACGCTATACCCGGCTCAACCCGCCGCAGCGCATCGTGCTGATCCACCCCTTTGCCGACAAATCACAGGCGCTGAAGGCCGAGCATGCCATCAAACGCCTGTCCGCCGCCGCCAAACGCCAGCTGGCGGCGCAAGGTGACCTGAACGCCTGGCTGGCAACTAGCCCCCGCCAGGCCTCAGACACTCAATAAACAAAGCGCTCGCGCAGGTCTTCCAGATTCAGCTCGTGCAGGATCGCTTCCTGCCGCTCGCGTGCGCTTTGCTTGCCCTTGCCGGTCTTCTTGGCAATGATCAGCTCGTTCTTCATCGAATGCTCCCAGCCCACCAGCTCGGTCACCGTCAGCTGGTAGCCACGCGCCTCCAGCTGCAGGCAGCGCAGCACATTGGTCAGCTGGCTGCCAAACTCGCGCGTGTGGATGGGGTGACGCCACAGCTCGGACAACGGCGTCTTGCCGAAGGTCTCGTTCTTTTTCTGGCGCAGCACAGCGGCCACCTCGGCCTGACAGCAGGGCACCAGCACGATGTATTTGGCGTCCTTGGCCAGCGCAAAGCGGATGGCATCATCGGTCGCGGTATTGCAGGCATGCAGCGCGGTGATGATATCGACCTGTGGCGGCAGTTCATCCGAGGTGATGGACTGCTCCACCGTCAGATTGAGAAAACCCATGCGCGCGAAGCCCAGCCGTGCCGCCAGCGCCTGCGAACTCTGCACCAGCTCGGGCCGGGTCTCGATGCCGAATACCTCGCCGACGGCCTTGTCCTTGAGAAACAGGTCATACAGGATAAAACCCAGATAGGACTTGCCAGCGCCGTGGTCGGCCAGCGTCACACTGCCTTTGCTATCCAGTACATCCTGCAGCAGCGGCTCGATGAACTGGTACAGGTGGTAAACCTGCTTGAGCTTGCGGCGGGTGTCCTGGTTGATCTTGCCGTCGCGGGTAAGGATGTGCAGTTCTTTGAGCAACTCCAGCGACTGCTGCGGTTTGATTTCGGGGATCAGGCTCATCTTGGCCTCCGGTAAAGCGGGAATGGCGCGATTTTACCAGTTTCACCGCCCCAGCCCCCGACAAGCTTGGCCGCTGGCGCGCACCATGCCACAATTTGCCATCCCCACTCCACCGAGCGCCGCCATGTCCCTGCAGTACCACCTGATTCCGGTTACCCCCTTTGCCCAGAACTGCAGCGTACTGTGGTGCAGTGTGACCCGCGAGGCCGCCATTGTTGATGCCGGTGGCGATATCAGCCGCATCCGCGCCTGGACCGAGCAGCAGGGGCTCACCGTCACCAAGCTGCTGCTGACCCATGGCCATATCGACCATGCAGGTGGTGCCGGCGAACTGGCGGCGCAATTGGGTGTGCAGATCGAAGGCCCGGAGCAAAGCGAAAGTTTCTGGCTGGACCAGCTGCCCAATCAGGGCCGCATGTTCGGCTTTCCTTCCAGCCCGGCGCTCACCCCGGAACGCTGGCTGAACGAAGGCGACACGGTCAGCATCGGCCAGGAAACACTACAAGTGATCCACTGCCCCGGTCACACTCCTGGCCATGTGGTGTTCTATAGCGCAGCCGCCAGCCTGCTGGTGGCGGGTGACGTGCTGTTTCAGGGCTCCATCGGCCGCACTGACTTCCCCATGGGCAATCACCAGCAACTGATCGATGCCATCCAGCAAAAGCTGTTTTTGCTGCCGGACGACACCGTGGTGATCCCCGGCCACGGCCCGCTGACGACTATCGGCGACGAAAAACGCCACAACCCCTTCGTAGCCGACGCCCGCTTCCGCTGATGTCTCCCGCCTTCGAGCACGCAGTGCTGCAGCTGGTCGGGCAGATTCCGCCTGGGCGAGTCAGCAGTTATGGCGTGCTGGCGCAACTGGCCGGTTTCCCACGCCATGCCCGCCATGTCGGCAAGCTGCTGGGACAGTTGCCCACAGGCCACGCCCTGCCCTGGTACCGGGTAGTCAGCAGCGCAGGCAGCATTTCCCGCCCCGGCACGGAACAGGCCGACTGGCAGCGCGTACTACTGGAACAGGAGGGCATCGAGTTCTCTGCCAGCGGTAAAATCAGCCTGTTTCGCTATGGCTGGCCAGCCGAATCCTATGCGCCGGGCGGCGCTGGCTGAGTGGTTCCTGCTGAATATTGTCTGACACGGCCGCATACTGTTTTCATAATGTTGCCGAAATGTTACGTCGCTTGAGCTGAAACTTTTCAATATGGAGTTTTATGCGCTACCCTGCGCGCCCCGTATGTCTGCATGCGTGGCAATCCATATAAAAAAAGTTCACTTAGGCGGAAAAAATGAAAGCTCGTAAACTGCTGCTGGCCCTGTCCTTGCTGGGAAGTGCAAGCCTGGCCCAGGCCGACAACTGGTCTTTTGCCAATGTCAGCGCCAACTATCTCGACTGGTCTGGCCGCACCACTGACCAAAGCGGCAAGAAAGACTTTGTCTACCTGGAGGCCGAAGGCGGCATGGGTGGCAGCTGGGGTGATGTGTATGGCTTCTTCGATCTGGAAAATCCGGGCAAGAGCGACCACGGCACCAACGGTTACGACCGTCGCTACACCACCAAGGCCATCGGCCGCTTCAACCTGACCCAGGTCGGCGACGTGCCGGTACAGCTGTATGCCCACATCTACGATACCCGCGGCAACGGCTTCTTCACCCAGAACCGCGTACTGGGTGTCAGCACCGAACTGAAGTACGGCAACCTGACCCTCAAGCCCTTCATCGGCGCCCATGACGAACTGGACGCTTTCAGCGTGGGTTCCGGCTTCAATGGCTGGATGGCCGGCTATGTGCTGCTCTATCCGTTTAGTGCTTTTGGCCAGTCCTTCCTGGTGACCCAATGGCATGAAACCGAATTTGCCCGCAAACAGGAATTCACCCCCAACTACAAGCACAATACCGGTGAAAACGGGGCCATCGCCCTGTGGTGGAATGTCAGCAAGCGCTTCACCACTGGCGTGCAGTACCGCTACGCCGACCAGAAACTGGGCTCCGGCGAATACCAGAACGCCGTGATCTACAGCGCCAAGTACAACTTCTGATCACCGAAGCGCTGCCATGCAAAACGCCTCCATCCGGAGGCGTTTTTCTTTGGCGGCTGCCCATGACTCAGGCAGCACGCTTACTTGCTCTTGTTGGCCTGACGGTACAGCTGGATCAGCCGGCGGGTAGAGCTGTCGTGCTCGGCCGCCTTCAGCTTGCCGGTCAGCTCGCCGTGAATGGTTTTCGCCAGTTGCTTGCCCAGCTCCACCCCCCACTGGTCAAAGCTGTTGATGCCCCAGATCACGCCCTGCACAAAAATCTTGTGCTCGTAAGCGGCAATCAGCGAACCGAGGTTGCGCGGATCAAGAAAGCTCATCAGCAGGGTATTGGTAGGACGGTTGCCGGCAAACACCTTGTGCGGTACCAGCGCCTCCAGCGCCGCACCCTGCATGCCCTGGGCCACCAGCTCGGCGCGGGCTTCGTCAGCGGTCTTGCCGCGCATGAAGGCCTCGGCCTGGGCGAACACATTGGCCAGCAGGATTTCATGATGCCCCGGCAGGCTGCCACGGCTTTCCAGCGAGGCAATCAGGTCGATCGGCGAAATATGCGTGCCCTGATGCAAGAGCTGGAAGAAAGCATGCTGGCCATTGATGCCGGTCTCCCCCCAGATGATGGGCGCGGTTTCGAAATTCACCGGGCTGCCATCGGTGCGGGTCTGCTTGCCGTTGGATTCCATGTCCAGCTGCTGGATAAAGGCCGGCAGGCGGTGCAGATACTGCTCGTAGGGGGCGATGACATGGCTGCCGCCGCCAAAGTAGTTGATGTACCAGATGCCGATCATGGCCAGCAGCACCGGCATGTTCTGTTCGAACGGCGCATTGCGGAAATGCTGGTCCATGATGTGCGCGCCGTTAAGCAGCTCGGTGAAGTTTTCCTCGCCCAGATACAACATGATGGGCAGACCGATGGCCGACCACAGGCTGTAGCGGCCGCCTACCCAGTCCCAGAATTCGAACATGTTTGACGGGTCGATGCCGAAGTCCGCCACCGCTTTCTGGTTGGTGGATACGGCAACAAAGTGCTTGGCCACGGCTTTTTCGTCACGCGCACGCTGCAGGAACCAGTCGCGTGCGGTCAGGGCATTGGTGAGGGTTTCCTGGGTGGTGAAGGTTTTCGATTCCACCACGAACAAGGTGGTCTCCGAATGGACCTTTTTCAGGGTTTCCTTCAGCTGGGCGCCGTCCACATTGGAGACGAAATGCATGTTCATGCGCGGATGGCCAAACGGCCGTAGCGCACTGCACACCATCAGCGGGCCCAGGTCCGAACCGCCAATGCCGATATTGACGATGTCGGTGATGGGCTGGTTGGTATAACCCAGCCACTCGCCGGAACGCACGGCGTGGGCAAACTTGCCCATGCGCTCCAGTACCGAGTTCACCTTGGGCATCACGTCTTCGCCATCGACGAAGATGGGCGAATTGGTGCGATTGCGCAGCGCCACGTGCAACACGGCACGGTTTTCCGTGGTGTTGATCTTCTCGCCCTTGAACATGGACTTGATGCGCTCCGGCAGGCCGGCTTCGCGTGCCAGCTGCATCAGGCCCTGCAGGGTTTCGTCGGTAATGCGGTTTTTGGAGTAATCCAGGAACAAGCCACCCACTTCCAGGCCGTAGCGTTCGGCCCGCTCCGGGTCGCTTTCGAACAGCTCGCGCATATGCAGTTGCTTGGCATCGGCAAAGTGGTCCCACAGTCTTTGCCAGGCGGGAAGTTGGGTCAGGTCGCTCATGATATCAATCCTCTTCTGTCCGTTCTGCCAGTCTTTTCGCTTTGAGACTGTGCTTGGTTTTTTCCAGCTGCCCGATCACGCCCGGACCACGCCGCAAGGCCACGCCCACGGCCAGCACATCGATCAGTACCAGGTGGATGATGCGGGAGATCATCGGGCTGTAGGTTTCATTGTCTTCCTGGGTGTCCGCCATCAGGGCGATGGTGGCAGCCCGTGCCAGGGGCGAGCCACTGGCGGTGATGGCCACCACGGTGGCACCAGATGCAGTGGCTTCTTCCACCGCGTCCAGCAGCTCACGCGAGCGGCCGGAGCTGGAAATGGCCACCAGCACGTCGTCGGCGTTCAGTACCGAAGCCGCCATCATCTGGATGTGGGTGTCGGCATAGGCCACGGTGGAAATGCCGAAGCGGAAGAATTTGTGCTGGGCATCGGCGGCGGTGATGCCGGAGTTGCCCAAGCCGTAAAATTCCACGCGCCGCGCGCGGGAGATGGCCTCGATGGCCGCCTCGATGGCCTGCGGATTGACGTCGTTGCGGCTTTTCAGCAAGGCGGTGACGGTATTGTCGAACACCTTGGCGACAATTTCCGAGGTCGGGTCTTCCGGGCGAACGCTGGAATGCACATAGGGCACGCCGGTCACCAGGCTGCCTGCCAGTTTCAGCTTGAAGTCGGGCAGACCCGAGCAGCCCATGGAACGGCAGAAACGGATCACCGTGGGCTGGCTGACACCGGCATTGCGGGCAATATCGGCCACCGCAGCCTGCATCATGGTATAGGGCTGTTCCAGCACCAGCTCGGCCACTTTGCGTTCGGCCGAGGACAGGGCTTCAAGCTGAGACTTGATTCTTTCCAGCATGGGTCAGTGCTCCAGGTGCGCCGCCAGCGCTGCCGACGCGCCGATGAGCGCAGGGTAGCGGCTATCGATGACAAATACCGGAATCGCCGCCAGATAAGCGGAGAAGCGGCCCTTGTCTTCGAAGCGCGGGCGGAATGGCGACGTTTTGAAGTAGTCGATCAAACGTGGAACGATACCACCGCCAAGGTATACCCCGCCACGTGCGCCTAGCGTCAGCGCCAGATTGGCCGCAGCCGTACCCAGCATGGCGCAGAAGGCATCCAGCGTTTCGCGGCAGCGCGGACAGGCACCCGAGAGGCCACGGGTGGTGATGTCGGCGGCGGACAAATCCTGCTCGGGCTCGCCGGCCAGTGCCGCCAGTGCGTGATAGATCAGCACCAGTCCCGGACCGGACAGCAGGCGCTCGGCCGACACATGGCCGTGCCGTTCGCGGGCATAGTGCCAGATGGCGGCTTCGCGCTCGTCAAACGGAGCAAAGCTGACATGGCCCCCTTCGCCGGCCAGCGGGCTATAGCCGCCGGGGTAAGGCAGCAGGGCAGATACACCCAGACCGGTGCCGGGGCCGATCAGCGCCAGCGGGCTGCCGGCCACCGCTTCGCCGCCCCCCACCTGCACCAGCTCATTGCGTGGCAGATGCGGTAGCGACAAGGCCAGCGCGGTGAAATCGTTGATGACGATGAGCGAAGTCAGCCCCAGCGCCAGCCGGGTGGCTTCGATGGAAAAGGCCCAGTGGTGATTGGTCATCTGCACCCAGTCACCGGTGACCGGGTTGGCAATGCCAATGGCCGCATGGGCTACGGCGCGGGTGCCGACGCGCGCCAGATAGCTGCGCATGGCGGTTTCCAGCGTGGGGAAATCGGCACAGGGCAGCACCTCGACATCCTCCAGCACCGCCGGAGCGGTTTCCAGCGCAAAGCGGGCATTGGTGCCACCGATGTCGGCCACCAGCCGTGGCCAGGTATTAGGCAGTCCAGTAGACATCGATGGGGCACTCCGTTTGCAACAGGAAATGGCTGATGGGCAGGCTGTCGTTGATACCCTGCACCGCCTGATCGAACACCTTGCGCTTGCCCGCACCCTGGATGGCCAGGATCAGCTGGTCGCAAGCCAGCAAGGCCGCCTTGCTCATGGTCACGCGCAGGTGCGGCGCAGTCAGCGGCTGCACGGTCAGCAGCGGCAGGCTGCGCGCCATGTCCAGCCCGTCGGCCAGCGCAGCAGCCCCTGGGAAGAGCGAGGCGGTGTGACCGTCCTCGCCCATGCCCAGCACCGCTATGGTGGGGCGCAGATAGGCCTTGTTGGCAGTAGCCAATTCGGCAGCAGCATCGACAGCCTCGCCCACCAGCGGCAGAAAACGCGCAGCAGCGGCGGCATCCTGCAGCAGATGTTCGCGCACCAGCGCGGCATTGCTGTCCGGGTGATCGGCCGGCACGAAGCGCTCGTCCACCAGGGTGATCACCACGCGGGACCAGTCCAGTGACTGAGTGCGCAGCGCATGGAAAAACGGCACCGGCGACTTGCCGCCGGATACCGCCAGCACGGCCTGACCATCGCGTTCCAGCGCATGGGCCAGACCTTGGGCCACGGTGGCGGCCAGCGCGACGGAACAGTCCGCCGCCTCGGAAAATTCATACCACTTCATCAATGCCATCCTCACGTTGCACCCGGCCCCGGGCAGGCCACGACACCGGGTGAATGCCGCTCTTGCTGGCCGGCTTGTTATTGCTGTGTTGTGCTGCCCGCGATTGCAGGTGCAGGAGAGGGCGGGCAGCTAGCCGCCCGCCATGCCATCTATCAGCTCTCTTCGTGCCAGCTGATGCCGTCACGGCTCAGCAGCGCGCTGGAAGCGGCCGGGCCCCAGGTGCCGGCGGTGTACTGCTTGGGTGGGGTGTTGCTGCTGTTCTGCCAGCATTCCATGATGGGCATCACCCAGCGCCAGGCTTCCACCAGTTCGTCCCGACGCATGAACAAAGCCAGCTTGCCGCGGATCACATCCAGCAGCAGGCGCTCGTAGGCATCGGCACGGCGTACCTTGAAAGCCTTGTAGAAGTCCAGATCCAGGAAGGCCGGCTGCAGACGCATGGTGTCGCCCGGCTCCTTGGCCAGGAAGTACAGACGGATGCTTTCTTCC
This sequence comes from Aquitalea sp. FJL05, assembly GCF_003852595.1. Taxonomy (NCBI): domain Bacteria; kingdom Pseudomonadati; phylum Pseudomonadota; class Betaproteobacteria; order Neisseriales; family Chromobacteriaceae; genus Aquitalea; species Aquitalea sp. FJL05. Next base: position 213,810 of record NZ_QAJS01000018.1, read on the forward strand.
GGCTGCAGCTGGATCACCAGCCGGTTGGCGGTGTGGCTGCCGCTGAGCGGGCCGGAGAACAGCTGGTGCGGCACATCGCGGAAATTGATGACAATCTCGGCCAGGCGGTCCTGCATGCGCTTGCCGGTACGCAGGAAGAAGGGCACGCCGGCCCAGCGCCAGTTGTCGATTTCCGCCTTGATGGCGACAAAGGTTTCGGTATTGCTGTCCGCCGGGATGCCCAGCTCCTGCAGATAGCCCACCACCGGTTGCCCGGCCACGGCGCCGGCCTTGTACTGGCCGCGCACCGTCTTGTTGGACACATCCTGTTCGCTGAACGGGCGCAATGCCTTGAGCACCTTGAGCTTTTCATCGCGCACGGCATCGGCTTCCATGCTGGCCGGCGGCTCCATCGCCACGATGCACAGCAGTTGCAGCAGATGGTTCTGCACCATGTCGCGCAGCGCGCCGGTGCCGTCGTAGAAGTCGCCACGCGTGCCCACGCCGAGGTCTTCGGCAATGGTGATCTGCACGTCGTGAATCCACTCGCGCCGCCACAGCGGTTCGAACAGCGCATTGGCAAAGCGGATGGCCATCAGGTTCTGCACCGACTCCTTGCCCAGGTAGTGGTCGATACGATAGAGCTGTTCTTCCTTGAAGAAGTGCGCCACATCGTCATTGATGGCATTGGACGAATCCAGATCGATGCCCAGCGGCTTTTCCAGTACCACGCGCACATTGGGTCGATTCAGGCCGACAGCTGCCAGGTTTTCGCAAATGCCGGCAAACAGATTGGGCGCGGTGGCCAGATAACAGACCACCACCCGCTCCGGGTGCTGCCCTACTGCTTCGGCCAGGGCCGGATAGTGGGCGGCGTTGCCGGCATCCACCTGCAGATAGTCGATACGGCTGCAGAAAGAAGCCCAGGCCGCCGCATCGAAGTGTTCCTTGATATGCTGGCGCGCGCTCTTTTCCACCTGGGCCAGGTAGTCGTCGCGGCTCATCGCCTTGCGACCCAGTGCCAGCAGGCGGCCTTGCTCGTTGAGCAGGCTGGCGGCATGCGCCTGGTAGAGGGAGGGCAACAGCTTGCGCATGACCAGGTCGCCGGTGCCACCGAACAGCACCATATCGAAAGCGGGGGTAGGCGTGCTACGGTTATCCATAGTGATCTTCCGTCTCGTGCATTTGCAATGTAGTTATATTACCACCCGATTTTGGCATGTCCATGTGATTTGCCGGGGTAATACGCAGAAAGCAACACCTGCCATTTCATGGAAAATTTGGCAGAAACCTTTACCAGAAAGCCTCTAAAGCCCATTCGGCCGAATAAGCCGGTAATTGGGCCAGGCTGTTTTCTTGCAATTTAAGTGTAGTAAAACTACCATTTACCCACATTCATCACGGGAATTGCCATGGCCCTGCACCCGGTACTGCATACTGTTACCCAGCGCATCATAGATCGCAGCCGCGAGCGTCGCGCGGCCTATCTGAATCATCTGGCTGCTGCCGCCCAGCAGGGCAAGGTAGAACGCGCCCAACTGTCCTGCACCAATCAGGCCCACGCCTTTGCGGCCATGCCGGACAATATCAAGATCCACCTCAAGGAAGCACACCGCCCCAATCTGGCCATCGTTTCCGCCTATAACGACATGCTGTCCGCCCACCAGCCGCTGGAAGCCTACCCGGCCTGGATCAAGGAAGAAGCCCTCAAGGCCGGTGCCACTGCCCAGTTTGCCGGCGGCGTACCCGCCATGTGCGACGGCGTGACCCAGGGCCAGCCCGGCATGGAGCTGTCGCTGTTCTCGCGCGACGTCATCGCCATGAGCACGGCCGTGGCGCTGTCGCACCAGATGTTCGATGCCAGCCTGTATCTGGGCGTGTGCGACAAGATCGTGCCCGGCCTGCTGATTGGCGCGCTGACTTTTGGCCATCTGCCGGCGGTGTTTGTTCCGGCCGGCCCGATGACCACCGGCATTGCCAACGATGAAAAGGCGAAGGTGCGCCAGTTGTTTGCAGAAGGCAAGGTGGGAAGGGATGCGCTGCTGGAATCCGAGTGCCAGTCCTACCACGGCCCCGGCACCTGTACCTTTTACGGCACGGCCAACTCCAACCAGATGATGATGGAAATCATGGGCCTGCACCTGCCGGGTACCGCCTTCGTCAATCCGGGTACACCGCTGCGCGAGGCACTGACCCGCGCAGCCGCCCGTCAGGCCGCGCACATCGCCGCCCAGGGTGAGCATTTCACTCCGGTGGGCCGCATGATCGATGAGAAATCCATCGTCAACGCCATCATCGGCCTGCTGGCCACCGGTGGCTCCACCAACCACACCCTGCATCTGGTCGCCATTGCCCGCGCCGCCGGCATCGATATCAACTGGGATGATTTCGACGAACTGTCGGCCATCATCCCGTCGCTGACCCGCGTCTACCCCAATGGCAAGGCCGACGTAAACCACTTCCATGCCGCTGGCGGCATGGGCTTTGTCATCCGCGAACTGCTGGCCGCCGGCCTGCTGCACGAAGACGTGGATACCATCGTCGGCCGTGGCCTGTCGGCCTACGCCAACGAGCCGTGGCTGGACAATGGCCAGCTGAAATGGCGTCCGGCCCCGGCAGTCAGTGGCGACGACAACGTACTGCGCCCGGCCGCCGACCCCTTTACCGCCGATGGCGGCCTGCGCGTGGTGTCCGGCAACCTGGGCCGCGCCGTGATCAAGGTTTCGGCGGTCAAGCCGGAACACCGCGTGGTGGAAGCCCCGGCCGTGGTATTCCACGACCAGAACGAACTCTTGGCCGCCTTCAAGCGTGGCGAACTGGAACGCGACTTCATCGCGGTCATCCGCTTCCAGGGCCCGCGCGCCAACGGCATGCCGGAGCTGCACAAGCTGACCCCGGCGCTGTCCATCCTGCAGGAACGCGGCTTTGCCGTGGCCCTGGTCACCGATGGCCGCATGTCCGGCGCATCGGGCAAGGTGCCGGCTGCCATCCACGTCTCGCCGGAGGCGGTAATGGGCGGTAGTATCGGCAAGGTTCGCGATGGCGACATCGTGAAACTGGATGCCAATGCCGGCACGCTGGAAGTGAAAGTGCCGGCCGAAGAATGGGCGGCGCGCGAGCAGATCAGTGTCGATCTGCAACACAATCAATTTGGCGTCGGGCGTGAATTGTTCGCGGTATTCCGCGAATCCGCCGATGCCGCGGAAGCTGGTGCCATGAGCTTCCATCACCCGCTGTGGAGAAACTGATATGGACGCTTTGACCCTGTTGCGTCAGGGACCGGTTGTGCCGGTCATCGTGGTAAATGACGCCGCTGTTGCGGTAGACCTGGCGCGTGCGCTGGTGGATGGCGGCATTCGCGTGCTGGAAGTCACCCTGCGCACCAAGGCGGCGCTGGCCGCCATGCGCCGCATGCGCGACGAAGTATCCGGAGCCATCGTCGGTGCCGGCACGCTGCGCAACCGCGCCCAGCTGGAAGCCGCACTGGATGCCGGCGCCCAGTTTGGCGTCAGCCCCGGCCTGACCCCGGAGCTGGCCTCGGCCGCCCGCAATGCCAACCTGACCCTGCTGCCCGGCGTGGCCACCGCCTCCGAAGCCATGCGCGCCCAGGACGAAGGCTTTGACATCCTCAAGCTGTTCCCGGCCGAAGCCGTGGGCGGCATCAAGCTGCTCAAGTCGCTGGCCGGCCCGCTGCCCGACCTGCGCTTCTGCCCTACTGGCGGCATTGATCTGGTCAAGGCCAAGGAATACCTGGCCCTGCAAAACGTACTGGCCGTCGGCGGTAGCTGGCTGACCCCGGAAGACGCCATCGCCAACCGCGACTGGGCGCGCATCACCGAGCTGGCCAAGCAGGCCAGCGCGCTGGCGCAGTAAACCCCGCCTGCAGTCCTGCCCCGAAGCCCGCCCTGTGCGGGCTTTTTGCTGCAATGCACATCGCGCCGCGATGGCCGAAGCCACCAAATCTGCACTACCATCAGGCCTTCACCTGCCGCCTGTCGCTCCTATGAAACTGTTCCTGGCCGAAGACGATGCCGTACTGGCCGATGCCCTGCTTACCCGCCTGACCCAGCTGGGCTTCGAGGTCTGTCATCGCCGCGATGGCCTGACTGCCCAGCAGGTGCTGCTGAGTGAAGCGTTCGATGCTGTCATTCTCGACATCGGCCTGCCCGGACAGGACGGGCTCAAGGTGCTGCGCCATGTGCGCGTACACCAGCCGGCACTGCCCATTTTGCTGCTGACCGCACTGGACAGCATGGAAGACCGCGTGGCCGGGCTGGATGCCGGGGCCGACGACTATCTGGTCAAACCCTTCGATTTCCCCGAGCTGGAAGCACGCATCCGCGCCCTGCTGCGCCGCCAGCGCGCCAGCGATACCGTGCGTGACGAACTGCAACGGGAAGAACTGCACTTCGGCCCGCTACGGCTGGACCGCAGCGCCCAGCGCGCATGGAGCGGCGCGCAACCGCTGGATCTGTCGGCACGCGAACTGGAGCTGCTGTTCATCCTGATGAGCCAGGCGGAAAAAGTCCTGAGCAAGGAGCAAATCTCCGCCGCCCTGTCCGGCGAAGGGGAAGAAATCGGCAGCAATGCGGTGGAAGTCTATGTGCACCGGCTGCGCAAGAAACTGGATGGCAGCGGTGCCGGCATCCGTGCGGTGCGCGGGCTGGGCTATCTGCTGACGCTGGCCGAAGACAGCTAGGCCACCATGCCGCGTCCGCGCCAACTTTCCCTGCGCCGCCAGCTGCTGATCTGGCTGCTGCTGCCGCAGCTGGTGCTGTGGCTGGCCGCCGCCATGCTGGCGCATGCCATGGCGGTGCGCTATGCCAACGAGGTGATCGACCAGACGCTGGCACAGACTTCGCGCGCACTGGCGCGGCAGGTCAAACCCTTCGGCAATGGTTTCTATGTCGACTTCCCGCGCGCTGCCCGCGAAATCCTCGAAGAAGACCCGACCGACCGCGTCTATTACATGGTCAGCTCGCCACCGGCAGCCTTTTTGCTGGGCGAACCGGCCATGCCGCGCCCACCGGCCACGCTGGCAGCCCGCGCCGGGGCCAGCTATTTCTATAACGCCAGCATGAAAGGCCAGGATGTGCGGGTGGCTGCGCTCTATCTCTTGGCCGGCACGGTGGAACAGCCGCAGCTGATGCTGGTACAGGTAGCCAAAAGCCGGGCGCTCAGCGCCGAACTGACCCGCAAGATCCTGCTGGACATGGGCCTGCCCCTGCTGGGGCTGATGTTGCTGACCAGCCTCTTGGTCTGGGCTGGCATCAGCCGTGGCCTGTCGCCGCTGCGCCGTCTGCGCCGGGTGGTGGAAAACCGTTCGCCACGCGACATGGCCCCCATCGAAGTCAACAATGCCCCGGCCGAAGTACGCGCCCTCACCGCCGCCATCAATAGCCTGCTGGAAGAGGTCAACCGCCAGGTGGAGCAGCAACGGCGCTTTATCGGCGATGCCGCCCATCAGCTGCGCACGCCGCTGGCCGGGCTGAAATCGCAGAGCGAACTGGTCAAGGCCGAACTGCTGGGCAGCACACCGGACATCCCGCGTGCCTGCCGCCAGCTGGAGCAGGTGGAAACCAGCGTGGCGCGCTCCATTCATCTGGTCAACCAGCTGCTGGCGCTGGCGCGGGCCGAGCCGGAAGCCGGCCTGCAACTGAAGCAGCTCGACCTGAAGCAGCTGTGTCGCGAAGTCACCGCCGAGGCCGTGCCGCGTGCGCTGGCGCGCAAGCTGGACCTGGGGCTGGACAGCGGCGACGACAGCCTGCAGGTGCTGGGCCACGCCGGCCTGCTGCGCGAACTGCTGGCCAACCTGCTGGACAATGCCATCCAGTACACCCCGCCCGGCGGCGAAATCACCGTGACACTGCGCCTACTCGGCCAGCACGTGCAGTTGCAGGTATGCGATACCGGCCCCGGCATCGCCCCGGCCGAACGCGACAAGGTGTTCCAGCGGTTTTACCGGGTCAACAGTCTGGCTGGCGGCAAGGGCTGCGGCCTCGGGCTAGCCATCGTGCAGGAGATCGCCCGCCGCCATCACACCCGGGTGGAACTAAGCGACAACACCCCGCACGGACTGTGTGCCAGCCTGCTGTTCCAGCGGGAAAATCCCTCCGGGCAAGCCGGCCCGTAGTGTAGTTGACACACTACGGCGCACCATTTTGCTGCAAAGCAGCACCAGCGCAGTGCCTTATGTTTATTGAATTATCTCCAATGTCATGCTGCGGCGCATTCAGGCTTTGTCATTTTCTTACAGCATTTCGCTCCAAACCTTACACAAAACTTACAATCTGCCGCTATAGTTCTTGCACATCCGGCCCCGGTCCTGACCGCGCGCCGCCGGATGCACCATAAAAAACCTAAATGCAACGCTACAAGATGGAGACAAGAGAATGAAACGCAAACAGCTGAGCGCAGCACTGCTGGCCGCCACCCTGCTGCCGGCCACGGTATTTGCCGGCGAAGTGGAAGTGCTGCACTGGTGGACCTCGGGCGGCGAAGCCAAGTCCGTGGCCGAACTGAAAAAAATGATGACCGCCAAGGGCGATAACTGGAAAGACTTCGCCGTGGCTGGCGGCGGTGGCGACAATGCCATGACCGCGTTGAAAACCCGCGTGGTATCCGGCAACCCGCCGACAGCCGCCCAGATCAAGGGCCCGGCCATCCAGGAATGGGGTGCCGAAGGTGTGCTGGCCAATATCGATGCGGTGGCCAAGGCTGAAGGCTGGGACAAGCAGCTGCCGCCGGTAGTCAGCCAGGTGATGAAATACAAGGGCCAGTACGTGGCCGCTCCGGTCAACGTGCACCGCGTGAACTGGCTGTGGGTGAACCCGGAAGCCTTCAAGAAGGCCGGTGCCAAGGTGCCGGCCAGCTGGCCGGAATTCTTTGATGCCGCAGAAAAACTGAAAAAAGCCGGCATCCAGCCGATTGCCCATGGCGGCCAGCCGTGGCAAGACGCCACCCTGTTCGAATCGGTGGCACTGGGCGTAGGTGGCCCGGCCTACTACAAGAAGGCTTTCGTGCAGCTGGACCAGGCCACGCTGGCCGGCCCCACCACCCTGAAGGTGTTTGAAACCCTGCAAAAAGTGAAGGGCTATATCGACAAGGGCGCCGCAGGCCGTGACTGGAACCTGGCCACCGCCATGGTGATCAATGGCAAGGCCGGCATGCAATTCATGGGCGACTGGGCCAAGGGTGAATTCACCGCCGCCGGCAAGAAGCCGGGCAAGGACTTCCTCTGTGTTGCCGCACCGGGTACCGCCGGCAGCTTCACCTTCAACATCGACAGCCTGGCCATGTTCAAGCAGAAGGACGCCGCCGCGCAGAAGGCTCAGGCTGATCTGGCCGAAACCGTGATGAGCAAGAACTTCCAGGAAGTGTTCAACCTGAACAAGGGTTCGATTCCGGCCCGTCTGGACACGCCGATGGACAAGTTTGACGACTGCGCCAAGAAGTCCAAGGCTGACCTGACCGCTGCCTCCAAGAGCGGCGGCCTGGTGCCCAGCTTCGCCCACAAGATGGCCATGCCGTCTGCCACCGAAGGCGCAATGGACGACGTGATTTCGCAGTTCATGAACTCGTCGATGAGCCCGAAAACCGCTACCGAGCGTCTGGCCAAGGCCGGCAAGGTGCATTAAGCGAGCAGCAAGCTTGCCCCGGGCCAGCCGGCCCGGGTGCGCAATGCCGTGGACAGCCCTGACGCGCCATGCGGCCTGCGGCTGTCTGTCTAACTCCTAGCAAAGCAAGCCATACCGTCTGACCATCCGTCCTGCCTCCCCGCCAGGACAGATCGACGCTGCGCGTCCCGCGCGGCATCGCCTCAGCGGCATGGCGAGGATTGATTCATGTCCACACCCCAATCACAAGCCAGTCTGTCGGCGCTGGCAGACCGCTGGCTGCCCAAGCTGGTGCTGTCGCCCACCTTGCTGATCAGCCTGGTGTTCGTCTACGGCTTCATCGCCTGGACCGGCTGGCTGTCGCTGACCGAATCGCGGCTGCTGCCGCAGATGGATTTCGCCGGCCTGATCCAGTATCAGGCACTGTTCGAGAATGACCGCTGGTGGACTGCCGTGGCCAATCTGGGCATTTTCGGCGGCCTGTTCATCGGCTGCACGCTGGCCGTCGGCCTGTTCCTCGCCGTGCTGCTGGATCAGAAAATCCGCAGCGAAGGCACGCTGCGCACCATCTATCTGTACCCGATGGCCTTGTCCTTCATCGTCACTGGTACCGCCTGGAAATGGATGCTGAATCCGGACATGGGCCTGCAAAAAGTCATCAACGACTGGGGCTTTCCCGACTTCACCTTCGACTGGCTGGTGGACCCGGACAAGGCCATCTACACCGTGGTGATTGCCGGGGTGTGGCAGTCGTCCGGTTTCGTGATGGCGCTGTTCCTGGCAGGCCTGCGCGGCATCGACGACTCCATCATCAAGGCCGCCCAGGTGGATGGCGCCAGCCTGCCGGTGATCTACTGGCGCATCATCATCCCCAGCCTGCGCCCGGTGTTTTTCAGCGTGCTGCTGATCCTGTCGCACATCGCCATCAAGAGCTTCGACCTGGTGATGGCGCTGACCGGCGGCGGCCCCGGCACCGCATCGGACGTGCCGGCCATCTTCATGTACCAGTTTGCCTTTACCCGTGGCCAGCTGGGCCTGGGGGCCGCCTCGGCCATGATGATGCTGATGACCATCGTCGCCGTGCTGGTGCCGCTGATGTATATGGAAACAAGGAGCGCCAAACGTGGCTAAACACCTCACCCCCGGCCGCATCGTGCTGTATGCCGCACTGGTGCTGATGGCCATCTATTACCTGCTGCCACTGTACGTGATGCTGTCCACCTCGGTGAAAACCCTGGACGACATCCGGAGCGGCAACCTGATCGCCCTGCCGCAATCCATCACGCTGGATGCCTGGAGTAAGGCCTGGTCCAGCGCCTGCACCGGCGTGGAGTGCGGCGGCATGAAGGGCTTTTTCTGGAATTCGGAGAAGATGGCGGTGCCCTCGGTGCTGATTTCCACCCTGATCGGCGCGGTCAACGGCTATGTGGTGTCGATGTGGCGCTTCCGTGGCTCGGACGTGCTGTTCACCCTACTGCTGGTCGGCTGCTTCATCCCCTTCCAGGTGGTACTGCTGCCGATGGCGCGCCTGCTGGGCGAGCTGGGCATTGCCAATACCACCAGCGGGCTGATCCTGGTACACGTGATTTACGGCCTGGCCTTTACCACGCTGTTCTTCCGCAACTTCTTCGTCACCATCCCGGATGAGCTGGTAAAGGCCGCGCGCATCGACGGTGCCGGGTTCTGGACGATTTTCCTGCGCATCCTGCTGCCCATTTCCGGCCCCATCTTCATGGTGTGCGTGATCTGGCAGTTCACCCAGATCTGGAACGACTTCCTGTTCGGCGTGGTGTTTGCCTCTGGCGAATCGCAGCCCATCACCGTGGCGCTGAACAATCTGGTGAATACCTCTACCGGGGTGAAGGAATACAACGTGGACATGGCTGCCGCCATCATCGCCGCGTTGCCCACCCTGTTCGTTTACATGGTTGCCGGCCGCTATTTCGTGCGTGGCCTGACAGCCGGTGCTGTGAAAGGTTGAACGATGGCCGCTCTCTCCATCAATAATGTTTGCAAGACTTACGCCAACGGCACCGACGTGCTCAAGGGCATTGATATCGCCATCGAAGACGGCCAGTTCCTGATTCTGGTTGGCCCCTCCGGCTGCGGCAAATCCACGCTGCTGAACATGATTGCCGGGCTGGATGACATTTCCAGCGGCGATATCGAAATCGGCGGCAAGCGGGTGAACGAGCTGTCGCCTAAGGACCGCGACATCGCCATGGTGTTCCAGAGCTATGCGCTCTACCCGTCGATGAGCGTGCGCAAGAACATCAGTTTCGGGCTGGAAATCCGCAAGATGCCGCAGGCCGAGATCGACGCCACCGTCGAGCGCGTGGCGCAGATGCTGCAGATGACCCACCTGCTGGACCGCAAGCCCTCGCAGCTGTCCGGTGGCCAGCGCCAGCGCGTGGCCATGGGCCGCGCCTTGGCGCGCAACCCCTCCATCTTCCTGTTCGACGAGCCGCTGTCCAACCTGGACGCCAAGCTGCGGGTAGAGATGCGCACCGAAATCAAGCTGATGCACCAGCGGCTGAAATCCACCATCGTCTACGTCACCCACGACCAGATCGAGGCGATGACGCTGGGCGACCGCATCGCGGTGATGAAGGACGGCATCGTGCAGCAGTTTGGCAGCCCGCAGGACATTTACGACAATCCGGCCAATCTGTTTGTGGCGAGCTTTATCGGCTCGCCATCGATGAACTTCATTCCGGCGCAGGTGGTGGAATCCGCCGGGGTGCTGGGGGTGAAGATCTGTGACGACAAGGGTTGCGTCATCCTGCCGCTGCCGCATGCCCAGGACAAGATGAAGCCCTGGCTGGGCCGCGAAGTCATCTTCGGCATCCGCCCGGAACAGATCACCGATGCCCGCACCGCCTACCGCGAAGGGCTGCCGGTGATGGCCTGCCATATCGACGTGATCGAACCCACCGGCCCGGACACCCTGGTGTTTGTTTCGCTCAACAACACCAAGGTATGCTGCCGTACCCACCCGACCGAAGCCAAACTGCCGGGCCACAGCATGGAACTGGTATTCGACGTGTCCAAGGCCGTGCTGTTCGACCCCACGACAGAACAACGGATTGCCTGATGAACACCTTGCCATCTGCACAACTGGCCCCGGGAGGGCCAGTTTTTTCTCCGGTGGCCGCCGGCCTGTGGCGGCTGCACGACTGGAATTTCTCCCCAGCCGAGCTGGCACACTGGATCGAGCATGCCATCAGCCTCGGCATCACCACCTTCGACCATGCCGATCTCTATGGCGGCTTTCGCTGCGAGGCGCTGTTCGGCCAGTGGCTGAAGGCCAACCCCGGCCAGCGCGAGCACATCCAGCTGGTAAGCAAGTGTGGCATCAAGCCGGAAGATGCCAGCCGCGGCTGGCAGGTGAAGCACTACGACAGCAGCCGCGCCCACATCCTGGCCTCGGTAGATGCCTCCTTGCAGAACCTGGGCACGGACTATCTGGACCTGCTGCTGATTCACCGCCCGGACCCGCTCATGAACCCAGACGAAGTGGCCGACACCTTCGCCAGCCTGAAGGCCAGCGGCAAGGTACGGCACTTTGGCGTGTCCAATTTCAGCCCCAGCCAGTTTGCCCTGCTGGCATCGCGCACCCCGCTGCTGACCAATCAGCTGGAGGCCTCACTGCTGCACACCGCGCCCTTGTTCGACGGCAGCTTCGACCAGTGCCTGCAGGCCGGCATTCGGCCCATGGTGTGGTCGCCGCTGGCTGGCTGCCTGCTATTGCAGGCAGCGGCCCACCCGGCCCTGCATGCCGCGCTGACGCGGATGGCCGCAGAATTGGCCGTCAGCCCGGCCACGCTGGCCCTGGCCTGGCTGCTGCGCCACCCGGCGCGGCCCATCCCCATTAGCGGCTCGCGCCGCCTGGCTTCGCTGGATGAAGCTGCCACAGCCTGCCGCCTGCCACTGGAGCGGCAGCACTGGTTTGCCCTGCTGGAAGCTGCCCACGGCCACAGCGTGGCCTGACAGCAACAGCACACGGTGTTTTAAATCTTTTATTCCCCGCCGCTTCGCCTAAGCTCAATAAGCTAGGTCATGACAAAGGGGGTAAGACATGCAAGTGGCGGACATTTTTGAAAAAGCCTCGGGACGGCTGCCCATGGTGCCCAAGGTGGTACAGGAGCTGATCGAAAGCTTTCACAAGACCGATATCAATATCGATGAAATCAGCGACAAGGTAGGCCATGACCAGGTGCTGACCGCGCGCGTGCTGCGGCTGGCCAATACCGCCCGCTTTGGCGGCAGCCGCCGCGTCGGTTCGCTGGATGATGCCGTGGTATTGCTGGGCTTCGACAATCTGCGCATTCTGGTGATCGCCTCCGGCATTACCGGTGCCACGGCCGGCATTGCCGGCTTTGACATGAAAAGCTTCTGGCAGCGCAGCTTTGCCATGGCCAATACTGCCAAGCGGCTGGCACGGCTGGCCAAGCTGGATGCCCAGCTGGGTTATACCTGTGGCCTGCTGTCCAATATCGGCGAGCTGGTGCTGCATGTCGCCATGCCGGAACAAGCGGTGCAGATCGACAAGATCGTCGCTGGCGGTGCCGACCGGGTCGCCACCGAACGCATGCTGCTGGGCGTGGACCTGACTGAAGTGGGGGCCGAGCTGGCACGGCGCTGGAACTTCCCCGACGACATCCAGCAAGCCATCCGCGATCAGCACGACCTGTTGGGCGATGTCACCCAGTTTGCCATCGTGATCGGCCTGTCGGCCTATCTGGTGGCCGGCTTTAATCACGACATGAGCGAGGCCGACATGCAGGCCACCCTGCCATGGGCGGTGGTGGACAAGCTGGGCATCGATCGCGACGCCATCAATGCCGCCATGGGCGAACTGAAAGAAGCCTGCACCGGCATCGACGACATGTTCTGAGCTACCGTAGCAATACGAAAAAAGGCTGCCCGCAGGCAGCCTTCAGGCTGCTGACCAAGTAAGTTGGCACAATTGCACCGGACCCGGCAGAGCCGGGCCTTTCGACTAAGTGATTACTTCCGCAGCCTGCCCATCTATTCCCTATCCCCCCGCCCTTACCCTGTAAGGGAGCCTCGCTTTCTTTTCAGAAAGCGAGAGGGGTGTGGCAATAAGCAAAAGGCTGCCATCAGGCAGCCTTTTTGTTTTCATCCCAGACAGGGCAATACTCAGCCTTCTTCTTCCTCGCTGGCCGCTTCGACATGGCCCACCACGCCGGTGAAGCGGAACTCGATCTCGGCCATCAGTTCGTCGATGCGGATCACGCCCAGCTGGATACGGTCGCCCCGTGCCAGTTCCGGCAGGCCCGGAATGCGTACCCGCATCGGCAGGCCGTCGATCCGTACCAGATCTTCCTTGATGAAGGTGGCGGTGATGTTGCTTACCCCCTCCTGGGTAAACCAGCGCAGGCACCAGAAATGCTCCAGCTTGTCCTGGAAACCCAGATAGGCGGAGTAAGTCGCGTCAAAATCGCGCAGCAGGGCGAACAGCATGGCATTGCCCTGCTCGAACTGCGGCTTTTCGCCACGGATCATCGCGGTGAGTTGGCGCTGGTTGACGAAGTCGGTGGCACGACGCAACGGCGAGGTGGCCCAGGCATATTGCGCCACGCCCAGGCCGATATGCGGCTCAGGACGGGTGGTCATGCGCACCTTGCCCATGCTCTGGGCACGGTACATGGCGGGGATGTCGGCCTCAGCCAGCATGCGGCCCCACTCGCTGTTGGCCAGAATCATCAGTTCCGACACCAGCTTGTCCATGGGCGCGCCGCGCTTGCGCAGGGTGATCTGCACCTTGCCATCGACCACATCGAAGTTGTAGTCCATCTGCACCGGGCGGGTGGGGTCGTATTTGCCACGGCGCTTTTCCAGCGCATTGGCAAAATGCCACAGCCAGGTCAGTTCCTGCTTGAAGGGGTAGTCGATACCCGGATCGTTCAGCAGGGTGTCTTCGTTGAACTGCTGTTCCAGCTGGGCATGGCGCAGGTTGGCCCCGATGCGCACCTTCTCGATGCGGCTTTCATAGGCCACCGGCTCAAACTCGGGCGAGACATCCACGTACAGGCTGAGCGCCGGGCAATCCTGGCCTTCCTGCAGGGTGAAAGCCTGTACCACGTCATCCGGCAGCATGGTGATCTTGTCGCCGGGGAAATACACGGTGGACAGGCGGCTCCACACCAGCTTTTCGATGTCCGAATCCACCGGCACGCCCAGCGTGGGGGCGGCGATATGGATGCCGACACGCTTGTTGCCATCCGGCAGATCGACAACCGACAGCGCATCGTCGATCTCGGTGGTGTTGGCATCATCAATGGAGAAGGCCACCGCTTCTGCCAGCGGCAGGTCTTGCGGCGGCTGCGGTGCCGCGTATTTGCCGAAACCGGCGCCCTTGGGGAAGTATTCCATCAGGAAACCGGCCATCAGGTAGTCGGGCACCGAACTGATGCCGCCCACGCTTTGCGCCAGTTTCAGCGGCGGCTGGTTCAGTTCGCGCGCGGCCTGATCAAAGGCCTTGAACTCCAGCGTGCTCTTGTCCGGTTTCCACAGCAGCGACATCAACTGGCTGCGGATAGCCTCCGGTAAGCTGCCGGCCTTCAGTTCGGCTACCCAGCCGTCGATCTGCTCCTGCTCGCGCTTCTTGCGCTCGATGCCGGCCAGCGCGGCTTTCAGTGCTTCTTCCGGGGCTTTCTTGTAACGGCCCTTGCCCTTTTTGTAAAAATACATGGGCGCGCCGAATACGCGCAGGATGATGGCGGCACTTTCCAGTGCCGAAGGCGCATGGCCCCAGTAATCGGCGGCCAGCACATCGTGCTCGAATTCGTCTTCCGGACTGCACTCCCACAGGAAATCCAGATCAATTTCATCGGCCATTTTTTCAGCTGCAGGCAGAAAATCTGCCACAGTCGAGCTAAACTCGAGAAAAACATTGCTGGATTTGATCTTGGCTCGCTTGCCATGTTGAGTATCTACCTGCAAGCTGGCATCGGAACGGGAAACGATCGTGCCAACCTTGAAGGAGCCGCTTTCTTCGTAAAATACGTTCATTTGCGCGCCAACTGATTCATTAAGCCAAAATTATATCATTTCACCTTCAGGCCCTGCGCCACTTTGCAAATGCAGGCGCAGCAACAGGATTCAGAGCCGCTGACACAACCTCGCAGAGGACCCGAGCCAAGGCGCGCCGACACAGACAGTACCAGTCGTACGGCAAGGAGGCGCAACGCAGGAGCGGGGGTTTTGTCAGTGGGTCTTAAACATGCGGCGGCCACAGGCCAGCTCGTCTTTACATAACAATTCGCATGTCGGCAGGAATCGGGTATCCACTATGACGCTGGGAAGCAACGCAAATATTTCGGCAAGAGAGCACGCGGCACGTGAGATCGACCGTATTGGCCACATGCTGGTGACCCGCTGGGATCGCTCGCTGGCCACGCATCTGCTGTCCTTGGTCAGCAATCTGGAACGTTACATTCAGGGCGAAGACGCCGCACAGCTACTGCCGGAATGCCTGGCACTGCGCGAGCTGTTACAGCTATGGCTGCTGCAGAACGATACGGTGCCGGGCGAAACCGAACGCTATGGCGCGCTACGCCACCATCTGGGCATCGTCAGCCAGCTGGCCATGATGGAAGGCCGCCAGCTGTTGCCGGAACACTTCAGCGGCGGGCTGATGCAGCAGGGGCCGCATCTGGTTTATCTGTGGATGCCGCCCAGCGAAGAAGCCCGCAACCTGAGCGAACAGCTGTCCTGTTATGGTTTCATGGTGCAGTCCATGTACCAGGCCTCCAAGCTGGCGCAGGCGCTGCAGGATGCCACGCCGGCAGCGGTGGTGGCCTATACCGACTTCAATCCCGGCGACCCCATCATGGCGCTGGCCGACACCATACGCGGCCTGTGCCCGTTGCTGTTCTGCTCGTCACGCTACGACTTCGAAGCCCGCCTGCTGGCGGTGCGGGCTGGTGCGTCCGGCTTCCTGGCCTGGCCGCTGCTGGCGCACGAGCTGATCGACAACCTCAGCTTTGGCGATCTGGGAGAAAAACGCGATCCGCTGCGGGTGATGATCGTGGAGGACATGGCCTCGCTGGCCGGCCTCTACGCCAACGTACTGAACAGCCATGGCGTGGATGCGCTGCAGGTCACCGACCCGGCGCGGGTGCTGGACGGCATCGTGCAATTCCGCCCGGACCTGATCCTGATGGATATGTACATGCCGGAGTGCAATGGCATGGAGCTGGCGCAGATCATCCGCCAGCAACGCTTGCTGGACGGCATTCCCATCCTGTTCCTGTCGGTGGAAAAACGGCAGTCCATCCAGCTGGATACCCTGACGCTGGGCATCGACGGCTTCCTCACCAAGCCGGTGGCCCCGGAAGAGCTGGTGGTGACGGTGATCAACCGCGCGCGCCGCTACCGCAAGCTGCGCTCCTACATGATCAACGACAGCCTCACCGGCCTGCTCAACCACTCCCATCTGTATGCCCAGCTGGAGTACGAAGTATTGCGCGCCAAGCGCGACCAGCGTGCGCTGTCGCTGGTCATGCTGGACCTGGACCACTTCAAGACCATCAACGATACCTATGGCCACCCGGCCGGCGACGAGGTGCTGGTGAATCTGGCCCGCTTCCTGAAAGAGCGGCTGCGCCGTTCCGACCTGATCAGCCGCTATGGCGGCGAAGAGTTTGCCATCGTCCTGCCCGGCACCCGCCAGGAAGACGCACTGCGCATCATGAATGCCATGCGCCAGGCTTTTTCCCAGATCGAGCAGCGCAGCAACCAGCAAACCTTCCGTCAGACCTTCAGCGTCGGCATCAGCTCGCTGGCCACCGCCGACGACACCACCCTGCTGGTGCAGCAGGCGGACGACATGCTGTACCAGGCCAAGCGACTGGGGCGCAACCGGGTAGAGGGCTACTCGCCCGAACATGTCCCGCTGTCGCGGCGCGAAGCGGAAGCCTGAGTCTGCCTCGGCACACAAGCAAGCAAAACGCCCGCTAAACGCGGGCGTTTTTCCTGGCAAGCAGCGTGGCGCAATCGCGCCAGCACGCGCCACACCGTTCAGACTGCGTCGGCCAGAATCAGCCGCACATTGTGTTCTTCCAGCAGCTTGGCCAGCGACTCCGGCGGCTCGGCATCGGTGAACACGGTGTGGAATTCACTGATATGGCCCATGCGCACCAGGGCATTGCGGCCAAACTTGCTGTGGTCGGCCGCCAGATAGCGGTGACGGGCATTGGCCATCATCGCCTGTGCCACCCGTACTTCGCGGTAGTCGAAATCCAGCAGCGAGCCATCGGTTTCGATACCGGACACGCCGATGATGGCGTAGTCCACCTTGAACTGGTTGATGAAGTCCAGCGTCGCCACACCAGTAATGCCGCCATCCGATGCGCGCACCACGCCGGAGGTGATCATCACGGTGAAATCCGGGTTGGCCGACATGATGGAGGCCACATGGATATTGTTGGTGATGACGCGCAAACCCTTGTGGGTGATGGTGAGCGCCTGCGCCACCGCCTCGATGGTGGTGCCTATGCTCATGAACAGCGAAGCGTGATCGGGAATGCTGCCGGCGATCATGTCGGCAATATGTGCCTTTTCGCTCTGAAATTTTCCTTTGCGCGCAAAGTAATCCTCGTTTTCCACGCTGCTGCCCAGGGCAGCTCCACCATGGTAACGGCGCAGCAAATTTTCTTCGCACAGCTGGTTGATGTCGCGCCGGATGGTCTGCGGCGTGACATCGAGCAGTCTGGCCAGCTCTTCGATCGGCATGAAGCCGTTTTCGCGGACCAGCTGCAGAATCTTGTCGTGACGGGGTGAGCGGCTCATAGGGATTCGATTCCGAAAATCATGTTTAGTTACTAACATATTTTCCGGTCAAAGGGCAAATGCTTGCACCGATCCGCCCTTGACCCGCCACAAGCCTTTGGCGAAAGCCGTATTCCGTACAACAGCTGGCCAGACTAGCCGAGCACGGCCTGCATGGCCGCTGCAGCCAGTACTGCCGTGGTATCCACCGCCGGCATGCCGCAATTGGCTTCGTCCAGCACCAGCGGCAGCTCGGTACAGGCCAGGGCAAGGCCATCACAGCCCTGGGCACGCAAGCCATCCACCACTTGCAACAGTTGCTGCAGGCCGTCCGCACTGGCCCTGCCGGTGGGCACCAGCTCGTCAAAGATGACCTGCTGCAGCATCGCCTGCTGCGCCGGGTCTGGAATGCACTCTTCGATGCCTACGGCGGCAAATGGAAGGCGGTAAAGATGGGACTGCATGGTCCAGCGCGTGCCCAGCACGCCCACCCGACGCAGGCCACGACGCTGGCAATCGGCGGCTACCACGTCCAGCATGCTCAGCACCGGCACGGGAGAGCGCTGGCGGATGCCATCGATACGGCAATGCACGGTATTGGCCGGGATCACCGCCAGTTGCGCCCCGGCCACGGCCAGCCGCTGCAGAGAGCCGACGATGGAATCTTCCACAATGTCCCAGCGCTCCTGCAGCTGGGCGGCGTGCACCACGCCAAAGTCTGGCTGGTCCAGCACGAAACGCGGGTGATGATGGTGACCGCAGCACAGGCTGGCAGAAAGCTGGTGCAGCTTGGACAGGCAATCAAGGGCGCCGGGGACGGTCACGCCGGCTACGCCGATAACGGGGAGGGTCATGTTTGGGCTTGGCATCTGTTAGGGGTGTACCTCGGCGTGAACGCGGGTACGCGGTTCGGATGGCCTATTATGCCATTCGGGACGCAGCATGAACTCACTGATCGGCATCGGCCGCGCATAGCGGTAGCCTTGCAGCAGGTGTGCACCATGCTGGCGCAGATAATCTTCCTGCTGCATGCACTCCACGCCTTCCGCCACCACCGTCAGCCCCAGCTTGGCAGCCAGTTGCAGAATGCTGTCCAGGATATCCGCCGACAGGCTGTCACTGCCGATGCCGGCGACAAAGCTGCGGTCTATCTTCAGTTCATCCACATCCATTTTCTGCAAATAGGACAAGCTGGAATGCCCGGTGCCGAAGTCATCGATGGCAATGCGCACACCCAGATCATGCAGCTGCGCCAGCAAGGCATCGGTTTGCGGGCCGGTGTTGATCAGTTCGCGCTCGGTCAGCTCCAGGGTGAGCCGGATGCTGCCGGGCGGGAAGGCCGACAGGAAAGCGGCGCAGTCGGCCGGCAGGGAGCCATCGGCCACATAGGCGGCACTGACATTGATGCTGATCTGAAAACCGGCGGGCAAGCTGAGCACGCCCAGTTGCGCGGCAGTCTGCTGCATCAGCGAGCGGGTCATGGCCACGATATGGCCGGTACTTTCGGCAAAGGGGATGAACAGCTCCGGCAACACCATGCCATCGAGCGGATGCTGCCAGCGCATCAGCACTTCCACCCCGCACCACTGCAGGTGCTGGCTATCGACCAGCGGTTGCAGGTAAGGAATGAATTCCTGCTGGCGCACCGCCCGTTGCAATTCGCGGCTGGGCGCCCCGCTGCGCAGCAGCAGGCGATGAAAACCCCAGCTGAAGGTGCAGCTGAACAGCAGCAGCAGCAGCAGTTGATCCGGCTCCTGACTTGCCCTTTGCTGCAACATGGCGGGCATGGAGAAATCCATCACCAGCTCCAGTGGATAGCGTGCCGAGGCCAGGCGTCGCTGCTGCCAGTAAGGGCGGGGCTGCGGCGCAGTCATCTCGCCACTTTCGCTTAACCAGCTGTCGCCCACATGCAGATAAAACCAGGAGTCCTGCTCCAGATGAGTCAGTCTGTCCTTGAGATATTCACTATCCACCACGACCTGGATGCCGCCGACATCAGTACGCTTTGCCTCCAGCCACAACAACAGCAAGGGGTGCCAGGGCGATAGCCGGTTACCCGGTTTTAATTGCAGCCGCTGCACGCGCGGGTATTCCTGCGAATAGGCCGGCGCATGCCAGCCAATCACCGAATCGCAATACACCCGGCCGGCGTGGTCGATCAGGCGCATCGAACGGACATAGGGCTGGATGGTGACTTGGCGGCGCATTTCCGGATAAATGACCTGACAGTCCACACTGGGCTGTTGCAGCATGCCCTCGCCGGTTCTCTGGGCCCGATCCACGATCTGCTCGATTTTTTCCAGCTTGTAAGCAAGCTGGGCCTTCAACGCGTGCTGGATGGCCGCATGAAACTGGTACAGCATCAACAGGCCGCCCAGCATGAACAAGGCCAGCCCGGGCAGCATGGTGAGCATGATGCGCTGGCTGCGCCCCAGCGGCTCGATGGAAGGAAATTGCACGGAACCTCCGCTGAAAATTCATCACAGGTCCCACTGTAGGCCAATAAAAAACCGCCGATAGCGGCGGTTTGGTTTTAAACAGTATTAACTGTTCAACTGGCCAGTCTTGCCTTGTGACGGGCAATCTGGGCGCGTACCTGATTCGGCGCAGTGCCGCCAACATGGTCGCGCTGGGCCAGGCTGCCCTCAGGTGTCAGCACCTGGTAGATGTCCTGCTCGATCAGCTTGCTGAACTGTTGCAGCTCCTCCAGCGACAGGTCGGCCAGATCCACACCACGGCCTTCGGCGTAGCGCACGCTCAGCGCCACCACTTCGTGGCTGTCGCGGAAAGGCAGGCCCTTCTTCACCAGGTAGTCGGCCAGATCGGTGGCGGTGGCAAAGCCCTGCAGCACGGCGGCGCGCATGGCTTCCGGCTTCACGGTGACGCCACGCATCATGTCGGCGTAGATGCGCAGGGTGTCGATCAGCGTGTCCACGGTGTCGAACAAGGGTTCCTTGTCTTCCTGATTATCCTTGTTGTAGGCCAGCGGCTGCGCCTTCATCAGGGTGACCAGCGCAATCAGGTGGCCCACCACGCGGCCGGATTTACCGCGTACCAGTTCCGGCACGTCCGGGTTTTTCTTCTGCGGCATGATGGAGCTGCCGGTGCAGAAGCGGTCGGCGATGTCGATGAAGCCGACGCGCGGGCTCATCCACAGGATCAGCTCTTCCGACAGGCGGCTCAGATGCACCATCACCAGGCTGGCGGCGGCGGTGAATTCGATGGCGAAGTCACGGTCGGACACGGCGTCCAGCGAGTTGTGGCAGACATCGTCAAAACCCAGCAGCTGGGCGGTGTAGTGGCGGTCGATGGGGAAGGTGGTGCCGGCCAGTGCGGCAGCGCCCAGCGGCAGGCGATTGACGCGCTTGCGGCAGTCCGTCATGCGTTCGGCGTCGCGCGCCAGCATTTCCACGTAGGCCAGCATGTGGTGGCCAAAGGTCACCGGCTGGGCCACTTGCAGGTGGGTGAAGCCCGGCATCACGGTGTCGGCGTGTTGTTCGGCCAGCTCCAGCAGGCTGGTTTGCAGTTCGGCGATGAAGCCGACGATGGCGTCGATCTGCGCGCGCAGCCACAGGCGGATGTCGGTGGCGACCTGGTCGTTGCGCGAACGGCCGGTGTGCAGACGCTTGCCGGCATCGCCGATCTTGTCAGTCAGGCGACGTTCCACATTCATGTGCACGTCTTCCAGATCCACGCTCCACTCCAGCCGGCCGGCGCGGATGTCGTCCAGGATTTCAGCCATGCCGCGTCGGATAGCCGCCACGTCGTCATCGGACAGCACACCAGCCTTGTTCAGCATGGCGGCGTGAGCCAGCGAGCCCTCGATGTCGAATTCGGCCAGACGTTTGTCGAAGTCGATCGAGGCGGTGTATTTCTTGACGAGTTCGGAAACCGGTTCGCTGAAGCGACCGGACCAGGCATGGCTTTCTTGCATCTCGATGATTCCCTGCGGTGATTGTTCTGGGCTACCCCAAGGCAGCAGCGGCAATTATAGGGAAAGCATCCCCTCAGGGCGAGTCGGGTCTTGCCCGGCTGTGGCATTACCGTGTCATGGCGGTGTTTTCGCGCCCAGGCGCTCGGCCAGATAGTCAATCAGCACGCGCACCTTGGGTGCCAGATAGCGATTGGGCGGATACAGCAGCCAGGCCATGCCGCGATAAGCCGTGGTGAATTCCCAATCGTCCAGCACGGTTTCCACCTGCCCGGCCTCCAGCGCTGCCTGCGCGGTAAAGTGCGGCAGCGGCGCAATGCCCAGATGGGCCAGCACGCCCTGCAGCCGCAGTTCGCTGTGGTTGGTGGCGTAGCGGCCGCTCACCGCCACCGTCAGCTGTTCGCTGCCACGGCGCAGCTGCCAGCGTTTGTCGGCCTCATGCTCGGCCAGGTACAAGCACAGATGCTGCGCCAGATCGCGTGGATGGGCTGGCCGGCCATGCGTGGCCAGGTACTGTGGCGAGGCACACAGCAGCTGGCGCACCGGCAGCAAGGGCCGCCCGGCCATGCCCGGTGGCGGCGTGTCAGTCACCCGCACGGTCAGGTCCAGCCCCTCGGCCAGCGGGTCGACATCGCGGTCGCTGATGAACAGCTCCACATCCACCTGTGGATAACTGGCCAGGAAAGCCGGCAGCAGCGGTGCCACCACAAAACGGCCAAAAGCCTTGGGCATGCTGATGCGCACCCTGCCCTGCGGCCGGGCATGTTGCTGCTGGGCCAGGTGCACCGCTTCGTCGGCCGCATCCAGCATGCTGCGACAGCGCGCCAGCGTGGCCTGCCCGGCATCGGTCAGCCGCAACTGACGGGTGGTGCGCTCCAGCAAGCGCACGCCCAGCGCCGCTTCCAGCCGTGCCACCTGCCGGCTAAGCGCCGACGGCGTCATGCCCAGCTGCCGCGCCGCCGCCGAAAAGCTGCCACGCTCCACCACCAGCACAAACACCGCCATGTCCGGCAGCATGGCAATCAGTCCATTTGTTCCCATTACGCACAATTCCTGTTCCAACAACAGCGATTATCAAGCCATGACCAGGCAATGATAATGAGCGTACTGACTCGACAATGAAAGCCTGCCATGCCCAACCGCCACCTCTTGCATCAACGTTACCCCGCCCTGCCCGACCTGCTATTGCTACTGGTCGCCATGGTATGGGGCAGCAGTTATGGGCTGGCCAAGGAGGCGCTGCAGTTTTATCCGGTACTGGGCGTGCTGGCCCTGCGCTTTGGCCTGAGCTTCCTGTTGCTGCTGCCGGCCCAGCGCGCCCTGGCTGATCCTGCCATCCGCCGCGCCACCCTGGGCGCAGCGCTGCCGCTGGGGCTGGGCCTGCTGGCGATTTTCCTGTGCGAAACCTATGGCATCGCCCACACCAGTGCGGCCAATGCCGCCTTCCTGATCAGCCTGTGCCTGGTACTGACGCCTTTTGCCGAATGGCTGTTGCTGGGGCAACAGCCGAGCCGCGATGCGCTGCTGGCGGCGGCAGCCGCACTCTGCGGCGCCTGGCTGCTGAGCGGGGCCACTCACTTGCAACTGAACGGGGGTGATCTGCTGATCCTGCTGGCCGCCGTACTGCGTGCAGCCGTCACCAGCCTTACCCGCAAGCTGACCGCAGACCGGCCGGTGGCCACGCTGGCGCTGACCGGGCTGCAAGGCCTGCTGATCTGCCTGGGCTGCCTGCTGCTGGCCAGCCTGAACGGCGGCTTGCCTGCCCTGCCGGCCCGGGCGGCGTTCTGGGGCGATATCTTGTTCCTGGTTTTGTTCTGCACCCTGTTCGCCTTTTTTGCCATGAACTACGCGCTGCGTCACAGCAGTGCCACCCGGGTGGCGCTGTTGACCGGCAGCGAGCCGGTATTCGGTGCCCTGTTCGCCATGCTGTGGCTGGGCGAGACACTGAGCGCCAGCAGCTGGTTGGGCGGTTTGCTGATGGTGGCGGCCAGCTTGTGGGCGGTACGCCCGGGCAGATTGCAAACCGCTGCCGCCTGAAGGCCGCCGCGCTGATTCGCCGTGCCGGACAGCGGCTTGCTATCATTGAGATACCTGTCCATTGCACCCGACCCCATGCGCCAGCCTCCGCGACAACACCCGGTCTTTGCCATCCCCGACTTTCGCAATCTGGGGGTGATGCTGCGCATCCTGCTATCACTCAATCTGCTGCTGTTATGCAGCGCCGTTTTCCTGCCGGATGGCGATACGCTGACCGGGCGCATCCTGAGCCGGGCCAGCTGGGTGGAGCCCTCACTGCTGCTGAGCCTGGGCCTGCTCGGCCTGCTGTCACCCTGGCTGGGCCGGCAGCGGCGGGGCAACTGGCTGGTGGTGGCGCTGTGCATGCTGTGTGTGCTGGTACAGGATCGCCTGCTCAACGCACTGGAATTGCCACGACTGGAGCGGCCGCTATTGGCCGGCCTGCTGGCGATCCTGCTGCTGCATTACTTCAGCCTGCGCCAGCGGGCGCTGTCGCCGGCATTGGGCGAGGCCAGGCTGGCGGCACTGCAGGCACGCATTCGCCCGCACTTCCTGTTCAACAGCCTGAATGCCGCCATCGCGCTGATCCGCTCGCGGCCGGAAAAAGCGGAAATGGTGCTGGAAAACCTGGCCGACCTGTTTCGCGCCCAGATGGCCGATCCCGGCCATACCTCCAGCCTGGAACGGGAAATCGAACTGGCCAAGATGTATCTGGCCATCGAAAGCGAACGGCTGGGCCAGCGCCTGAACGTGGTGTGGGACATCCAGGCCGCACTGGATGCCAGCCTGCCGCCGCTGCTCTTGCAACCGCTGGTGGAAAACGCCGTGCACCATGGCGTGGAGCGCTGCGGCAAGGGCGGTGAAATCCGTATCCGCGCCCAGCTCAAAAGCGGCCAGCTGTTGCTGAGCGTCAGCAATCCGCTGGCCGGGCAGGGCGAGCCGCATCGTGGCAACCGCATGGCGCTGGACAATCTGCGCGAACGGCTGGAGCTGTTTTACGACGCCGAGGCCTCCTTGCAGGTGGCCGCTGCCGACGGCCAGTACCACACCCTGATCCGCCTGCCCTACCGCCCCTTGTCCCGCCAGCAACAATCTGCACTGCTGCACTGAACCACTACGGAGCCACCATGGGCAAAAACCGCCTGGAAGCCTTCAGCGATGGCGTGATCGCCATCATCATCACCATCATGGTGCTGGAATTGAAAGTCCCGCACGACACCAGCCTGGCGGCATTGACCGCCTTGTGGCCAGTCTTCCTCAGCTATGTGCTGAGCTTTATCTATGTCGGCATCTACTGGAACAATCACCACCACTTCTACCATGTGGTGCGCCAGGTGGACGGGCGCGTGCTGTGGGCCAATCTGCATCTCTTGTTCTGGCTGTCGCTGCTGCCCTTTGTCACCGGCTGGATGGGGGAAAACCACATGGCCGCACTGCCGGTGGCCCTGTACGGCGTGGTGCTGCTGATGTCCGCGCTGGCCTGGTATCTGATGCAGCGCGCCCTGCTGTGCGTGCCGGGCAACCGTGAAGTGATGACCCAGGCACTGGGCCGCGATCTGAAAGGCAAGCTGTCGCCCTTGTTCTACCTGGCTGGCATCGTGCTGTCCTTCTACCAAAGCTGGCTGGGGGCCGCCATCTACGGCCTGCTGGCGCTGTGGTGGCTGGTGCCGGACCGCCGCATGGAGCAGGCACAGCCGGGGCATTAAAACGTCATATCCGGGGGCGGGCGGCTTACGGCATAATGCCCGCTTACTTGCAATGGACTTTCGCCATGAAAAACATTCCGCGCCCCGCTCCCTTCATGCTGCTGTCCACCAACCACGGCAGCATGATCGTCAACCGCAACGACTTCGCCCCTTCCGACGGCGAATCCTATGGCGTCGGCTACCAGTTGATGACACAAAGCGGCTACGAGCAGGAGGAAGTGGATTTCGTGCTGGCCTTGCTGGCCAGTTGCCTGCGTGATCGTGGCGAAGGGGTGCTGGCCATCGACTGCGGTGCCAATATCGGCGTGCACACCATCGAGATGGCCCGCTTCATGTATACCTGGGGCCATGTCGTCGCCTTTGAGGCGCAGGAAAAAATCTACTACGCGCTGTGCGGCAATATCGCCCTCAACAACTGTCTGAACGTCAATGCGCTCAACTCGGCCGTGGGCGCCAGCTGCGGGCAGATCGACATTCCCGAACCGGACTACCTGCGCCCCGGTTCTTTTGGCAGCGTGGAGTTGCAACAGTCGGCCAGCAATGAATTCATCGGCCAGACGCTGGATTACCAGCACCGCACCATCCGCATCGATCTGATCAGCCTGGATTCGCTTGGCCTGCAACGCATCGACTTCATCAAGATCGACGTGGAAGGCATGGAAGATCAGGTGTTGCAGGGGGCGGAACAGTCCATCCGCCGCTGCCGGCCACTGATTTTCATGGAAATCATCAAGTCGGACATGACGGTGATCCGCCCCTGGCTGGAGGCGCTGGGCTACCAGCTGTATTCGGCCGGCGTCAATGTGCTGGCGGTGCATCAGGACGATGCACTGATCCCGCACCTGAAAAACGAAGGCGGCCGCCTGCAACTGGTGTAGCCCTGTGCCCGGCTAGAGCTGCCAGGCCAGCCGGGTGGCTTCGTAAATGGCCTCTTCGGCAGTACGCGGGGCCAGACAGTCGCCAATGGCATGAATCTCCAGAGCCAGGCCGTCCAGCTGCTGGCGTAGTGCATCCACCGGCTGCAAGGGCTGGCACAGCACCAGCGTGTCCACCCCCTCGCACAGCATGGCTTCCTCGCTGGCGGTATGTTGCAGATAGACGGTGTCCTCGTCCACGCCATACAGCCGGGCATAGGGAATGATCGCCACCTGCAGACGATGCAGCTGGGCTGCCAGCTGGTCGCGTACATACATTTGCAGCGCCTGCCCCATATGGGTGGCATTGACCGCCAGCGTGACCTGATGACCAGACTGCGCCAACCGGATCGCCAGCCCCGGCCCAAGCCAGTCGGCACGCCAGTCCGCCACCACCACGCGGCTGCCCGGGCGTGCCCCCTGCAGCAGCGCCCAGCCGTCCAGCAGCTGCATGCCGCCGCTGATTTCCAGCCGGGGCGGCGCAGGGCGGGCTCCGGTCGCCAGGATCAGCACCTCGGCACCCTGCTGCTGTACCAGCGCCCGGTCTACCGTCTGGCCCAGCCGCACCTGTACACCCGCCTGTTGCAGCTCGTAGTGCAGATTGGTCAGCAGGCCACCGAACTCTGCCCGCCCCGGCAATTGCTGCGCCAGCAATACCTGTCCGCCCAGCTGGCTGCCCGCCTCGTACAGCGTGACCTGATGGCCGCGCTGCGCCGCGATCACCGCCGCCTTCATGCCGGCCGGCCCGCCGCCCACCACCATCACCCGGCGGGATGTCGCGGCTGCTTGCAAGTCGCCAAATTGCAGCTCGCGCCCGGACACCGGGTTCTGGATGCAGGAAATCGGCAGGCCACGGTGAAAACGACCGATGCATGCCTGATTACAGCCAATACAGGCGCGAATGGCATCCGCCTGGTCTTGCACCACCTTATTGGGCAGCTCCGGGTCGCAAATCAGCGCCCGCGTCATGCCACAGGCATCCACCACGCCATCGGCCAGCAACTGCTCGGCCTCTTGCGGCTGGTTGATCCGGCCGGCCAGGACCAGGGGAATGTCCAGCTGCCGACGGAAACGCCCCGCCTGCCCGGCCAGATAGGCGGCCGGGTAGGCCATGGGCGGAGCAATATGCACCGCCCCGCCCAGGCTGGCCGAGGTGCCGGCCACCAGGCTGACATAATCCAGCTCGGCCTGTATCGCCACGCAGGCAGCCAGCGCCTCGTTCTCCTCCAGCCCCTCGGCATCGCACTCCCCGGCAGAAATACGCAGGCCCACCACGCAGTCCGCGTCCACCTCTGCGCGGATCGCCGCCACGACCTCGCGCAAAAAGTGCAGCCGGGCTGCGGCATCACCGCCATAGCCATCGCTGCGCTGGTTGAGCCGGGGATTGAGAAACTGCGCCGGCAGATAACCATGGCTGGCCACGATCTCGACACCATCCACGCCGGCCGCGCGAATACGCCGCGCGGCCGCGGCATAGCCCGCCACGATTTCAGCGATTTGCGCCGTGGTCAGCGCCCGCGCCACCACATGAAAGCGCTCGCTGGCACAGCGTGAAGCAGAATAGGCCACCGCCTGCATGCCGTCGGCGGTTTCCATGATTTCACTGCCGGGATGAAACAGCTGGGCAAACACCCTTGCCCCCTCGGCCTGCACCGCCGTGGCCAGTGCCCGATAGCCGGCAATGCAGCCATCGTCGGTGGCCATCAGCGCGTGCGAGGTATAGCGCGCACTCTCATGCACACCGGACACCTGCAGCACGATCAGGCCGACACCGCCCCGTGCCCGCGCCTGATGATAGGCAATCAATGCCGGGCTGACCTGGCAGTCAACCGGCAGCACGGTATCGTGACCGGTGGAGACAATGCGGTTGCGCAAGGTGACACTGCCAATGCGCAAGGGTGACAAGAGTTGGGGAAACTGGCTGGGCATGGTGTCTCCGGGCAAGGTAGGCCGAGCAGCACGGATTTCGCGCTGGGCTTGCGCCGCCAGGCATGGCAACATGCATGCATCCTGAGCAACGCGTATTTTAATTTTGCTTAAATTAAAATAATTTGCAAATTTTTTTAATGGCTATTCTGACAGCTACTCTTGCCTGATAAATCCATCGTGAACCACTCCGCCTCTACCCCGACTGATGACAACACCTTGCAGCTTGGCCAGCGCATCCGTGAGTTGCGTAAACGTCAAGGCTTAACCCTGGCCAATCTGGCAGAAAGTAGCGGGCTTTCCATCGGCCATATCAGCCTGATCGAACGCAATCGCACCCAACCCTCCATCAATGCCCTGCTTAGCCTGTCCCGCAGCCTGGGCGTAACCGTACAGTGGTTTTTCCACGGGCCCGAAACCCTGATCGCCGAAGAAAAAGATTATGTAGTCCGGCATAAGCAAAGGCTGCGGCTCGATTACCAACACGGTTTTGTCGATCACCTGCTGACCCCGCGGAGCCAGCGTCAGCTGGAAATGATCCACAGCCTGATTCCTCCCGGAGCCTCCAGCGAGGAAAGTTACAGCCACCAAGGCGAGGAAGCCGGTTTTGTCCTGAAAGGTTCGCTGGAGTTGCAGGTTGGCGCACGCCAGTTCCATCTGGAGACAGGCGATAGCTTTGCCTTTTCCAGCCAGGAAGCACACAGCTATCGCAACCCCGGCACCAGCGACACCATCGTCATCTGGGTGATTACACCACCTGGCTACTGATTTTTATACATACTAAAATTTATTTTATATTTTTTTAATAAGACATAAACTCCTGGAACACACAACACCGGCATCCGTCAAGGGAAGTTGCCGGACATAACAGGAGGAGATGTCATGTTGAGTATTTACCACCGCCGCGTGCTAGCCAGCCTACTCGCCCTGTGCAGTCTGCCCGCTCTTGCCCGCGATCTGGTTGTCGTGTCCTACGGCGGCCCCAATAAGGACGCACAAGTCACGGCCTATTACCAACCCTTCCAGCAGGAAACATCCTTGCGCGTCATCCCAAGCACCTGGAATGGCGAAGCGGCCAAGATCAAGGCCATGGTGGATAGCCGCAATGTCAGCTGGGATGTGGTGGAAGTGGATGCAACCCTACAAGGCCGAGGCTGTGATGAGGGCTTATTCGAGCGCCTGGACAGCAAGCTGTTTGGCAATAAAGCCGATTTTCTACCGGAAACCATGCAGCCCTGTGCCATGGGCATGTTCATCTCCTCCACCCTGCTGGCCTATAACGCCGACAAACTGAAAACCGCACCGCGACACTGGCAGGACTTCTGGGATACCAAGCGTTTTCCCGGCAAGCGTGCCATGCGCCGTGGCGCGCAATACACGCTGGAAATTGCCCTGATGGCGGACGGTGTCAGCCCAGACAAGGTCTACCAGACGCTATCCTCTGCTGCCGGCGTCGAGCGCGCCTTCAAAAAACTGGACCAGATCAAACCATTCATCCAATGGTGGGAAGCTGGAGCCCAGCCCGCCCAGTATCTGTTGGCGGGTGATGTGGTGATGAGCACGGCCTATAACGGACGCATTAGCAATGCCCGCAAGGAAGGACGCAATTTGCGAGCGGTGTGGCTCAACAACATCTACGAAATGGATTACTGGGCCATTCCCAAAGGCTCGTCTAACAAGGCAGCTGCACTGCGTTTTATCAGCCTCGCCAGCCGTTCCAGCCAGCAGAAACGGTTTGCCGAGCAGATTGCCTACGGCCCCACCAATAACAAGGCGCTGACCCAGCTATCACCGGCGGCACTGGCCGACCTGCCCAGTGCCCCACAAAACCAGCGCACGGCGCTGGCGTTGGATTACCGCTTCTGGATCGACCATGGCGAATCGCTGGAACAGCGTTTCAATAGCTGGGTTGGGCGTAAATAAATTAAGGGTCCGTCAGTAATCTGACGGACCCATCTCATTGCAGTGTTGCCAGATAATTGACAATGGCGGCACGCTGGCCGGCATCCGGCACGCCAGCAAACGGCATCACATTGCCGGGTACTGCTTGCTGCGGATTGGCCAGATAGGCGGACAACAAGGCCTTGTCCCAACTCTTGCCCAGGGTTTTCATGGCGCGGCTGTAACGAAAACCCGGAGAGCTACCGACCTTGCGTCCGATAATCCCTTTCAGGCTGGGGCCGACACCATTGCTACCGTTCACGCTGTGACAGGCGGCGCACTGCGCAAAGGCAGCCGGTGCAGTAGCCGGGCTATCGGCAAAGACGGGCAAGGAAAGCAATAGCAGGCCAGTCGCCAACAAAATGGTACGCATTGGAATCTCCTTCTGTGGACAAGGGCCGCACTCTGCGGGCAGCCCGATAGTATTACAAGCGACCAGGGCGTTGCAGATAACGCAGCAGATCGTCACCCAGACGCAGGGCCAGTGCCGCCAGTGGGCCGGTAGGGTTGTAGCCGGAGTTGTGTGGATAGACCGATGCGCCCACGACAAACAGGTTATGGGCATCCCAGTGCTGCAGATGGGGTGACACCACGCTGTTATGCGCTGACTCGCCCATGATGGTGCCGCCCACGATATGGGTGGTCTGGTAGAGACGGCTGTCAAACGGCGTAATCAGCGGCTGCAACCTGCCCACTTGGTCGGCACCGCAGGCGTTGGCAATCTCCATCATCTTGCCACTGACGAAACGGGCCATTTTTTGCTCGTTGTCGCGGAAGTCGAAGGTCATGTGCACCAGCGGCCGGCCGAATACATCACGATAGGTGGGGTCCAGGCTGAGGTAATTGCCACGATTGGGGTAGCAGCTGCCCTCGATGCCCAGCGACATGGAGTGGGCATACCAGTCGGCATTGGCCTGTTTCCAGGCAGTCCCCCAGCGTGGTATGCCATCCGGCACGCGTCGGCTCTTGATTGGCCGGCCGCCAAACTGCCAGCCCTGAATGGTGGCACCACCCAGAAAGCCCAGCCCGGTGTGGTCGAAGTTATCGTTGTTGAAATCGTCGATCACCATCTGGGTACTGCCGCTGGCCAGGTAGGGATTGAACCATTTGTCCTTGAAGAACAGATCCACCCCGGCGTTCACCTGATAGCAGAAATTCTTGCCCACCACACCGCTGTTGCTGACCGGGTCGTAAGGTTTGCCGATCTTACTGTGCAGCAGCAACTGGGTATTGCTCATGGTAAAGGCCGCCAGCACCACCACCTCGGCCGGCTGTTCGTATTCCTCCCCGGTGAGCAAATCCAGACAATGCACGGCCGTGGCCCGCTTGCCGTGACTGTCGTAACGCAGCCCGAGTACCTGGGTATTGAGTCGAACCTCAAAACTCTTGCGCTGACGCAGCATGGGGTAGAGCAGCACCTGTGGCGAACCCTTGGCATTGGCTTCGCAGATGAAACGCTCGCAATGACCGCAGTACTGGCACTGCCCCAGTTTCTGCCCATCCGGATTGGTATACGCACCGGAAGAGTTGGCCGCGGCTTGCGGAAACGGGTGATAGCCCAGTTTTTCGCAGGCGGTTTTGAATACCTGGCCCGACTCCAGAATATGCAAAGGTGCTTGCGGGTACTCACCTCGCCGCGCTGCTTCAAATGGGTTGCCACCCTCCTGTTTTTGGCCCTTGATGTTACCCGCCTTGCCAGACAGACCAAACAGGCGCTCGAACAGATCGTGGTAGGGCTCCATCTCGGCGTAGCTCACCCCCCAGTCCTGCAAGGGCATGTCGGCCGGAATGGCCTGCTTGCCATAACGCTGGATAGTGTGGCTGCGCAGTTGCGGGTCATATTCCGCCCAGCGGTAAAGGTGGCCATTCCAGTGGTTGCCAGCCCCACCCAGCCCCTGGCCCGGCAGGAAGGACTCCATCCAGCGCACCGGCAAGGCAGTCTGGCCATGCTGATGGCGCAACGTGTAAGTTTCGCGTGACCAGTCCTGCATCAGCCCCTGGCGCACCGCCCAGCGCAGCTCGTCACGCTGGTTGGGCAGGCTCGATTCAGGGCCCTTGCGGTGATCCCCACCGCGCTCCAGCACCAGTACCTCGCAGCCCTTGGCCGTCAACTGGCGGGCAATCAGCCCTGCCGTAAGACCACCGCCGACAATCACCACCGTCTTGCTTGCACGTGTTTTCATGCCGGCCTCCTTAGCTGAAATCTGCAATCGATTTGGGCGTGGCACGTCCCGGATAGGGTTTGCCCAGATAATTCACCACATCCAGCGCATGCGTGGCGGGCAGGCCGGGGTAGCCAATCATTTTCCAGAACACCATGCCGACATTGCCGCCGTAGAGTGGATCGGCAAAACAGGCCTCGGTGAACAGCGGATACACCAGATCGTTAAACCAGTGGTCCAGTGCCAGCTGCTCCCCATCCACCGCACCGCCAGCCAGGCGCTGCAAGAAGGCATCGGCCTGGGCCGGAGCAAGCGCGTCGAATAATTGGCCATGCAAGCGCAGGGCTGCACGGTCGGCCTCTGCTACGCCTGCCTTGAAATATTGCTCCGGCGTCAGTGGCAGTTGTGGGCCACTCTGCGGCGCCCCCTGCAGGAAAGGGCCAGCCATATAACGCTTGGCACCCTGGCCAAAACTACCAGCCAGCTGGCGGTCGATATAAATGGCCAAGCCACAATCCACGCCATTGGGCGTGAGAGGGTCGGCTGGGCACATCAGGTTGACCAGCGCTTCGACAAACGCCGCTTCATCCGGGCTGAAACTGGCATAGCCATAGACCGTATTGATTGGTGGGCTGGCGCTGGCCGAGTTGGCAGCAAGGGCATCCTGCCCGGGCAGCAGCAGGGCAGCGGCACTGCCACCCGCCAGCGGCAGGCTGCCGGAGGCGGCGGCCAGCTGTTTGAGGAAAAGGCGACGAGACGTTTGCTGCTCATTAGCGGGGGGCAAATCGACAGGGGCGGTCATTACTTGCTCCTTCCTGTGACGGAGGCAGTGGAACAATATGGGTCGCGCCGCAGTATGCAGCCAGCACAACCAGACAGGAGTCGTCATCGGGCGGACAACTTGCCCCCAGAATGGGTGTCGCCGGATCAGTTGCACAAGCAGCTGACGCCGGCCGCTGGGCAAAAAGGAAAATTCGCCCCGGCTAGGGATGGGATAAGGGCCAGGGCATACATTTTCGGTATGTAAAAAAAGAAAATGCAGCAGCCCGTCGCCAAGCTCCGCCGGTCATAACAATCTGCAGATGTCAGTGCCCCGCCAAAGAAAAACCGCCACGCGAGAGTGGCGGTTTTGTCATTTTCTACCGGAACGACAGCTCAACCGCTGTTACGCAGGCCGGCCGAGGTGCCGTTGATGGTGAGGTGGATGGCGTACAACGCTTCGGCATCGTCCGGGTTTTCGCGCAGACGCTGCAACAGATCAGCCTGCAGCAGGTTGAGCGCATCCAGATAGGGCAGACGGGTTTCCAGGCTGCGATGCAGGGTGGGGTTCTGCTGCAACAGGCTGCTCTGGCCGCTGATGGCGAAGAAAGCATCGTGGGTTTTCTGCCATTCGGCCTCGATCTGGCCAAACAGCTGCTCGGCCAGCGCCCGGTCGGAAACCAGGCCGGCAAAGCGGCGGGCGATGCCCAGGTCGGCCTTGGCCAGCACCTGTTCCATATTGGACAGAATCACCTGGAAGAAGGGCGAGGTGCGGTACAGGCCCTGCAGCCTTGCCAGCCCGGCGTCGCCATGGCCGGCGATGAAGCCGGCAACGGCCGAGCCGAAACCGAACCAGCCCGGCAGCATCACCCGCGACTGCGACCAGGAGAATACCCAGGGAATGGCGCGCAGGTCCTTGATGGAAGCCAGGCTCTTGCGCGAGGCCGGGCGGCTGCCGATATTCAGCTTGGCAATGGCGTTGATCGGCGTGGCTTCCAGGAAGTACTGCATGAAGCCTTCGGTTTCCACCAGCTGGCGATAGGCCTTGAAGGCCGCCTCGGACAGCTCGTCGAATACTTCGCCATCCGCTTCGCAGCTGGGGTGAGTGGTGAGGCTGGCTTCCAGTGTGGCCGCCACCAGCGCTTCCAGATTGCGGGTGCCGATGTCC
This sequence comes from Aquitalea sp. FJL05, assembly GCF_003852595.1. Lineage (NCBI taxonomy): Bacteria > Pseudomonadati > Pseudomonadota > Betaproteobacteria > Neisseriales > Chromobacteriaceae > Aquitalea > Aquitalea sp. FJL05. Next base: position 247,726 of record NZ_QAJS01000018.1, read on the forward strand.
GGATCGGAATACTTGGAGGCAATCACCTCGCCCTGCTCGGTAATGCGGATACGCCCGGCCACACTGCCGGCCGGCTGCGCCATGATGGCCTCGAAGGACGGGCCGCCGCCACGCCCTACCGAGCCGCCACGGCCGTGGAACAGGCGCAGCTTGACGCCCGCCTTGTCGAAGCTATGCACCAGACGCTGCTCGGCCTTGTACAGCTCCCACTGGCTGGTGAGATAACCGCCGTCCTTGTTGCTGTCGGAATAGCCCAGCATCACTTCCTGCATCATGCCGCGGCTCTTCAGCAGCAACTGGTACCACGGCAGGGCAAACAGCGTGTCCATGATGTCGGTGGCGGCCACCAGGTCGGCAATGGTTTCGAACAGCGGCACCACATTGATGGTGGACACCGGCATGCCATTTTCCAGCCGGATCAAGCCGGTTTCCTTCAGGATCAGCGCCAGCGACAGGATGTCGCTGACGGTGGCGCAATTGGAAATGATGCTCTGGCTAATGGCTTCCTTGCCGAATTGCTGCTGGATCAGCGCCGCTTCGCGGAAGATGGCCAGCTCTTTTTCGGTGTCGGCGCTGTAACTCAGATACGGCGAGTACAACAGCCGCGGGGTGGACAGTTCGCGCAGCAGCACGCGGATGCGCGCCGCCTCATCCAGTGCCGGGTAATGCTCCAGCCCGGCGCTGGAGAACAGCTCGCTCACCACTGCCTCGTGCATGCCGGCAAACTGGCGCAAATCGACCGGCATCAGGAAGAAGCCGAACACCTCTACCGCACGGCGCAGGCGCGCCAGGCGGCCATCGGCCAGCAAGTCGCTGCCATGGGCGATAAGCGAATCAGCCACGGTGGCGAGGTCGGCCTGAAACGCCGAGATATCGTGATAGGGCTCACCCACCGGCCAGCGGCCACGTACCGCCAGCCCCAATTCGGCCGCCTTGCCCAGCAGGCGGGCTTCGATGGTGGCCAAGGCGCGGCGGTAGGGTTCCTGCTCGCGGCTTTCTTTGTTGTCCGGCGTCTGGTCCGACAGCGCCTGCAAGGCCGGGCTGACGGCGACATGGCGCTCGGACAGCGACAGCTCGCGGTACAGGGATGCCAGTTCGGCCAGATATTGTTCGAAAGCCTGGGTGGCTTGCAGGGTGAAGGCGTGGCGCAAGACCGAGGCGTTGACATTGGGGTTGCCATCGCGGTCGCCACCAATCCAGCTGCCAACACGGATAAACGGCGGCAGGGCCGGAACCTGGCCCCAGGCCGCCTCGACTTCCTTGCCCAGACGCTGATACAGCCGTGGCAGGGCGGAGAAGAAAGTCATCGGGTGGTAGGCCACACCGTTCTTGATTTCATCTTCCACCGACAATTTGAAGTGGCGGATTTCCGAGGTTTGCCACATGGACAGGATCACCCGCTTGAGCTTGCCGTCCAGCTCGGTTTCTTCTTCGGGAGTGATGTCAGGCGAACCCAGCTGGCTGAGGAATTTGCGCACAGCACGGTGGCCGTCCAGCACGCTCTGGCGCTGTACCTCGGTGGGATGGGCGGTGAGGATGGCGCCGACATAGGCATCCTGCAGCGTTGCCGACAGCTGGGCAAAGCTGACGCCGTCTTCCTTCAGCCGCGCCAGCGCCCGGTTCAGGCTGCCCTGCTGCGGACGCGAGCCGGCAATCTGGTGCGCACGACGACGACGGGTGTGGTGCAGGTCTTCCGCGATATTGAACAGCTGCGCATACAGGCCACAGGCGCGCACCAGTGCGGTGGTGGCCTTGGGCGACAAGCTGGCCGGCAAGGGCAGCGCGCGCTGTTCCGGCGTGCGCGCGGCAATGGCCTTGACCTCCTGATACACCTCGGGGCCTTCCTGGGCATGCAATACCTCGCCCAACAGGCGGTCCAGCCGCGCCAGGTCGGCACGTAGGGGAAGATCCTTGTCCAGCTCCGTCATGTCCAGTTTCCTTTGTCGAATCGTCTGGCCGGCTTGTCCGCTTGCGGTGCATATGGCACCGGAACCGTGATGACGGCCTTGTGTATGAATGGGATGGCAATCTTCTCAAGACAGGTTGCAACCTGGCTTCAGCAGACTGGCGAACAAACATCATAGGCAGCATTGCCGCTGTAGTGTGTTCATTACCGAATTTTCCTGATTTTTTTCGCACATTTTGTGCACAACAGCAACGGGGGTTGACCCTTGCCCACCACCACCCGGCCAATTGGTTTTCCTTGATCCGACTCCGGGCGTTGCCATGCCTGCATGCTAGAATCGGACGAAAATTCATCGTCAGGAATGCAATTCATGGACAAGATCGTCATCGCCAGCCGCGAAAGCCGGCTCGCCATGTGGCAGGCAGAACACATTCAGGCCCGCCTGCAAGCGCTGTATCCGCACCTTACTGTCGAAATCCTCGGCATGACCACCCAGGGCGACCAGATCCTGGACAAGACCCTGTCCAAGATCGGCGGCAAGGGCCTGTTCGTGAAAGAGCTGGAAGTGGCGCTGGCCGAAGGCCGTGCCGATCTGGCCGTACACTCCATCAAGGATGTGCCCATGGTGCTGCCGGAAGGCTTTGCCCTGGCCGCCATCTGCGAACGCGAAGACCCGCGCGATGCCTTTGTTTCCAACAAGTTTGCCAGCCTGGCCGAGCTGCCGGCCGGCAGCGTGGTGGGCACCTCCAGCCTGCGCCGCGAATCGCAGCTGCGCGCGCGCTACCCGCAACTGGTGATCAAGCCCTTGCGCGGCAATGTGCAAACCCGCCTGCGCAAGCTGGACGAAGGCGAGTACGACGCCATCATTCTGGCGGCAGCCGGCCTCAAGCGCCTGGAGCTGCACGACCGTATCCGGTCAGAACTCGCCCCGTCGGAAAGCCTGCCGGCTGCAGGCCAGGGTGCGCTGGGCATTGAAATCCGTGCCGACCGCGCCGACATGCTGGCCCTGCTGCAGCCGCTGAACCACCCGGACACCCACGCCTGTGTCAGCGCCGAGCGCGCACTGGCGCGTGAACTGGGCGGCAGCTGCCAGGTGCCGCTGGGCGCGTTTGCCACCCTCAGCGACGACGTCATCAGCCTGGGCGGCTTTGTGGCGCATCCGGATGGCTCGGTCATGCTCACCGCAGCCGCCAGCGCCCCGCGCCAGTATGCCGAATCGCTGGGCCGTGCCGTGGCCAAACGCCTGCTGGATGATGGCGCCAAGCCGCTGATCGACGCCGTACTGAAAGACCAGCAATGACAACTGCTGGCCGCCGCATTCTGGTGGCCAGACCGGCCGCGCAAAGCGGCCGCTTGCTGCAACTATTGGCCGCTGCCGGCTGGCAGGGGCAGGCCTTTCCGGTGATGGATATCCAGCCGCAGCCGGAAGCGCTGGCCCAGCTGCCGCAGCAGGCCGCGCAGGCCGACTGGCTGTTTTTTGTCAGCCCCAGCGCCATCGACATGGCCTGGCCTACGCTGCAGGCACAGCCACTCAAGGCACAGCTAGCCTGTGTCGGCCAGGCCAGCGCCCGCCGCCTGGCCACGCTCAGCGGGCAGGACATCCTGTTTCCCACGGCAGGCAGCGACAGCGAAGCCCTGCTGGCCCTGCCGCAGCTGGCTGATGTCGCCGGCCAGCACTGGCTGATCGTGCGTGGCCAGGGCGGCCGTGCCCTGCTGGCCGATACCCTGCGCCAGCGCGGTGCCACGGTGACGCTGGCCGAGGTCTACCAGCGGGTGGATGGCGCACCTGACTGGAGCCTGCTGGATGATGGCCCGCCGGACGCCATGGTGATCACATCCAGTGAAATGGCCGAGCAATTGTTCAGACTGGCTGGTCCGGCAAGAGCCGGGACGTTACAATGCCTTTTGTATTGTGTGCCGCACCCGCGCATTGCCGAACGATTGCAGGCTCTGGGCGCGACACGCATCGTGACAACCCGGGCCGATGACGATGCGCTCGTCGCCGGCCTCAGAGAATGGTTCTCCCGTCACCCATGAGCGAAACCCAGACTGTCGACACCCCCCGTCCGTCCCGCAAAAAACAGCTGAACCTGGCCCTGCTGGTGGCGCTGGCTGCCCTCGGCCTGTCCGGCTGGCAGCTGTACAGCACCCAGCAGGAGCTGACTGCCGCCCGCCAGGAACTGGCTGGCCGGCTGGCTGAAGGTAATGGCGCCTCCAAGGAATTGCGTGGCATGACCGAGCAGGCACTGACCGCCGCCCGCGCCACCGACGCCAAGCTGGCGGTACTGGAAACCCGCGTCAACGAATCCGCTGGCCAGTACGCCACGCTGAACGGCATGTACCAGGAGCTGACCAAAACCCGCAGCGACTGGCTGCTGTCCGAGGTGGAACACACCCTGGCCATTGCCAGCCAGCAGCTGCAACTGGCCGGCAACGTCCCCGCCGCCATTTCCGCCCTGCAGATGGTGGACGCCCGCCTGTCCAAATTCGACCAGCCGCAGCTGATCGCGGTGAAAAAAGCCGTGGCCACTGATCTGGAAAAGCTCAAGGCCCTGCCCTATCTGGACACCGTCGGCCTCACCGTCAAGCTGGACCGGCTGATGCTGTCCGGCGACAGCCTGCCGCTGGTGGTGGATGCGCATCGCCTGCAAGACAAGCGTGCTGCCAAGCCGCTGCCGGCCAGCGCCCCCTTCTGGGAACGCCTGGTGGCCGACATCAGCCAGAGCCTGGGCGAGCTGGTGCACATCCGCCGCATGGACAAGCCCGAAGCGCTGCTGCTGTCGCCTGAGCAGTCCTTCTTCCTGCGGGAAAACCTGAAAATGCGCCTGCTGGATGCCCGCCTGGCACTGATCCAGCGTGACGGCACCACCTTCGATGCCGATGTCAGCGCCGCCCAGTCCTATGTGCTGCGCTACTTCGACAATGACGCGCCGGCCACTCGCCAGTGGCTGTCCACCTTGCTGGAACTGAAAGGTGCGCCACTGTCCGTAACCCTGCCCGACCTCAATGCCAGCCTGAAAGCGGTACGTGATGCTCAGGGCAACAAGGGAGACTGACCGGTGAAATTTGTCATCTGGATTACCGGGCTGTTCGCCCTGGCCGTGCTGGTGGGGCTGGCCTCCACCCTCAATACCGGCTACGCCATCCTGTTTTTGCCGCCCTACCGCATGGAGGTGTCGTTCAACCTGCTGCTACTGGGCATCGTGGCCCTGATTGCGCTGGCTTACGTGGTGATGCGCATCATCAGCATCACCGCCGGCCTGCCCACCGAAGTGCGCCGTTTCCAGCGTCAGAAAAAGCTGAAAGCCGCCCGTCACGCCCTGCGTGAAGCCGGTATCGCCTTTTTTGAAGGCCGTTTCCAGAAAGCCGAGCGCGAAGCGCTCAAGGCCATGGCCGACGAATATGCGCCGGAAAACCGTGCCCTTGCCCTGTTGCTGGCCGCCCGCTCTGCGGGTGCCACCGGCGATCTGGACAAGCGTGACAGCTATCTGCAACAGCTGGATGCCCTGCCGGAACGCCTGCAGCTGGCGCGCCACATGCTGGATGCCGAACTGAAGCTGGAAGCCAAGGACGCGCTGGGCGCACTGGCCGCCATCGAACGTGCCCGCGCCCTGTCGCCCAATCTCACCAATGCCCTGCGCCTGGAGTTGAAAGTCCGCCTGCTGCAACGCCAGCCGGAAGCGGTACTGGCACTGACCGAAAAGCTGCTCAAGGCCGAAGCGCTGGAACCGGCACAGGCCCGCCGTTACCGTCTGGCCGCCTACAGCCAGCAGCTGACCGGCTTTGTCGGTGGCCGCGAAGTGCGCGACTGGCTGCGCCGCATCCCGGACGCCGAACGGCGCAATCCGGTACTGGTCAGCGAAATCGTCAGCCGGCTGATTGCGCTGGAAGACTTCGACTATGCCGCCACCTTGCTGGGCGAGGCGCTGGCCGACGAAGAACAGGCCACGCCGGAACTGGCACGCGAGCTGGGCCAGCTGGCCGAGCGCCTGTCGCCGGAAAAGCGGCTGGAACTGATGCGCGATGCAGAAGGCTGGCTCAAGAGCCGTCCACGCGACCACATGCTGTTGCTGGCGCTGGGCCGTCTGGCGATGAACCAGCAGCTGTGGGGTAAGGCGCAAAGCTATCTGGAAGCCAGCAACTCCATCAGCGCCACGCTGTGTGCCAATGCAGAGCTGGCCCGGCTGTTCGAGGCCACCGGCAAGGAAGAACAGGCCGCGCAGCATTACCACCGCAGCCTGGAGCTGGCACTGGCCAAAGGCGACTGAAGCCTGGCCACACAGCAAAAAGCCCGCGCTTAAAAAACGCGGGCTTTTTCATTTTCTGTGCGGTACTCAACTGCCGCCGTGACTGTCCTCGCGCTGGAATTCCAGCCGATCCGTACCCGCCTGCAATTGCAGCCGATTGCCCTGCACCACCAGCCGTGGCTGTGCCGACAGCAACTGGCTCAGGCTACGCTCACGCTCATCCAGCGGCGGCGGGCAAGCCATCAGGGTCGACATCATCGCCCCGGTCTTGAGCAAGCCCTGCTCCAGGCTCACCACACCGCCCAGACCGTTGCAACCGGCTGAGGCATGCACCCGGCCGGCGGCGAATTCCAGCCGGTAGGGCTGATCCTTGCCGGCATCCACCTGCTGCCAGCGTCCTTCCAGACTGGCCAGATCACGCGGTGCCTGCCAGCCCTGCGGCTTGTCGGCGGGCGTGGCCGGCGGCGCGCTGGCACAGCCGGTCAGCCAACCTAATACCAGTACCGGTAACCAGAAATGTCTCATGCGCTGACTCCTGACTGAGCGGCCCGTGCTCATTGCACGCTGCGGCTGATGGTTTCGCTGAACACCACGCGGTCCAGGATGGTCCGCACGGCGGATGCATCCGCTGGCGGGTTCTGCACGGTTTCATAGCGCAGCTTCAGGTAGTAGGCGGTATCGGGCTGCGGTGTAAAACCCTCGATCTCACCGTAGAACAACTGCCAGGGCTGGTTTTCGCTGCTGCGGACCTGCAGGCATTGCATCTGCCCCGCGCCAGCACTGCAGTTTTTACGCTGGCTGCTGACATACAGATACTGCGGCCGCTGCGCCGGGGCCGTGGCTGCTGCGGGATGGCCTGCCACCTTGTCCTGCTTGCGCACAAAGCGATATTCGCCTGCGCTACTCGTCAGCACCAGTTGCTGCGCCTTGCCATCAGTCTTGATCTGGAAGGGCTGCGACAGGAATCCGATATACGCCTGTTCGGTCTGCATCATGGCGGGCGGACACATCATGCGCGTGGTGGCCACCATCAGCTTGCCTTCGGCATTGGTATGGCCGGTAAAGCGGTTACAGCCGGCAAAACCACTGATGCCCTTGGCCTGAAACGACAGCGTGGGCAGCGGTTCGGCCACTTTGGGTGATACCAGCTGCCATTCACTGCCCACCAGATTGGGCTGGGCAACAACAGGAGCAGACAACAGAGCGGCGATAATGGCGGTGGTTTTCCAGTGCATATTCATCTCCAAAATTAAATAACGCTAATATTTAAGAGGCCGGAACAAGCCATGAGTTCCATATAGCGACTACAGTCAACCCATCCTAAGGATGGCTGCGCCTGCCGCCAAGCCTGCGCGGCGGGCAAGAAAAAACCCTGCCGGCGCGGCAGGGTTTTCGTTGTGACAAGCGGCAGTGGCTTAGTGCACCACGCCCTTCACCAGGTCTTCCACCACTTTCTTGGCGTCGCCAAACACCATCATGGTCTTGTCCATGTAGAACAGCTCGTTGTCGAGGCCGGCATAGCCGACGCTCATCGAACGCTTCACCACGATCACGGTACGTGCCTTGTGGGCTTCCAGAATCGGCATGCCATAGATGGGGCTGGCCTTGTCCTTCTGTGCCGCCGGGTTGACCACGTCGTTGGCACCAATCACCAGCACCACGTCGGTATTGTTGAAGTCGGAGTTGATCTCCTCCATCTCCAGTACCTGCTCGTAGGGCACTTCGGCTTCGGCCAGCAGCACGTTCATGTGGCCCGGCATGCGGCCCGCCACCGGGTGGATGGCATAGCGTACGGTGACGCCCTTCTCGTGCAGCAACTCGGCAAACTCCTGCAAGGCATGCTGGGCACGGGATACCGCCAGGCCATAACCGGGCACGATCACCACATTGTCAGCATTGCTCATCAGGAAGGCTGCATCTTCTGCCGAACCGGACTTGTAGTTCTTCGGACCGGCATCACCAGCCGGGCCAGCACCACCCGACTCCGCACCAAAGCCGCCCAGCAGCACCGATACGATGGAACGGTTCATCGCCTTGCACATGATGTAGGACAGAATGGCACCGGACGAACCCACGCAGGCACCGGCAATGATCAGCACCGGGTTGTTCAGCGTGAAGCCGATACCCGCTGCCGCCCAGCCGGAGTAGGAGTTGAGCATGGACACCACCACCGGCATGTCAGCGCCGCCGATGGGGATGATCAGCGTCACGCCCAGTACCAGTGCAATCGCCACCATGGCGAGGAAGGCAGCGTGGCTATCCGTCACGAAGTAGGCCACGCCGAAGCCGACCATGGACAGCGCCAGCAGCAGGTTCAGCAGATGCTGACCATTGAAGCTGACGGCCTTGGAGCCAAAGCGGCCAGACAGCTTGCCGTAGGCAATGACCGAGGCGGTAAAGGTGATGGCACCGATAAAGGCACCGATGAACAGCTCCACCTTCTGTACGCCAGTGTGTTCCACACCGCTATGGAAGATGGCAGCCACGGCGATCAGCACCGCCGACAGGCCCACCAGCGAGTGCATGGCAGCCACCAGTTCCGGCATGCCGGTCATCTCCACCGTTCTGGCCTTCCAGCCACCAATCACGGCACCGGCGACAATGGCGCCAGCAATCAGCCCCAGCACCGGCTTGTCCATGATCATGAAGGTGGTGACCACGGCAATCAGCATGCCGATGATGCCGAACTTGTTGCCGCGCAGCGCTGTCACCGGGCTGGACAAGCCCTTGAGCGCCAGGATGAACAGCACGGCCGCCACCAGATAAAGTACTGCAGAAATATTAGCCATGGTTCTTCCTTACTTTTTCTTCTTCTTGAACATGTCCAGCATGCGCTGGGTGACCATGAAGCCGCCGAAGATGTTGATACTGGCCAGGAAGATGCCGATGGTACCCAGCACCGAGGTGAGGGTGATTTCGGAACCATTGATGTCCACCACCTGCAGCATGGCACCGACGATGATGATGCCGGAAATGGCATTGGTGACGGCCATCAGCGGGGTATGCAGCGCCGGGGTGACATTCCACACCACGTGGTAGCCGACAAACACGGCCAGCACGAAGACGGTAAGGCTGGCGATAAAGGGATCGACCATCTTGTTCTCCTTAGTTGGCCGCCGGGAAACGCACCTGGCCGTCGTGGGTCACCAGGGTGGCCGCCAGCAGGTCGTCTTCCAGATTGAGGGTGAAACCTTCCTTGCTCAGCATCAGCGACAGGAAAGTCAGCAGGTTTTTGGCATACAGGCTGGAGGCATCTGCCGCCAGTTCGCCCGGCAGGTTGAACTGGCCCACCACGGTGACGTGGTTGTCAGTGACCACCACCTCGCCCGGCTGGGTGCGTTCACAGTTGCCACCGGCTTCGGCGGCGATGTCGATGATGACCGAACCCGGCTTCATTGCGGCCACGATGTCGGCGCTGATCAGCGTCGGGGCCTTCTTGCCCGGAATCAGCGCGGTGGTGATGATGATGTCGGCCGCACGGGCGTGCTTGCTCACCAGTTCGGCCTGACGACGCTTGTAGTCGTCCGACATTTCCCTGGCGTACACGCCATCACTGGCTGCTTTTTCTTCATCGGTCATCGGTACTTCGATGAACTTGCCGCCCAGCGATTCCACCTGCTCCTTGGTGGAAGGCCGTACGTCGGTGGCTTCCACCACCGCACCCAAGCGCTTGGCCGTGGCAATGGCCTGCAGACCAGCCACACCCACACCCATGATCAGCACCTTGGCCGGCTTCACCGTGCCGGCTGCGGTCATCAGCATGGGCATGAAGCGCGGATAGTAATGGGTGGCCAGCAGCACCGCCTTGTAACCGGCGATATTGTTCTGGCTGGACAGCACGTCCATGCTCTGCGCCCGCGTGGTACGCGGCAGCAGTTCCATGGCAAAGGCCGAGACCTTGCGCGCAGCCAGTTGCGGGAAGGTGGTGTTCTGATACGGGGCCAGCTGGCCGATCAGCACCGCACCCGGTTTCAGCTCGGCAATGCCGGCTTCGTCCAGCGCACGCACGCTGAGCACGATGTCGGCCTGCGCCAGCGCCTCGGCCCGATTGGCCGCAATGCTGGCACCCAGTTCTGCATAAGCCGCGTCGGGAGCAGCGGCAAACTGCCCGGCTCCCTGCTCCACCACCACGGTGTGACCCATGGCGATCAGCTTTTTCACCGTTTCCGGTGTCGCGGCCACGCGTTTTTCACCAGCCAGCCTTTCGGCCGGAATAGCGATCTGCATGGTCAAATTCTCCTGCAATGTGAAATGACAAAAAACAAAACCCAAAAGATAGCGAACGCCCGTGCGAGGCTTTTTCGAACGAGCGTTTGAATTATATTAAAACCATGAATGTTGATTTTGCGCAATACTTTTACACAATTGCGACAGTCACCAACCATATACCGTCTGACGATCCGGTCAATACGGCAGGGTGTTCCGGGCCGGGGTCACGCAGCGCGGAAGTCGGGTGCGGGCAGGGAGTCGGCATTGCCTGCTTTGCACGTCAGCCTGAGCTGCACCGCTGGCGCAGGAAAAATCAACTGGCATCCAGGGTGGCAAGAGCAGTACCAAGTATGGGAAAGCACCGCGTTGCCTGACACTAACGGTTCGCCCGCCAGCTTGTAAAGCAGGGTTAACCATTAACACTAAGGTACTGTTAATCAAAATGAATAGCCGGGTGGCCGGGGTGAAAACATTGAGCGGAAAGGGTTTTATCGTGCAGTGCACCATAGTGCAAAGCCCATTACCGGCAAGGGCAAAGAGCCTGAAGGCGATGCCAGCGGGCAAAGCCTAGTCACAACGCTGACATTTGACGCAGCACAGGCTACTGGCAGTGAGCCTGACTCCTCTGCCCGAGTGGTACAGGAAGGCTGACTCGCCATCTGGGTCATTTGGGTGCGATGGGCATGACGGCCAGCAATCTGGCAATGCTGCCATCACGCAGCATGCCACGCAGCACCGCCGTCAATCGGCCACGCCGGGCATACCAGGCTGAGCGACGCGACAGCCCGAGCCGGCGCTCTTCCTGCGCCGGCAACTGCAGTGGCTGCTCGCGAATCAGAGCTTCCCAACCCTGGCTGTGCAACAACTCCATGCCGTTGCGCCGATTAATGACCACAGCATCAACTCGCCCAGCCAGCAGCTTGCGAAAATTGGACAGACTACTTGGTGCAAAATCACGCTCTAGCTGTTTATCTGCATCAAAAACAGGCTGATAGCGCATCCCCTCGACCACACCAATACGCAATGGATAGAGGTCGGCATAGCGGCGTACCTTGCGCGAATCGACACGCCGCAGGTAAATCGCCAGCGGCGTGGCTGCCGCATAGGGAGGATCGAGAAAATCGATGTATGCATCACGGTCATCGCTGTTGCGTACGCCGATCACCAGATCAGCCTGCCCCTGCTGCATGGCCTGCAGGCAACGTTGCAAGGGACAGGGCAGGTATTGCACGGGGACATCCAGCCTGGCAGCCAGCAGCTTGACGATCTCCACATAGGGACCAGATGGCTGGCCGTGTGCATCCAGCGTTTTCCAGGGGCTGAAGGTATTGAATGCCAATACCAATGGTGGACTGGCCGCCCAAACCGGGCATAAAAACAGTGACAGGACCAGCGGCAACAGCCCGCGCAGGAAAGGAAACATGACATCCGCAAAATGATTTTTGCTCATGCTATAGCCAAACCCTGGTACTGAAAAGGTATTTTCTGCGCGCAGCCTAAGAACCAGTTAATCGTCTGCTGCGCTGCGGTGATACTGCGTTAAAAACGCCTGCGGAATGCGCATTTACTCCAGGTAGAATCCGCCTCCCCACTTGTTTTCGGTCGTTTTCGCCTGGTCTCACTCGCACTCGCAAGCCGCTGACACAGGCTATTACAACAGCCAGGCAGCCAGCATGAGCAGGGCATCCAGCAGCAGCAGACCGACCACAGCCAGACGTCCCTGCAGCAGGCTGCCCAGCCCGGTGAGGCCGGCCACCAGCAACAAGGCAAATGCCCACCGCTGTAGGTTGTCCAGGCCATCCACTTGCCACAGATAAGCCGCACCGGCGGCCGTCAGCAGGACAAACTGCAGCAGGGCCAGCGCCATACTGGTGCGGGTCAGCGGCAGATCAAAGCGCTGGCGGGCGCGCTGCAGATCAAAGGCCGGGCTGTTATCCGCCACGCCGGCCGGCAGCCAGCCCGGCGGCTTGAACCATACCTTGAACTTGTCCTGCCAGCGCGGGGCCTGGCAAGCCAGCCGCCACAGCGGCACATAGCCCGATGCCACCGCCCACAAGGGATTCCAGCTGTTGAGCGGGCTGCGGGTGCCGTATACCGGGGCTTCGTCCTCCTCGGCAAAGGTGCCGAACAGCCGGTCCCAGATGATCAACATGCCGCCGTAGTTCTTGTCCAGGTACGGGTCATTCACCGCATGATGCACCCGGTGATTGGACGGGGAAGAAAACACCCGGTCGAACCAGCCCAGCTTGCCGATATGCTCGGTATGAATCCAGAACTGGTAGAGCAAGACGATCAGCCCGGCCAGCGCAAATTGGGCCGGAGCGACACCGGCCAGCGCCATGGGCAAATAAAACGGCCAGCCGAGAAAGGCCACGGTGCTTTCCTGGCGCAGTGCGGTGGACAGATTGAAATCCTGGCTCTGGTGATGCACGGCATGCGCCGCCCAGAACACCGCGCTCTCATGCCCCACCCGGTGCAGCCAGTAATCGCAGAAATCGAACATCACGATGGCCAGCAGCCAGCCCCACACGCTATTCCATAGCGCAGCACGGGGAAACAACGCCAGGTGCCGCCATGTCAGCGCATACAGGCCGATCTGGAACAAGGTACTGACACTGGCCACCAGCTGGCTGAGCAAACCCTGGCTCAGGCTGGCCAGCGCGTCACTCAGGCGATAGGTGTTGCGGCCAATGGCCAGGCCATAGCCCAGTTCCCCCAGCATCAGCAGCAGGAAAACCGGGAAGGCGTATACGGTGATTTGTTCCATCAGACTTGATCCGCGAGACATGGCAAAACGGCAGGAGAAATGCCTGTACCCAACGGTACAGCAAAGCCAGGTGGAAGATTGTTGGAATTTTGTTGCGGCAAGCGCCAGGCTGCAGGCGCCCGGCCGGGAGAAGCAGCTGGCGGGTGTTACTTGCCGATGCAAAAACGACTAAAAATCACGCCCAGCAAGTCGTCCGGGGTGAACTGGCCGGTGATTTCCGATAGCGCGTTCTGCGCCAATCGCAGCTCTTCGGCGAAGATTTCCACCATTTCCCAATCTGTATGCGCCAGCTCCATGTGTTCGGCAGCACGGCGAATGGCGTCCAGATGGCGTTCGCGTGCCAGGAACACCCCTTCGCTGGCCCCGCTGTAGCCAATCAGCTCCAGCAGGCGGGCTTTCAGCAGATCGACCCCGGCATGGGTGCGGGCGGACAGGTGCAGTACGCTGCGGCCATCCTGTTCAGACAGGCCGATGGCGTCGCCGCTGAGGTCGGCCTTGTTGTAGATGAACAGGCGCGGCAGTTGCGGCGGAATGCGCTCCAGAATGGCCTCCAGCTCGGCGGTGACGCCGTCGCGGCTATCCACCAGCACCAGCGCCACATCGGCGCGCTCTACCGCCTGCCAGGTGCGTTCGATGCCGATTTTCTCCACCACATCGTCGGTATCACGCAGGCCGGCGGTATCGATGATGTGCACCGGCACGCCGTCGATAACGATTTCCTCGCGCACGGTGTCGCGGGTGGTGCCGGCGATATCGGTGACGATGGCAACATCATCCCCCGCCAGCGCATTCATCAGGCTGGACTTGCCGACATTGGGCTGGCCCACCAGCACCACATGCATGCCCTCGCGCAGGATGGCCCCCTGCCGCGCCGTGGCCTGTACCTGTTGCAGGCGCTGGCGCAGGGTTTGCAGTTTGCCCAGCGCGTCGGCCTGCTTGAGAAAATCGATTTCCTCTTCCGGGAAATCCAGCGTGGCTTCCACCAGCATGCGCAGGGTGATCAGCTCATCCACCAGCACATGGATTTCATTGGAAAACGCCCCCTTCAGCGACTTGAGCGCGCTGCGGGCTGCACTTTCACTGGAGGCGTCGATCAGGTCGGCCACGCTTTCAGCCTGGGCCAGGTCCATCTTGTCATTCAGGAAAGCGCGTTTGGAGAACTCGCCCGGCTCGGCCAGCCGTGCGCCCAGTTGCAGGCAGCGCGACAGCAGCATGTTGAGCACCACCGGCCCGCCGTGGCCCTGCAATTCCAGTACGTCTTCACCGGTAAAGCTGTTGGGGCCGGGGAAGTACAGCAGCAGGCCGTTGTCGATGGCCTGGCCATCGGCAGCGTAGAAGTCGGTATAGGTGGCATAACGCGGCTTGGGCTGCTTGCCGCCGCTCAGTGCCGCGGCAAAAGGCAGCAGATCACGGCCGGACACACGGATGACGCCCACGCCACCGCGACCGGGTGCAGTGGCAATGGCACAGATGGTGACGGGAGCGTAGAGAGTAGACATGCGGGCTTTCCTTGCGGCTGACAGGCTGGCCGAAACAGCCGCGGGGCGTGCGGCGGCAGCTGTTTCGGTCAGCTTGCGCTGATTTTTACTGTATCAGAAAAAAGCCCGGCCTTTATCCGGCCGGGCTTTCTGGGGCACTACCGTCCACATCAGGACTGCAGCGCGACTTTCTTGCTGTTTTCAATGCTCTTGTTGATGTACCACTGCTGGGCAATCGACAGGATGTTGTTGACTGCGTAGTACAGCACCAGACCAGCCGGGAAGAAGAAGAACATGGCCGAGAAGGCAACCGGCATGATTTTCATCATCTTGGCCTGCATCGGATCAGTCGGCGGCGGGTTCAGGAAGGTTTGCAGGAACATGGTAGCGGCCATGATCACCGGCAGTACATAGAACGGGTCCGGACGGGCCAGGTCGGTGTACCACAGGATCCACGGAGCCTGACGCAGCTCGACCGAAGCCAGCAGCGCCCAGTACAGGCCGATGAACACCGGAATCTGGATCAGCATGGGCAGACAGCCACCCAGCGGATTCACCTTCTCGCTCTTGTACATCTCCATCACGGCCTGCTGGAACTTCATGCGGTCGTCGCCGTATTGTTCCTTCATGCGTTCCAGACGCGGTGCCAGGGCCTTCATCTTGGCCATGGAGCGGTAGGATGCAGCAGTCAGCGGGTAGAAGATGGCCTTGACGGTGAGGGTCAGCAGCACAATCGCCCAGCCCCAGTTCTGTACCAGACCGTGCAGCTTGGTCAGCAGCCAGAACAGCGGCGAAGCAAAGATGTGCACCCAGCCATAGTCCTTGGAATATTCCAGGCCATCAGCAACACGGGTCAGCACGCTGTAATCTTCCGGGCCGGCATACAGCGGCACGGCGATGGAGGCGGTCTGGCCGGGATTGATGGTTTTCAGGTCCACGGTGGCAGCAGCCGAGTACAGGCCGTTGCTGTCCTTCAGCTCGAAGTGGCAGGATTTTTCATCCTTGCACACGCTGGCAGCATCCACCGGCTTCAGGATCCAGGCGGTCATGAAGTAATGCTGCAGCATGCCCACCCAGCCGTCGGTGGCGTTCTTGGCGTAGTCGCCCTTGCCCTTGGCCAGGTCTTCGAAGGAAACCTTCTGGAACTTGTTGTCGGCAGTGTAAACAGCCGGGCCGGTAAAGGTGTGTGCAAAGCGGCCTTCGCCTTCCGGTGCCTGGCCGTCACGCAACAGACGGTAATAGGCGGTCGGGGCCAGCGGCGTACTGCCGCCGTTGTGGATGTCGAAGCGAACCCCGATATCGTAACTGCCCTTCTTGAAGGTGTAGGTTTTCACCACCTGCACGCCATTCGCCACCGGGGCGGTCAGTTTCACCTGCAGGCTGTCGCCGCTCAGGGTGTAGCTGGACTGCTCGGCGCTATAGACGGTTTTGTGGGTGGGCAGTGCCGGATTGCTGGCTGCCACCAGGCCGGTCTGGGCTACATACACGCGACCATTCTTGTCGGTGAGCAGCTCGAACGGCTTTTTGGCATCCGTGGCGGAATCGTGCTTCAGCAGGTCGAGCTGACGCAGGTCGCCGCCTACGGTATCGATTTCGGCCTTGATCACATCGGTGCTGACGCGAATGCGCTGACCGGCGGTAAGCTTGGCTGCATCAGCAGGCTGGGCGCTGGCGGTATGGCTGGCCTGTGCGTCCGGCTGCGAAGCCGTTTGGGTCTGTGCCACCTGCTGCGGAGCAGGCTTGGGCGCAAAGTACTCCTGCCACAGCAGGAGGATGCCCATGGACAGGACGATGAAGATTATGAGTCGCTTGGAATCCATCTCTACGATACCGGAAAGTTCAGGGAACCGGGTCATAACCACTGCCACCCCAGGGGTGACAGCGCCCGATGCGTTTCATCGCCAGAAAGCCGCCCTTGCAGGCGCCATGCTTTCTCACCGCCTCGATCGCGTAACTGGAACAGGTCGGCACATAGCGGCACCGTGGTGCCAGCCAGGGGCTGATGGCCAGTTGATAAAAACGGATCAGGAGGATGAGGAGGCGCGACATCGTGCCAGTTTAGCAAAGAGTGTAGACAAGGCGATGACAGCTTCTGCTCTGTCAGCGCGGGAAAAGGCCTGTTTGGCTCGGACGATGTAGTCCTGCGCCGGCAAAGCCGCCTGGTTCAGGCGAAACCACTCGCGTACCGTACGCTTGATGTAGTTTCGGCGTACTGCCCGCTTGTGAACCTTTTTGCCGACAACAAGGCCGACACGGGCATGGCCCAATTCATTGGGGCGGGCGTACACCTGAAACAAAGCTGTGCTGCGCGCTTGCCGCAAACTAAAAACGGATGAAAATTCATCCGTTTTTAATAGCCGGTGCACACGGCGAAAGCGATAAGTCATTGCTAACTTATACGGCCAGGCGCTTGCGACCCTTGGCGCGACGGGCGGCAATCACTGCGCGGCCACCGCGGGACTTCATGCGAACGAGGAAGCCGTGAGTGCGCTTGCGGCGGGTATTGGAAGGCTGGTAAGTACGCTTCATGATAAAGAATTCCTGTTTCGAAACGGAAATAAACGCGTGATTTCACAAGAAAAACCGCCGCTTGTCAATGGCAAATTTTTAGTACACCTGTGGATAACTTTGCTGAAAACCGTTAGAATGTCGAAACTTAACGCACCTCACCCCCTGCGTAATTATTAAACGAGACCACCCGCCCAGGGCGGTATGCGCGACAGGAGGATGGTGCAAGCCACTGCCATGCATGAACACATGCCAAGGTTACGCCCCACGCCAGGCGCACTGCGCCGGCCAACCCACCGGGCGGCAAACCATGGCCCATCCCGCCGAACCTGATAATCGTCACGGCGGGTTTTTGCTTTTACTTGTGTGTACTTAATGACCGAACTGGATCAATTCTGGCCTGCCTGCCTCGCTCGCCTCGAGGCCGAACTGTCTTCACAGCAGTTCAACACCTGGATCAAGCCGCTGGCGGCCGAAGCCAACGATGAAGGCATTGCGCTGTTTGCACCCAATCGCTTCATCATGCAGTTCATCAAAGACCGTTTCCTCGGCCGCATTGAAGAACTGGCTGTCGAGCTGGTTGGCGAAGCACCGGTCGAGCTGCGCCTGGGTGCACCCAGCAGCAAGCCGCTGGCCGTGCCCGCAGCCGTGGGCAATGGCGTGCGCAAACCCGCGCCCACCCCGGCAGCCAGCAATATCCCCAGCCAGGCCAAGCAGGCCGCAGTAAAAGCCATTGGCGGCAGCCACGAAAGCACCCGGCTCAACCCCTCGTTTACCTTTGACACCCTGGTAACAGGTAAAGGTAACCAGCTGGCGCGCGCCGCTGCCATGCAGATTGCCGAAAACCCGGGCGACCAGGCCTACAACCCGCTGTTTGTCTATGGTGGCGTGGGCCTGGGTAAGACCCACTTGATCCAGGCCATCGGCAACCACGTGTTCCAGAAGAACCCGCAGGCCAAGATCCGCTACATCCACGCCGAACGCTATGTGGCCGACATCATGCGCGCCTATCAGCACAAGGCGTTTGACGAATTCAAGCGCTATTACCACTCGCTGGACCTGCTGCTGATCGACGACATCCAGTTTTTTGCCGGCAAGAACCGCACCCAGGAAGAATTCTTCTACGCCTTCAATGCGCTGATCGAGGGCGGCAAACAGGTCATCATGACCTGCGACACCTACCCCAAGCAGATAGAAGGTATGGAAGAGCGACTGATCTCGCGCTTCTCCTGGGGCCTGACGGTGGAAATCCAGCCGCCGGAACTGGAAATGCGTGTGGCTATTTTGATGAAAAAGGCCGAGGCCGACAGCATCAAGCTGGATCACCCGGTGGCGTTTTTCATTGCCCAGAACGTGCGCTCCAACGTGCGCGAACTGGAAGGCGCGCTCAAGCGCGTGGTGGCCTATGCCCGCTTTACCAACCAGAACATCTCGCTGGATCTGGTAAAAGAAGCACTGAAAGACATCCTGGCCGCCGGCAACCGCCAGGTTACGGTGGATGCCATCCAGAAAACGGTGGCCGAGTACTACAAGATCAAGCTGTCCGACATGCACAGCAAAAAGCGCAGCCGCGATATTGCCCGGCCGCGCCAGGTGGCGATGGCACTGGCCAAGGAGCTGACCCAGCTTTCCCTGCCCAATATCGGCGACGCCTTTGGCGGGCGCGACCACACCACCGTGCTGCATGCCTGCAAGACCATTGCCGAAATGCGCAGTAATGACGCCGATATGGCACACGATTACGATACGCTGCTATCCATGCTGCGTAACTGAACGATGTTGATTCAACCGATAACTGACTCTGGACACATTCGGGAGCCCGAAACATGCTGATCCTGCAAGCCGAACGCGATGCCCTTCTCAAGCCCCTGCTGGCGGTGACCGGTATTGTCGAACGACGCCATACCCTGCCGATTCTTTCCAATGTACTGATTGAAAAGAAGGGCGGCCAGGTAGGCTTTCTGGCCACCGATCTGGAAATCCAGATCACCACCGCCAGTGCCGACGAACTGCCGGGCGAAGACTTCCGCCTGACCACCTCGGCCAAAAAGCTGCAGGACATCCTGCGCGCCATCCCGGACAAGGCCACCGTCACGCTGGAACAGCTGGACGGCCGCCTGACGCTGAAGGCCGGCAAAAGCCGCTTCAACCTGCAAACCCTGCCGGCGGAAGACTTCCCGCTGCTGTCGGTAGGCTCGGCCTCTGATGCCAGCTTCACCCTGCCGCAGCGCGAACTGAAGCGCCTGATCTCGCAGGTGCAGTTTGCCATGGCCGTGCAGGACATCCGTTACTACCTCAACGGCCTGTTGATGCAAACCGACGGCAACCAGGTCAAGCTGATCGCCACCGACGGCCACCGCCTGGCCTTTGCCAGCGCCGACGTCGAAGCCACCCTGCCCAAGGCCGAAGTCATCCTGCCGCGCAAGACCATCCTGGAGCTGTACAAGCTGCTGCAGGACAGCGACGACGAAATCAATATCGAAGTGCTGGCCAACCAGGTGCGCTTCAGCTTTGGCTCCACCGTGATCATCAGCAAGGTGGTAGACGGCAAGTTCCCCGACTACAACCGCGTGATTCCGCTGGATAACGACAAGATCTTCCTGATCGAACGCCTCACCTTCCTGCACGCGCTGCAGCGCGCCGCCATTCTGGCCAACGAAAAATTCCGTGGCGTGCGACTGGTACTGGCACCGGGCAAGATGTCCATCCTGTGTACCAACAGCGAACAGGAAGAAGCGGAAGAAGAACTGGAAATCGCCTACCAGGGCGGCGAGCTGGAAATCGGCTTCAACATCAACTACCTGCTGGATGTGCTGACCAACCTGCCGGCCGACACCCTGCAGATGGCGTTTGGCGACTCCAACCGCAGCACCCTGGTCACCATTCCCGACTACAGCAACTTCAAGTACATCGTGATGCCGATGCGCATCTGATGCAGCAACACAGTCGGAAGTAGCCGCTGCCACAAGCAGCAGTTTTCGAGATTTTGAGTATAAGCGGCAAAGGGCGGTACAGCGCGGACGGGGACAGCCCCCTCCGCCCCCTCCCCCACCGCAGGAAAGAAGCGGATGAGCGAACAGGAATACGGCGCGGATAGCATTAAAGTCCTCAAGGGTCTGGATGCAGTACGCAAACGCCCCGGCATGTACATTGGCGATACCTCGGACGGCACCGGTCTGCACCACATGGTGTTTGAAGTGCTGGACAACGCCATTGACGAAGCCCTGGCCGGCCATGCCGACACCATCAAGGTCATCATCAACCCCGACAACTCCATCACCGTATCGGACAACGGCCGGGGCATCCCCACCGACATCCACCCGGAAGAAGGACGTTCGGCGGCCGAAGTGATCATGACCATCCTGCACGCCGGCGGCAAATTCGACAGCAACAGCTACAAGATCTCCGGCGGCCTGCACGGCGTGGGCGTCTCCGTGGTGAACGCGCTGTCCGACTGGCTGAAGCTGAAGATCTGGCGTGACGGCAAGGTGCACGAAATGGAATTCCGTCGTGGCGACGCCGTTGCCCCGCTCACCGTCACCGGCCACAGCAACCACCGTGGCACCGAAGTGACCTTCCGCGCCAGCGAAGAAACCTTTGGCCTGGTGGAATTCCACTTCGACATCCTGGCCAAGCGCATCCGCGAACTGTCCTTCCTCAACCAGGGCGTGGGCATCAACCTGCTGGACAAACGCAGCGGCAAGGAAGAAAACTTCGCCTTCTCCGGCGGCGTAGCCGGATTTGTCGAATACATGAACCGCAACAAGAACGTGCTGCACCCCAAGGTGTTCCACGGTATTGGCGAAAAAGACGGCATGACGGTGGAAGTGGCCATGCAATGGAACGACTCCTACCAGGAAAGCGTCCAGTGCTTCACCAACAACATCCCGCAGCGTGACGGCGGCACCCACATGACCGCGCTGCGTCAGGTGATGACCCGCACGCTCAACCAGTACATCGAAGAACACGAAGTGGCCAAAAAGGCCAAGGTGGACACCACCGGCGACGACATGCGCGAAGGCCTTACCTGCGTACTGTCCGTCAAGCTGCCGGACCCCAAGTTCTCCAGCCAGACCAAGGACAAGCTGGTATCCGGCGAAATCGGCCCGGTGGTCAACGAAGTCATCAGCGAAGCGCTCAAGAGCTATTTGCTGGAAAACCCCAACGACGCCAAAACCATTTGCGGCAAGATCGTCGATGCCGCCCGCGCCCGTGAAGCCGCGCGCAAGGCCCGCGAAATCACCCGCCGCAAAGGCATCATGGACGGCCTGGGCCTGCCCGGCAAACTGGCCGACTGCCAGGAAAAAGACCCCAAGCTGTGCGAACTGTACCTAGTCGAGGGCGACTCCGCCGGCGGCTCTGCCAAGCAAGGCCGTGACCGCAAATTCCAGGCCATCCTGCCGCTGAAGGGCAAGATCCTCAACGTGGAACGCGCCCGCTTCGACAAGATGCTGCAAAGCCAGGAAGTGGCCACCCTGATTACCGCCATGGGCTGCGGTATCGGCAAGGACGAATACAACCCGGACAAGCTGCGCTACCACCGCATCATCATCATGACTGATGCCGACGTCGACGGCGCGCACATCCGCACCCTGCTGCTCACCTTCTTCTACCGCCAGATGCACGAACTGGTAGAACGCGGCCACATCTACATCGCCCAGCCGCCGCTGTACAAGGCCAAGCACGGCAAGCAAGAGCGCTACCTGAAGGACGACTACGAGCTGAACCAGTACCTGCTGCAACTGGCACTGGAAAAAGCCGAACTCGTCCCCGGCACCGATGCCGCCCCGCTGGCCGGCGACACCCTGGCCGAAGTAGCCCGCCAATTCCTGCTGGCCCGCGCCGTGATCGAACGCGAAAGCCGCGTCATCGACCCGCTGGTGCTGGAAGCCATGCTCAAGTCCGGCCGCCTGTCACTGGCCAGCGAACAAGCCTCCAACGACACCATCGCCCGCCTGCGCGCGCTGGTACCGGCAGAAGCCATCACGCTGGAACTGCTGCACGACGAAAAGAACGACGGCCACCTGATCAAGATCATCCGCAAACTGCACGGCAACGTGCTGGTTACCGTACTGGACCAGGACTTCCTGGAAACCGGCGACTACGCGGAACTGGCCAAAACCGGCGAACTGCTCAGCGGCCTGCTGCAAGAAGGCGCAGCAGTACGCCGTGGCGAAACCGTGAAGCCGATCAGCGAATTTGGCCAAGCACTGGACTGGCTGCTGGCCGAAGTGAAAAAGGGCATGAACATCCAGCGCTACAAAGGCCTGGGCGAAATGAACCCGGAACAACTGTGGGAAACCACCATGGACCCGAACGTGCGCCGCCTGCTGAAGGTACGCATCGAGGACGTGATGGGCGCCGACGACGTGTTCACCACCCTGATGGGCGACGACGTAGAACCCCGCCGCGCCTTTATCGAAGGCAACGCCCTGATTGCGCGGAATATTGATGTGTAAGCTCTGACGGGTGACACCAACAGTATAGTTGCGTCAGGTTAGTGAAAAGCTACTGATTCAGTTAATGAAAAAGCCACCGAGAACGGTGGCTTTTTTTTGGCCTTAGCAGACCTTCGATTGAGCGGTGAAAGTTACGGCTGCACACATAATTTCTGACTCACACAAATCAACACATCCGAACCAGGAGATGCACTGATTCTTTTCATCTTTAGGTTGCAGGTGACATGATAAATCATTCTACTTTCAATCTTGGTTGTAAATAAATTCAATACAATCAAATACTTACACTCGCCACGTCTGTTTTGAAGTATCACTAGATGTACATTCCATAGTAGAAATTTTTGCATTATGCATTTCGTATGAGTTATCTTTAGAGAACCTTTTTCATACTCTCTCTATAAATCAAAATGAATTCTTTACTCATCATCGCTCTCGCTGTAATTGCTGGTTTGGCTGTCTTAGGTTTAGGTGTAAAGGTAGCGATCAAATGGGTCGGCGGTAAAAAAATTGTACAGCAGAACATTATTTCCGCTGGTGATGTAACTGCCGGCGATAAGATTCATAAGTAATTGCTATGTTTTCAGCTAGAAAAGTTGTTAAGCAAGAAAATATAACTGCACTTGGCGACGTAACCGCTGGTGACAAATATGAAATATACCTTCCCCGTCCAACTCAGCTTGACCTCTTTTCTAATCTTTATAAAAAAGAGGTCGAGAACAAATCCTGTACTAATCAGTTAATTGACGAACTTACTCATTATAAAAACAGTAAGTCTGATATTCGAGATTTGAGTACAAAACTATCTGAAGCTGGGTATTCCTACCTGATAAAAGATGCAGAGGACCTGAAAGAGTCTGTTTCGAAACTGATTGTAAAATACCAACACTACAAGTCTGCTCAAAAAATCATTACATACTTGCTTGCCGAAATTGAGTCAATTTTCAATTCTGAAATAAAGCCTAAAATTAGAAATAAATGCCAGGATCACGAGCTAAGTCTTATTCTGAGACAAAGTATCGAAAATGTGTTGAATGAGAAGCTTGGTGAGAATGTTTTAGATATATATTCTCGCCAATTAAGAGGAATGGTATATTTTCTAACTGGCAACTGTCATCTGGAGTGGAAGTGATGCTACTCTACAATAAAGCTCTAGATCCTTACCATACACTTTTTCGATTACTTAATGTTCTGAACGGAACCAGTAAAGGAAAAATTGAGCACGACCGCCTTAGAATATATGACTTTCTACTTGCCTTTCCTGTTCACGTTTCTCGAATCACTCTTCCAAGAGAGTTACAAAAGCAAAAAAACCCATTCAAGAAATTCAAAAATTCGTATAATGTTTTCGATGCGTATTTTTTGTTCGAGTCCATGAAATCAATTCAGAATTCCGTTATTGACAATTTAATAATATCTAAGATATTACAAAAAATACCCAACAGTAGTTCGTATGTGATTTTGAAAGAAAATTACTCTCCAGAGTTATTTGCTCTTACAGAAATTGAAGTCCGCCAAGAAATAAAAGATGTAATTGCATTTATAAATAACGTTCTTGCTGATCAAGAACTTTATGGCCAAAATGGGCTGAAGGCATCAAGCCATTTAATGGAATACAAGTATGACTCTATTTCATCCAACATTAAAAATTAACAGGCTTGTTGCTCATTGGAAAGGGCAGGTAGTCTATGATGAAAAATTTCATTACGGTCTGAATATTTTAAGTGGTCGCAATGGTGGTGGAAAAACCTCAGTTATTCAGCTGCTGATGTATGGTCTCGGATATGAGATTCGCAATTGGCGAGTTGAAGCAAATAGCTGTGATTCGATTTTTGTAGAGATTGAGACGAATGGCCACCCCCCACTGACTTTGCGAAGGCTTCATTCTGAAAAAGAGAAACAACCAATTGATATTTGCTTTAAAGCATATGATCAAGCTATTTTGACAAGTATCAATGAGTGGAATAACTACCCTTACTCAATAAACTCCAGCAGAGAAAGTTTTTCACAAAAAATTTTTTCTATTTTAGGACTACCCGAAGCTCGAGCGGATGAAAATAACAATATTACATTGCATCAAATTTTTAGATTACTTTATAGTGATCAATCAAACCCTGCGTCATGCATTTTCAATATAGAACAATTTGATTCTGCATTCAAGAGAGAAGCAATAGGAAGATATTTGCTGGGCCTATATGACAATTCTTTATATGAAAAGAAAATAGAATTAAGTAAAAAAGAGAAAGAATTAGATCGAGTTATTGCAAAAATTCAGGCCGTATATACGGTCATTGGAAAAACCTCTTACCCGAAAGAATTGAATTCCATAGAGCAGCAGAAAATTTCTTTAAACAATAAAATAAAACTCTCTGAAGAGAAAGTATTGAAATTGAAGGAAATTGAATCCCTTCAATACTCTAAAGAAAAAGAAGTTACGGAAAATTTTGCACAAGAAAACATAAAGAAAAAGATAGAACTTCTAGAATGCGAAGAAGAAATACAGGCTTTAACCTACGAGATAAACGATTCTACTGAGTTCATTACCGAACTTCGGGACAAGTTGAACTCTATAATTGAATCAATTAGGACAGAAAAAGCATTTACTTCTATTAAATTTGATATTTGCCCTGCATGCTTATCCAATATCAATGATCATGGTGATAGTTGCTGCGACCTTTGTGGGACAGATAACGTAAAGCAAACGAGAGAAGTAAATATTTTACGAATGAAGAATGAGATTGAAATACAAATTCGTGAGTCAACTCGTCTTCTTGAACAAAGAAAATTGCGTATAGATGAACTGCAAAAAAAGAGGAAAGAGTATCGTTCGGCTTTGCAGAAAAATATACGAAGTTCATCTATAAATCTACAGTCAGTGAATAGTGCCGCAGAAAAAGAATATTACACTTTGTATAAGCAAATAGGCGAATATGAAGAAAGAATTGTGAATCTGGAAAAAATTGGTGAGCTACATGCGGCTCTAGAGCAACTCTCAAAAGAAAGAAATGAGCTACAAGGTGAAGTTAATGATCTAAAGACAGCGATCTCGACCTATCAATCAACCTCATCAAGTCGAGAGACTGAAGTAAACCAAACGATAGCAAAGCATTTACTCTATTTAATCAGCACGGACACTGGGACCGAAGAAACATTCAAAGCAGCTACAGAAGTAGAATATGATTTTGCTGCAAATAGGATTTCTGTCAATAATAAAACATCCTTTGCAGAGAGCACCGCTGTATATTTAAACAATGCCTTGCATTTAGCTTTTCTTTTTACATCTTTGGAAAAAAACTATATCCGAATTCCAAGATTGATGATCTTGGACGGAATAGAAAATGGTGGTATGGAAGATGCCAGATCGCAAAACTTCCAAATGGTGATAGCAAAAAACATTGGGACTCTTGAAGCACAAGGGCAGATAATTATAGCTACAAAGAGTATTCATCCTGATCTTAATACTCCTAATTATGTTATCGGCGCAACGTATACTCAACAAAATAAGAGCCTAAAATTTAAATAAATGCTTTATTATTTTTCTTCTGTAGTGATGGGTATTGAGTAACATTTTACTTTAGTAACCACTCCCCCACAAAAAGCCCACCACGTCTGAACATGGTGGGCTTTTTTTATGCTTTTACAGTCCTTGGTGGGAGCCGCTTTAGTACCGGTTTCCTGTTGTTGGTAACGCCTTTGCCATCTTGGGTGGCTGGCATGAGTTTGTCAGCCGCTTTTACGTCACATTCTTTACTCTGCCTTGCCGGACTGCGCGGGGCATCAATCTGCTCATCCACCGCCGTGCTCATCCACGCAGTGTCGTCTAGTCGGGTGTTGGCGTTTGGCTGGCCGCCTGCCTTGCTTCTGGCCCCCTTCCCGGCTGATAATCCCCCGGTGCCGTTCAATAGCGGCACCGGGATTGGCGTCCCGACTCAACTCTCGGCGGACTGCTGCGTTTATACGCACCAGTCCTCGCACCATTGCTTTGCCTTTTTCTATGGCGGGCCGTGGTGGGAGCTTCCTTGGAAGCGCCGGTTCCGAGAGTCCGGTAACGCCAATCCCGCCATGTGCCTGCCACCCCCGATTGGCGTCGGCATGGCAGGCAGAAGTTCTCAACTCTCGGAGGATTTGCCATGAGCAGCACGCCTCGCGATACACCGCCGTCCGGGCAGCCGTCTTTTTCTTCTCCCCGTCAGTCCGATCCGCAGTTTGCCCATTTCCTGCAGCAAGCCTGTCTGCCGCTGGGGCCGCTGCATGCCAGCCTGTCCGCCATGCAGGCGGCGCTGGGTAGCCAACCCGCGCCGGCCGTGGCGCAGGCCTGGCAGGATGTGTTGGCTGTCTGCCATCGGCTGGAAGCGCAATGGAGCGAGGTAGATGCGCGCCTGCTGGAAAGCCGCCGCACCTTGGAGGGTTTGCTGCAGTTGCTGAATGCCGAGCATGCGGCCGCGCTGGAGCCGAGCGACCAGTATCTGATCTTGCAGCATCTGCACCATTTGCTTACCCGTACGCTGGCCGCCCTGCATCCGACATAGGCCCGCGCTTTGGCCGCACGCCGTCCGGCAAAGAAAAAAGCAAGGCTTGGCCTTGCTTTGCTGATTACTGGGCGGCCCGCGCTGGCCGTGGCAAACCTCTCGCCCGTGCGGCCTGCCACCGTTTTCTGTCCGTGGCTGGGCGTGGCGCGCGGCGCGCTGGCGGTTACCGGTAGCGGCCTGGCGGCTTACACCATGTGAGCGGGCTGCACCCAGGCGTCGAACTGGGCGGCGCTGATGCCAGCCTGTTCCAGTGCCGCTTGTTTCAGCGTGCAGTTGGTCTGCAAGGCGTGGTGGGCAATGCTGGCGGCCTTGTCATAGCCGATGTGCGGGCTGAGGGCGGTGACCAGCATCAGCGATTGTTCCAGCAGCTGGGCGATGCGTGTGCGGTCTGGCTCCAGCCCGGCAATGCAGTGCTGGCCCAGGCTGTGCATGCCATCGCAGAGCAGACGCAGGCTTTGCAGGAAGTTGTGGGCAATCAGCGGCTTGAACACATTCAGCTCGAAGTTGCCCGAGGCCGCGCCGATGGTGAGCGCCACATCGTTGCCCATCACCTGACAGCACAGCATGGTGACGGCCTCGCACTGGGTGGGGTTGACCTTGCCCGGCATGATGGAGCTGCCGGCTTCGTTGGCCGGCAAAATCAGTTCGCCCAGGCCACAGCGCGGGCCGGATGCCAGCCAGCGGATGTCGTTGGCGATTTTCATCAGCGCGGTGGCCAGCGTTTTCAGCGCGCCGTGGGCCACCACCATGGCATCGTGCCCGGCCAGGGCGGCAAATTTATTGTCTGCGCTGCGCAGGGGCAGGCCGGTTTGTGCTGCCAGGATGGCGGCTACCCGGTCGCCAAACTGCGGGTGGGTGTTGAGCCCGGTACCCACGGCAGTGCCGCCGATGGCCAGCTGGCAGAGTGCGGGCAGGCTGTTTTGCACGGCTTGTTCGGCATGCTGCAGTTGTGCGGCCCAGCCTGATATTTCCTGGCCCAGGGTTAGCGGGGTGGCGTCTTGCAGGTGGGTGCGGCCAATCTTGATAAGCTGGGAGTACGCCTGCGCTTTGGCCTGCAGCATGGCGCGCAGCGTGCCAAGCGCCGGCAGCAGTTGCCGGCTCAGGCCCAGTGCGGCGGCCAGGTGCATGGCGGTGGGGAATACGTCGTTGGATGACTGCCCCCGGTTGATGTCGTCATTGGGGTGCAGCACGGCAGGCTGGCTAGGCAGGCCACCCAGCGCCAGGCTGGCCAGATTGGCCAGCACTTCGTTCATGTTCATATTGCTTTGCGTGCCGGAGCCGGTTTGCCAGACCGACAGCGGAAACTGCCGCGCATGCTGACCGGCGCAGATGGCATCGCAGGCAGCCATGATGGCCTGGGCCTTGTTGGCGTCCAGCAGGCCCAGTTCACTGTTTGCCTGTGCGGCAGCGCGCTTGACGGCGGCCAGGGCATGGATCAGCGCTGGCGGCATGGTTTCGTTTGAAATGGCAAAGTGTTGCAGCGAGCGCTGGGTTTGCGGCCCCCACAGGGCATCGGCGGGGATGGCGATGCTGCCAAAGCTGTCGCTCTCCATGCGTTGGAAAGTAGTCATCAAGCTGGCTCCGTCTGACCGGGCGGGTGGCGGCTGGCCCGTGCCCGCCATCATGCAAAATGCCCATCAATTCCGGGATGAAATTGACAGGCAGCTTATTACCGCCAGGCTGGTGCCACAAGGCAGGCCGGGGTGTGCATGGCGGACAGCCTTGGCTTAGTAGCAGGCGAGTCCGCTAGTGCGGTGCGCGGCTCAGGCCTTGGTGTTGTCCGCGGCCTTGTCCTGCATGTTGCCGGGCTCTTTGCCTGCTGCGTCCTTGGCGACGTCCTTGCCGGATTCAACGGTATTGCCCTTCTGGCTGAATACCGGGCCGGTACTGGTGATGCCGGCATTGGCCTTGCTGTTGCTACTGTCGGCGGGTTTTGCGGTGTCGTGCTTTTCGGTGATGGAAGTCATTGCGTGTACCTCTGGTCTTACTGATTGTGTCGGGTGAGTTCACCCGGCATCCACGCCACCATGCGCGCCTGGCGCTGGGCCGTCTGTGCGTTAACCGGCATAGCGCAAGATATCTTCCGCGTTGGCAGTTGGCGGCCCAGCGTCGTCACCCTCAGATAAGCACGGCAATCTTGTCGATGACATTGCGCACACCCGGCAGGCCGGCGGCGGCATGGTTGGCCAGTGCCCGCTCCGACCAGCTGTGTACGGTGCCACCCAGAATGACATCCGGCCCGGAAATACTCACGGTGATGCTGTCGATATCATGAATGGCGCGCCGTTTGAGCGCGGCTTCCACTTCTTCCTTGATGGCTGCGCTGACCAGCTTGCTGCGCAGCGCAATTTCGCAGCTGACGCCGGTGACGCCAGTCAGGTGGCGCAGCAGCCGGGTAGCGGTCTTGCGCTGGAAATCCCACTCCACATCACCGGACAGGGTGATCCAGCCGTTTTCCACCATCACCTTGATGGCGTGGCCCTTGAGTGCGCCCACCAGCTGCAGTGCATGGGCAGCGGCACCGGAGATGTCGCTGTCGGTACGGCGGTCTGGCCAGGGCAGTTCCACGTTGATTTCGATGGCGATGGCCTGCACACCAGCCACCCGCAGCGCGGCATGTTCGGCGGCCCATTTCTGGTTGAAGTCAGTCACATGCCCGCTCAGGGTAATGACGCCATCGCTGGCCTGTACGCCGATATGGCTGGCATTGATCTGCGGGTCCCACTGCAGCTCGGCCATCACATCCGCCTGCAGTTGGCTGTCGGTCTTGATCATGATTGCA
The DNA here is from genome assembly GCF_003852595.1 of Aquitalea sp. FJL05. Classification (NCBI taxonomy): domain Bacteria; kingdom Pseudomonadati; phylum Pseudomonadota; class Betaproteobacteria; order Neisseriales; family Chromobacteriaceae; genus Aquitalea; species Aquitalea sp. FJL05. The sequence continues at coordinate 277,608 of NZ_QAJS01000018.1, forward strand.
CCTCCTGGTCCTGTGAAGGGCCATCGTCAGACCTGGCCGGCACGCTCGTCTGTCTGCTGGCGCACATAGCAGGTGGGTAGGCCTGCCCTGCTGATCGCCGGCCGGATTACTGTGGTGCAGGCCTGCTGCCGCAAGTCTTATGTTCGATAGCGTACAGACTCTGCTTAATTTTTAGATTATGTTTATAGAGATTTAATTAAACGGTTCAATATGCGGAGGTGACAGATGGATACTTGTCTGGGCAATGGCCTGCTCGAGGTCTTGCCCGATACCGAGCTGTTACACATCACTCCCTTTCTCGAAAAAGTGGAACTGCCGCTGGGCAAGACACTGTACGAGTCTGGCCATACGCTGAGTCACGTGTATTTCCCGGTGACAGCCATCGTTTCACTGCTGTATGTGATGGAGAATGGCGACTCCGCTGAAATTGCCGTGGTGGGCAATGAAGGCATCGTCGGTATTGCCCTGTTCATGGGCGGGGAGTCCACACCCAGCCGGGCAGTGGTCCAGAGCGGGGGAAGTGGCTACCGTCTGCCGGCAAAAATCATCCGCCAGGAATTCGACCGCTCGCTGCCCTTCATGCATCTTCTGCTGCGCTATACCCAGGCGCTGATTACCCAGATGTCGCAAACCGCGGTATGCAACCGGCACCACTCGCTGGATCAGCAGCTGTGCCGCTGGCTGCTGCTCAGCCTGGACCGGCTGCAGGGCAATGAGCTGTGCATGACGCAGGAGCTGATTGCCAACATGCTGGGGGTGCGCCGCGAGGGGGTCACCAATGCGGCGCTGAATCTGCAGCGCGAGGGGGTGATCAGTTATTCCCGTGGCCATATCAAGGTGCTGGATCGTGAGGCGCTGGAAAGCCGTACTTGCGAGTGTTATGCGGTGGTGAAAAAAGAGTATGAGCGCTTGCTGCCACCACGCCGGGCGCTGTAAAAAGCCAGCAGCCCGGCACAGCACGAGCCGGGCCAGGCTGCGGGAAAGGTTTACAGAACCGTGCTGACGGTTTTCTTTTTGCTGCCGTCAGCGGCAGGCAGGTCGGACAGTACGCTGCGCAAGGCGCTGAAATGATGCTCGGTCAGCGCGCACAGGTTTTCATGGCTTTTGGACAGGTCGTTACACAGCTCGCTTGAGCAGTGCATGACCTTGCTGGAGGCATCGCTGCTTATCTTGCTGATTTTGCTCATGGTTTCCTCCGGCGAGGCCGCAACTGTCAGCTCTTTCATCGACAAGGCGCAGGTGTCCATCCCGGCCCGGCCCAAGGCCAGATTGAAGTGGACGATTTTCTCTGCGCAGTCCAGGGAAATGGCCATGAATTTGAGGCCCAGCCCCACGACGGGCTGGCTGAATGTGGGCAATGGCTGATATGTAGTGCTCATGAATGTTCTCCGCTACGGGTCATGGTGGCTGCCGGGAAAGGGGCTTGTTCCCTTGCCCGGACAGTGCAAATCGGGCCTGGCCTCATCCAGCAGCAGGGCAGCAGCAATGGAATCCGGCAGGCCAGACGGAGATGTTTTTCCGCCAGCCCTATCTTGTGGCAGCCGCGATCCGCTCGTATGTGCGTTGGCAAACATTGGCCTGGCCATCGGTAAAATCCGGTGTGGATGGCCGATGCGCTAAGCGCGGTAACAGACAGTCAGCGCTTGCTGCTGCGCGCAGGCTGGCGGTGGCGCTCAATACCGGGCTGCCAATCACCGCCGGGCTTGCGGCGCGGAGTGGAAACATGGCGCAGCCATATAATTGCATCTTGCAGCGTTTGCCCGCTGCCGACCGCCGCCAGCTGCTGGCACTATGCGAGGAAACGGCATTACCGCTAGCCACCCGGCTGGGCCTGCCCGGCCATGGCGGCAGTCAGGTCTATTTCCCGCTGTCCGGGCTGGTGGTGGTGCAGGCCGCTAGCGGTAATCATGGCGTGGCGGCCGGCATGTTCGGCAATGAGGGCATGCTGGGTGCCGGCCTGGTATTGGGCAAGGCACGCTCTCCCTTGCAGGCCACGGTCATGGAAGCCGGGCGAGGTCTGCAGCTGAGCTATCTGGGTTTCTGGCATGTGCTGCGACATAGCCGCCCGCTGATCCGGCTGAGCCAGCGCTATCTCTATGCCACGCACGAACAGCTGGCGCTGTCTGCCAGCTGTGCCCACTTTCACCAGATCAAGCCACGGCTGGCCTGCTGGCTGCTGATGGCACACGACCGCCTGCCAGGGGATGAAATCCATTTCACCCAGCAAATGCTGGCCGACATGCTGGGTGTGCGCCGGGTCGGCATCACGCAGGCGGCCGGCCAGTTGCAGCGCCAGGGCCTGATTGGCTATCGCCGTGGCGTGGTCAGCATTCTGAACCGGCCCGGCTTGCAGCTGGCGGCCTGCAGCTGTTATGCGCTGTTTGCGCGCAATCATGCCCAGCTGGTTTAGCGCCGCCGTTACGGCGCGCCGGATAAGCCGGCAGCGGGTAGATCGACCACAATTGGATGCTGCAATGCGAAAATTTCCCGTCGCTCTAGTAATAGGGAGTAGGGTGCAAGGCACTGCCCGGTGTCATATTGCCCCGGGCTGTCTGGCGTGCAGTGTGCTGCACAGAAAAACGTGATGAAAAACTCTCTCCATGCGGAATCTCCCCTAGCGCCCCCCGCCTGCCCGCCGCTTGCCATCATTGGCATCGGCTGCTCGGCCGGCGGGCTGGAGGCGCTGGAAGCATTTGTGGCCGGCATTGTGCCGGGCAACAGCATGGCGCTGGTCATCGTCCAGCATCTGGCCCCCGACTACGCCAGCATCCTGCCGGAACTGCTGGCAGGCCATACCCGCCTGGCCGTGCATGAGGCCAGTCACGGCACGCCGATTCTGCCGGATTGCATTTATGTCATTCCGCCCAACAAAACCCTGAGTTTTGAGCGTGGCTGCCTTTATCTGTCGCCACCGGCGGCAGGACAGCGGCTGCCGATCGACCACCTGTTTCACACGCTGGCGCACGGGCTGGGCAAGCACAGCATGGCGGTGCTTCTGTCCGGCATGGGTGCGGATGGCATGCTGGGCATGCAGGAAATCAAGGCCTGCGGCGGGCTGACCTTTGCCCAGGACCCGGAAACCGCCCGCGCCGACAGCATGCCGCGCAGCGCGATAGACCGTGGCGTGGTGGACTTCGTGGCCGCACCGGAACGGCTGCCCCGGCTGGTGGCTGAGCAATGCGCCGGCTGGCTGGACGACCACCCGGGGACAGCGCAGACCCTGCCCGACCCGCAGCAGGCCATGCGCGAAATCATCAGCCTGCTGCTGCAGCATACCGGTAATGATTTTTCCCATTACAAGCCCAATACCCTGAATCGCCGCATTGAGCGGCGCATGGCCCTGTTGCAGCTGGAGAACCTGCAGGCTTATGCCGCGCATTTTCGTGCCAATCTGCAAGAGCGCGACTTGCTGCTCAAGGAGCTGCTCATCGGCGTCACCCGCTTTTTCCGCGACACGGCGGTGTGGGAGTACTTACGCGACGTGGCCATGCCGGCCCTGTTTGCCCTCTATCCGGCGGGCAAGGCATTGCGCGCCTGGGTGCCGGCCTGCTCCAGCGGCGAGGAAGCGTACTCGCTGGCCATCCTGTTTCGCGAGTCGCTGTTATTGCATCAGCCTGCGGGACAATTCAGCCTGCAAATCTATGCCACCGATCTGGATGACGACGCCATCCAGCTTGCCCGGCGTGGCGTCTATCCGTGCAGCATGGCTGCCGATGTGGGGGCCGCGCGGCTGGAACGCTACTTCGTGGCCGAGGATAATCACTTCCGGGTCAGCAAGGGCATCCGCGACATGATTGTTTTTGCCACGCAGAACATCATTTCCGATCCGCCCTTTACCCGGCTGGATATCCTGTCATGCCGCAATCTGATGATTTATCTGGATACCGTGTTGCAGGACAAGCTGCTGCCGCTGTTTCATTACGCCTTGTGCAGCCGGGGTATTCTGGTGCTGGGCAGCGCGGAAACCACCGGACGGTTTTCCAACCTGTTTTTACCGCTGGACAAGAAAAACCGCATTTTCACCCGTAGCGACAGTGCCAGCCGCAGCCGGACGCTGGAGTTTCCGCTGCGGACACAGTCCAGATCGTTGCTGACTATTGAAGAAACAATGCCAGATTATCGAAAAAGCCTTGAATACCAGACCGACCAGCTCATCCAGCAGAATTACGCCCCTGCTGCCGTCCTGATCAATAGCGACGGCGATATCCTCTATATCAGCGGCCGGGTGGGCAAATACCTGGAGCCCGCCGCCGGCAAGGTGAATGTGAATATCCATGCCATGGCACGCGCCGGGCTGGGTAGCGCGCTGAATACCGCCATTCTGCAAGTGCAGTCCGGTGTGGAGCTGGTGCAGGTGAATGATTTGCAGGTGGATGGATTTGGCACGCCACACCACTTTCATCTGACGGTACAGCTAATCCGCCAGCCAGAAGGGCTGCAAGGCCGGCTGCTGGTGGTGTTTACCGAAGCACCGCAGCCCAAGGCCAGGCCACGACGCCGCGCGTCGGTCAGCGAACGCGAGCTGATGCTGGAACAGGAACTGGAGCAAAACCGCAAATTGCTGCGCTCCATGCAGGAAGACATGCAGATTGCCCTGGAAGAAGTGAAGTCCGGCAATGAAGAGCTACAGGCCACCAACGAGGAGCTGACCACCTCGCGCGAGGAGCTGCAATCGCTGAACGAAGAACTGCAAACCATCAATGCCGAGCTGCAGGCCAAGCTGGACGACCTGACCTGGGAACGCAATGACATGAACAACCTGCTGAACAGCACGGAAATTGCCACGGTGTTTCTGGATGGCGAGATGCGGCTGCGACGCTTTACCAGCCATGCCACCGCGCTGTTCAAGTTCATTCCCAGCGATATCGGCCGCCCTTTGTCCGACATCCGGGGCGAGCTGGAATACCCCCGCTTGCTGGACGATGCCGCCAAGGTGCTGCAAACCCTGGTCTTTGCCGAAAAACGGGTGCATAGCCGCAGTGGCCGCTGGTACCGCGTACGCATCATGCCGTATCGCCGACTGGATAACGTGATTGACGGCATCGTGATCACTTTTATCGACACGACGGAGATCGCCAGCCTGGAAGCACGCCTGCAACAACACCTGGAGTAAGCGCTGATGGTCAAGCCCCATGCAAAACAAGACGCCGCCACCTTGCGCCAGCGTGCCGAGCAACGGCTGCAAGCCATGCCGGCCCATTTGCACGGGACGCCAGATCCCTTACGCCTGCTGCACGAGCTGCAAGTGCACCAGATCGAACTGGAAATGCAGAACGAAGAACTGACGCATTCCAACGAAGCGCTGCGGCTGGCCGCCTGCGTGTTCAGTCATAGCCACGAAGGCATTGTCATCACCGATGGGGCCATGCGCATTGTCGACATCAACCCGGCATTTACCGCCATCACCGGTTTTACCGCCAGCGAAAGCATTGGCCTGCGGGTGGCCATGCTGGCCAGCAAGGGCGTGGACGGCTTGCAGCCCAGGTCGTGGCTGCGCGCACTGCGCCGGGACGGCAGCTGGCACGGCGAGCTGAGCTGCCTGCGCCGCGATGGTTCATCCTATCCGGCACGCCTGTTTCTGACCTTGCTGCGAGAACCCCCCGGTGCCTGCCGTCGCGCACGGCACTATATCGGCTTCTTTTCCGACATCAGCCAGCTCAAGCAGAAAGAAGACGAGCTGACCCGCATGGCCAATTACGATTTGCTCACCGGCCTGCCCAACCGGCGCCTGCTGACCGAGGGGCTGAATCTGGCCATTCAACGGGCGCAGCGCACCGGCAAGCACCTGGCGGTATGTTATCTGGACCTGGACGGCTTCAAACCGATCAACGACAGCCTGGGACACGAGGCCGGCGACCAGTTGCTGGTGGATACCGCCGACCGGCTGCGCCTGGCGCTGCGGGCCAATGACATCATTGCCCGGCTGGGGGGCGATGAATTCGTGCTGCTGCTGACCGACCTGGCCGACGACGCAGAGTACCGCCAGGTGCTGGATCGCGTGCTGCAGGCCGTTGGCACGCCGCAGTTGCTGACCGGCCGCCTGGTGCGGATTACCGCCAGCATCGGGGTAACGGTTTATCCGTATGACGATTCCGACAATGACACCCTGCTGCGCCATGCCGACCAGGCCATGTATCTGGCCAAGCAATCCGGCAAAAACCGCTACCACTATTACGATCTGGCCCAGGATCAACTGATACGGGAATACCACCACCAGCTGTCACGGCTGACCAGCGCGCTGGAACAGGGCGAGCTGCTGCTGTACTACCAGCCCAAGGTCGACTTGCGCGATGGCCGGGTGACCGGCCTGGAAGCCTTGCTGCGCTGGCAACACCCGGAGCTGGGTTTGCTGACCCCGGAAAATTTCCTGCAAGTGCTGGAAGGCAGCAGTGCCGAACTGGTGCTGGGCCAATGGGTGGTCAGCCAGGTGCTGCAGCAAATGGAACACTGGCGGCAGCAAGGCATGGTGCTGGATGTCAGCATCAATATCAGTGCCAGCCAGCTGCAGCAGCAAGACTTTGCCGACAAGCTGCTGCAGCAACTGGCGCGCTTTCCACTGCTGTCGCCGGCACAGCTGGGGCTGGAATTGCTGGAAACGGCAGCGCTGGAGAAGGTGGCCCAGTCGATACAGACGCTGCTGACTTGCCGCGCACATGGCATCCGCTTTGCGCTGGACGACTTTGGTACCGGTTATTCTTCGCTGTCCTATTTCCGCAATCTGCCGGTGGACATGCTGAAGATTGACCAGAGCTTTGTCAGCAACATGCTGAACAGTCCGGAAGACCGCAATATCGTCGACAGCATCATCCGGCTGGCGCGAGCATTCAACCGCGAAGTGATTGCCGAGGGGGTGGAAACCCTGGCGCATGGTGCCATGCTGTTGCAGCTGGATTGCCACTACTGCCAGGGCTATGCCATCGCCCGCCCCATGCCGGCCAGTGCCGTCAGCGCCTGGATGCTGCATTGGCAGCAGGAACGCAGATGGGAAAACATGCCGTCGCTGCGGCAAGAACGCTAGCTCACGGACCACCCGCTTGCCGCCGGCGGCGAATCTGCCCGCTATGTATGCTGCAGCACCGACAGCCGCTGCCACTTCCCTGATGATGTCCCGTCCGGTTGCCTTCGGCGCATAGCCGGTATCCATGCAGGAGCATCAGCGTGAACCCCATTACCTTTTTCATTGTTCTATGCCTGCTGGCCACGGGTGCCGGCATCGGCATGCTGGGTAGCACCTGGCTGGCGGCTATCTTCTGGCTGGCCGGCATGGTGACGGGCATGTCGCTCAAAATGGCCAATACCTGGCAGAAATTCGTGGTGCTTCGCGCCGGCAAGCTGCAGGGGGTGCGCGGCCCGGGCCTGTTTGTCATCCTGCCGGTGATAGACAGCGTGGTCGCCATCATCGATGAGCGCATCCAGACCACCGCCTTCAACGCCGAACAGGCCCTGACGCGCGACACGGTGCCGGTCAATGTAGACGCCGTCATCTTCTGGCATGTGCACGATGCGCAGAAAGCCGCGCTGGCGATTACCGACTTCCAGCAAGCCATCGACCGTGTCGCCCAAACCTCTTTGCGCGAGATGATTGGTTCGTCCATGCTGGCCGCCTTGCTGTCGGACCGGCGGGCGGCGGACCAGCAGCTGTGCACGGACATCGGCCAGAAAACCAGCGAGTGGGGCATTACCGTCAGCTCGGTGGAAGTCCGCGATGTGGCCATCCCGGTAGCCTTGCAGGATGCCATGTCCCGTCAGGCGCAGGCCGAGCGCGAAAAGCAGGCGCGCATCATTCTGGGCGCAGCCGAAGCGGAAATTGCCGGCCAGTTTGTCGCGGCGGCCCGCATCTATCAGCAGCAGCCCGGGGCTTTGCAGTTGCGGGCGATGAACATCATTTACGAGACCACCAAGGAGCGGGGAACCACCATCCTGATTCCCAGCACCATGGTGGACAGCATGAACCCCGCCATGCTGACGCTGGGCATTGCCGCCAGCAGCAGCTTGCCGCCGGTCGCCCCTGCCATGCCGGCGGCGGCATGAGCAATGCCCAGGCTTCTTGAAGAAAGGGTGGTGCGGACATGACGGAAAGCGAAATTCTGGCTCGGATCAATGCAATGGATGGCAGCCGGGACGGTGCCATGCTGGCGGGTTTCTGGCTGCTGATGGGCTCTCGCTACGATGTCCGCCTGTTTACCCTGGGCGATCTGCGTCAGTTATCCGGCGAAAGCCGCACGCTGTTTCACGCCATCAGTGCAGCTTACCGGTCGCAGCGCTTTTCCATGTTGACACCCGCCATGACCACCATGCTGATGAATATTCTGGTGAGCTACGAGCATGAACAAGCGGTAAAAAGCGACAGGCAACGCCATCAGCCCAGGCTGGGCGAGTGCTGATGGCGGGGTAAGTGGTCCACGCCGTCCAGCATGCTGCAGAGCAGCCAGCCCTACTGGCTTTGGCGCAGGGATGATGCCTTTCCGGGAGCGTCGCTGCAGAACTGGGCAAGTGCTTGCCTGGAGCCTTGTTCTGGGCCTCCCCCAGACCGGCTTGCCTTGGCAATCCGGCACGGCACATCCCAGCCAGCCAAACAATGCCATATGGTTATTTTCATTACTTAACACCTTATTTACTGTCTAATATCTTGATTTGCTTTAATTTAACAATTATTGTCTTGTGGCAATTATTGTTAAGAGTATTCAAGAAATGTTTTCCTTCAGGCAAAGAAATATATCCAGACCGCTGCTGCACCCTGTCTCCGGCAAGGGCAGCAGCAGCAAGGCTGCGCGCTGGATGATGGTTTGTATGGATGCCATCATCCAGCAAATGTGCGGCATCAGCATGCTGTGCCTGCTTATCCTGCTCACGCTGGGTTTCATGTTTTTCTTTAAATAATTCCTGCTACGCCCTTCCTCATGCCAGATCCTGGCATGTCGCCTGCCCTGCCCTTACCTGCCCTGCCCGGCATTCCTGCTGTGGTAAATACCTGCACTGCCATTCTGTTCATTCTCCTGCAGCCATCTATACCACGGGCATTGCCCTGCAATGGTCTGGGGATATTCCGGCTGCCAAATAAAGCATGCTGATATTTTTTGGCTATCAAATGAATTGAAAATATCAATTTACCTACCAGCATTTTGATTTGCGCTATTTGATCTGCGACAAATCAGCCGATCTCAAACTGCCCCATCTTGGCACTCAACCATGGCAACGCATTAATCATCGTGTATGCGGCTTTATTTCATACTGTTTTATGACGGGATAACTCCCACAATTATCCCGACCATCCCATGAAATACGCCATGGCCTGTTTTAAAAGACGCAATAGAATAATTCAGCTACACGGAACATTTGCCGACACACCATGAAATTTTTCGATTCGCTACGCGCAACAATCATTTTTCAACCGCAAATGGAGATGGCAATGCAATTCATCAAATATATCGGCATGATGTTTCCGCTGTGGCTGGCAATATCTGCCAGTGCTGCGCCCAGTATTCAGAGTGAACCTATTCAGCCCATTCCCAAGCCAGTCATCAAGAATCCGGCCATGGTGGAATTGGGCAAAAAACTGTTTTTTGAACCGCGCCTGTCCAAATCCGGTTTCATTTCCTGTAATTCCTGTCACAACCTGTCCACCGGCGGCAGTGACAATCTCACGTCCTCGATTGGCGACCATTGGCAACAAGGGCCTATCCGCTCACCTTCGGTGCTCAACTCCAGCCTGAACCTGGCCCAGTTCTGGGATGGCCGTGCCAAGTCCTTGCAAGAGCAGGCCAGCGGCCCGATTGCCAACCCCAAGGAAATGGCGTCCAACCATGTGCTGGCGCTGGATGTGCTGCGTTCGATGCCGGCCTACGTCAATGAATTCGACAAGGTGTTCGGCAACCGCAATGTCTCAATGCAACAGGTAACCAAGGCGATTGCCGCCTTTGAAGAAACCCTGGTCACGCCGGATTCGCGCTTTGACCAGTGGCTGAAGGGCAACAAGAAGGCGCTGAACACGCAGGAGCTGCGCGGCTACCAGACGTTCAAGACCGCCGGCTGTGTGGCCTGCCATAACGGCCCCGCCGTGGGGGGGAATTCCTTCCAGAAAATGGGCCTGGTAACACCGTATCAGACCAGCAATCCGGCCCAGGGCCGGGCGGGGGTAACCGGCAACGATGCCGACCGCATGTCGTTCAAGGTCCCGTCCTTGCGCAATGTGGCACTGCGCGCGCCCTATTTCCACGATGCAGGCGCCCCGACACTGGAAGCCGCGGTGTCCACCATGGGCAAGCTGCAACTGGGCCGCGCCTTCAACCAGCAGGAAATAGGCGATATTGTCGCCTTCCTGCATACCCTTACCGGCAAACAACCGCAGGTCGTGCTGCCGATTCTGCCGGCATCCAGCAATAACACCCCGCGCCCGACGCCATTCAACTAGAGCGCTCTGCTCCCGTCAGGCAGCTGCGTGCCTTGACACGACAACAGGTCTGCTGAGTTGGCAGGCCTGTTTGCTTTTCAAGCACTACCCAGGTGTTTGCCACGCACAACCCTGACTATCGCTAAAAAATAAGTAGTAACTGATATGGCGCAAGTCCCAGGCCGGCTCGCTGCCCGATGATGGCAGACGCTCAGCCTCGGCTAGCGAAGCCCATACCGACTGCTGGCTGATCCTGCCAGGGCTTATCGCTGCTGTTTACTTAACAAAAATGTCATTTTCATAATCGAAATATTTGTAAAGATCACTTTTAAAATGGCTGAAAATTACCCTACTATCTAAGCTGAAACGATTTAGCTGGTGCTATGCACATGCGTTATACCTGGCCAGCCGTCACTACTTTTTTGATTTCGGGATAAATCATGAACATCACGAAAAAATTATTGCTGACTTTGTCGATTGCGCTGGCCAGCATGTTGCTGGTTGGTGGCTATGCCATTCACGCGCTGCATGACGGGCAGCAGCGCTTCGAATATGTGCGGAACAGTACCTTTCCCGATCTGAAAGTCATGCAGGGAACCCTGCGGGCGGTGGCAGATATCCGTGCCAATACCTTGCGCCATGTGCTGGCCACCACGGCCGAGCAAAAAGCGCTGGCTGAAAAAAACCTGGCCGATGCCGACCAGCGCTTTGACACGCTGATGGAGTCCTATCAGATCAATGCAAGCGCCAGCGACGAAGACCGCCAGCTGCTGGCCGCAGACAAGGCGATGATGGTGCAGTATCGCGAGGGACGCAGCCGGATTCTGGCCTTGTCGCGCAGCAATCAGACCGAACAGGCGGTAGCGCTGACCAATAACGAATTTGCCCAGACCGCCACTCAGCTGATGCAGGCAGTAGAACAGCATGCCAAGTTCAATTACCGGCTGGCCGAGCAACTGGCGGCCGACAACGACCGCACTTACCAGACCGTATTTGCCGTGGCACTGGGGCTGATGGCGCTGGCGCTGCTGGTGACCGGCGCGCTGGCCTTGCTGTTGTACCGCACCATCAGCCACGGGCTGGGCTCCATCCAGCACACCATCGAGGCGGTCAGCAGCCAGCGGGATTTCCGCCTGCGCGCCGACAGCAGCAGCCAGGATGAAATCGGCCTGACTGCCCGTGCCTTCAACCAGCTGCTGGATGGCCTGCAACAGGCGTTTGGCCAACTGGCCGATGGCGCGCATCAGGTGAAGCGCTCGTCGCAAGAGCTGGCACAAACCGCCAACGAGGTGTCGATGGCCTCTGGTGCGCAGAGCGAGGCCTCGGCCAATATCGCCGCCACCATCGAGCAGATGACGGTGAGCATCAACCATGTGGCCGAGCAGTCGGCCGAGCAAAGCGCCGGGGCCAAATCGGCGCAGACGCTGGTCGAAGACAGCAGCGGCATCATCGAACAGACCATCCACGACATTCACCAGATTTCCCAGGTGGTAACCGTGTCGGCCAGCAGCATTCACGAGATGGAAGCACACAGCGGCGAGGTGGCGACCGTGATCAATGTGATCCGCGATATTGCCGACCAGACCAATCTGCTGGCGCTCAATGCCGCCATCGAGGCCGCCCGCGCCGGCGAACAAGGCCGCGGCTTTGCCGTGGTGGCCGACGAGGTACGCAAGCTGGCCGAGCGCACCACCAAGTCGACCCAGGAGATTTCCTCCACCATCGAGGCCATGCTGGGCAATGCCGGCCAGGCCACCGCCCAGATGCAAAAGGCGGAAGAGCTGGTGAAAGTGGGCGTCACCCGCGCCGATCAGGCGGCGGTGGCCATGCGTCGTATCGGCGAACTGGCCGGCGGTGCAGTACAGGGCAGCGATGCCGTGGCCGCCGCCATCCAGCAGCAGGGCGAGGCCAGCAACAATATTGCCGCCATGGTGGAAAGAACGGCGCAGGCTTCGGAAGAGGCCAGCGCGGCAGCCCAGCATACGGCGCAGAATGCCGCCCAGCTGGATGAGATGGCGCGACAGCAGGCGGATATTCTCGCCCGCTACCAGGTGTGATGGTGCAGCCGTCCCGGGCCGTGCTCAGGGCGCGGCCGGGCGGCTGACTCAGGCCTTGGTATTGATCAGCGAGCCAACATTGCCGCCCAGGCTGGCCGGTTGTTCTGTCGCCGGCGTGGGGGTGAACGGTGCCGGCGCGGGTGCCGGACGACTGCTGCTAATGGTTTTGGGCATAGTGCTGCCATAGCTGCTGGCGGGTGAAATCGGCATGGCCATCTTGCTGGACTCCTGGCGGTCTGGTGGTGGTATCTGGATGGTCCCGGCACAAGCCAGCAAGCCCGGCAGGGGATGCCCGGCTACTGCAATATCCATACCAGCCTTTTATCGAGCCGATTTTTCTTTTCTTATCATTGCTTTACATCTCTTGACGCCAATCTTGCCGCCGGCAGGCAATCTTTGCCGCCAGCTGCCGGTTGGTCGCGCGTCAACTGCCGTCTTTTTCTTCCAGCCCTGGCAAGCAGCGCTGCAGCCCCTCCAGAAATACGCTTTCCGCCGTACCCAGCTTCTGCTCCCGGTTCCACAGCAGATAGAGATCCAGATCGGCAATGCCTGCGGCTGGCGGCAGCCGCCATAGCTCGCCTTGTGCCACATCGCGGGCCGCCACGTGTTCCGGCAGGCTGCCGATGCCAAAGCCGGCGCGTACCAGCCGCCGCACTTCTTCCAGGCTGGATGATGCCGCAATGATCTTGCCGGTATAGCCTTGCTGGTCGCGGAAGATGGTCAGCGGCGACAGGTTGCCGCCAATCTGGTCGCTGATGAAGCTGACAAAATCCTGCCCCTGCAATGACTCCAGCGTCAGATCGCTGCGGCCGAACAAGCGATGGCTGCGGCCACAGTAAAACGCATAACGCTGGGTGATGAGACAGCGCCGCTCCAGCCGTGCCTGCGGCAGGCGGCACAGGCCCAACCCCAGGGTGGCGGTTTTTTGCAGCAGGCCGCTGATGATGTCGGCGCTGCGCATGACTTCCACTTCCAGTTCCACCCGTGGGTACTGCTGGTGAAAACGGGCCAGATAGGCATCGTAGCCGGCCACCTCCAGCCCGGTGGCACACAGTATGCGCACCTTGCCCAGCATGTCCTCGCTGCGGCTTTCCAGCGCGGCACTCAGCCGCGACACATTGCCGTAGATGTCGCTGGCAATGCGGAAGATTTCATCGCCGGTTTCCGTCAGCGCGAAGCGCGTCCCCTGCCGCAGTATCAGTGTGCATTGCAACTGTTCTTCCAGCCGTTTCAAGGCCTGGCTCACCGCCGACTGCGTGACATGCAGGCGGGCAGCAGCCCGGCTGATGCTGCTTTCCTGGGCGATTACCAGATAAGTCCGTAGCAGATTCCAATCCAGCCTGTCGCTCAGAAAACGCCGTCCTGCTGTCATGTTGGCCTGGGTTGTCCCTGTTGTTTTTGCCATGTTCAGCCCTCCTGTTACTCATTAATTCTGCTTATTTTAAGCTTCAATTTTGATAATTTTACTAATGGTAATGCCCATGCGATAAACCCTCACCGCGCCAACAGAGCGCAGACCGACGTGCATGTCACCCGATCTCGAACACGTATCTACAAAAAAGAGGAATCCCCCATGTCACAAGCCTCCAGCCAGTCGCGCCGAGCCGCGGCGGCCGCCTTCATCGGCACCACCATCGAGTTTTACGATTTCTACATCTATGCCACCGCTGCCGCCCTGGTGCTGGGCCAGGTGTTTTTCCCCAGCAGCGACCCCACGCTGAGCACGCTGGCGGCCTTTGCCACCTTTGCCGTCGGCTTTATCGCCCGCCCCATGGCCGGGATGGTGTTCGGCCATCTGGGTGACCGGCTGGGGCGCAAGAAAATGCTGCTGTTCACCATGATGCTGATGGGCGTGGCCACCGCCGGCATCGGCCTGTTGCCCAGCTATGCCAGTGCCGGCATCTGGGCGCCCATTGGCCTGGTGGCCTTGCGCTTCATCCAGGGCATTTCGGTGGGTGGCGAGTGGGGCGGGGCCGTGCTGATGGCCAGCGAACACGCACCGGCCAAGCGCAAAACCTTCTATGCCTCGTTTGCCCAGCTGGGCAGCCCGGCCGGGCTGATTCTGTCGCTGATCGCCTTCCGGCTGGTCACCTCGCTGGATCAGGCCGACTTTCTCAGCTGGGGCTGGCGCCTGCCCTTTCTGGCCAGCGGCCTCTTGATGTGCGTGGGCCTGGCCATCCGCATCGGCGTGGACGAGTCGCCGGAATTCAAGGCCGTACAGGCCGAACAAAGCACGGCGAAATATCCGGTACTGGAAGTGATACGCGATTGCTGGCGTGAAATCCTGTTCGCCGCCGCCGCCGTCACCATTGGCTCGGCCGGCTTCTTCTTCACCAACACCTTCATGATCACCTATGTGACCCAGTATCAGGGCATTGCCCGTTCCACCATTCTGGACACGCTGTTCCTGGTGACCATCCTGCAATTCCTGTCGCAGCCCTGTTCCGCGCTGCTGGCCGAGAAGATCGGCGAGGGGCGCTTCCTCAAGATCGTCTCCCTGCTGTGCGTGGTGCTGCCCTATCCCATGTTCCTGCTGGTGCAAACCGGCAACATCCTGCTGATGACCGTGGGCATCGCCATGGCGGTGGTCACCCTGTCCGGCCTGTATGCGGTGATTGCCGGTTATATGGTCGAGGCCTTTCCGGTGCGGCTGCGCTATTCCGGCATTTCGCTGGCCTACCAGCTGATCTGCGCCCTGGCCGGCGGCACCACGCCGCTGATCGGCACCTGGCTGGCCAGCCGCTTTGCCGGCGAATGGTGGCCGCTGGCGCTGTTCTTCTCACTGTTGTCCCTGGTGTCTTTTGTCGGCGTGGCCGGGCTGGCCCGCCTGCGGCGGCAGAGCACACCCCCCGAGCTGGTCTTTGTCCGTTAACCCCTGGAGAACCTCATGAATCAAGCGGCCCGATTTTCCCCTGAAGAATGGCAGGCGCGTTGCGAGCTGGCAGCGCTGTACCGGCTGATCGCCCATTTCCGCATGACGGACATGATCGACACCCATATTTCGCTGCGCATCCCCGGCCCCGAGCATCATTTCCTCATCAACCGCTACGGCGTGCTGTTCCAGCACATGCGTGCTTCCGACCTGGTACGCATCGACCAGCATGGCAATGTGGTGGGCGGTGACGGTGAGGTGCAGCGCGTCAACAAGGCAGGCTTTGTCATCCATTCTGCCGTGCACATGGCCCGGCCCGACCTGCACTGCGTGGTACACACCCATACCGCAGCCGGCATGGCGGTGTCGGCACAGGAACATGGCCTGCTGCCGATTACCCAGCATGCGCTCAAGTTTTACGGCCGGCTGAGCTACCACGAGTACGAGGGCATTGCCCTGTCGCTGGAAGAGCGCGAACGGGTGGTGGCCGACCTCGGCCCGCACAACAAGGCGCTGATCCTGCGCAACCACGGCCTGCTGGCCGGTGGCCGCTCGGTGGCCGAAGCCTTCCACGAAATCTACTTCCTGGAGCGCGCCTGTCAGGCACAGGTACAGGCCATGGCTGGCGGCGCACAGCTGCACTACCCCAGCGAGGCGGTGCGCCAGCACACCTCGGCCCAGTTCGCCCGTAGCGATGAAGAAGAAATCATCGCCCTGGGCTGGCAGGCGGCGCTGTCGCTGATTGCCGATCAACAGCAAAGCTATGCCTCATGAGCACGGTGGTGCTACTCACCGACGATGCCGAACTGATCGAAGCGCTGCGCCAGGCCTTTGCCCAGGTGGCACCCGCACTGTGCGTGCTGCAAGCGCACGAGGCGGGTGCCAGCGAAGCGGAAGTTGCCGCCTGCTGGTTTCCGCCAGCAGGCAGCTTGCAGGCATTGCCCCGGCTGCGGCTGATCCATTCGGTCTCCGCCGGCATCGAGCACCTGGACACAGCCGGCGGCTTGCCGGCCGTGCCGGTGTGCCGGGTGGTGGACCCGGAACAGCGCCAGGGCATGGTGGAGTTCATGCGCTGGGCAGTCATCCACTATCAGCGTCATTTCGACCTGGTGCTGGCCAACCAGCGCCAGGCGCGCTGGCAGCGGCCGCCGCAATGCCCCGCTAGCGCATACCGGGTGGGCGTGCTGGGACTGGGCTCGATGGGCAGCGCCGTGGCACAGGATCTGGCCGGGGCCGGCTATGCGGTACGCGGCTGGTCGCGCAGCCCCAAGACGCTGGCCGGGGTGGGCTGTTACCACGGCGACAGCGGCTTGCAGGACTGCCTGGCCGGGCTGGATCTGCTGATCAATCTGCTGCCGCTGACCACCGCCACCGCAGGACTGCTGGATAGCCAGCTGTTTGCCGCACTGGCCCCCGGCGCAGTGCTGGTGAATGGCGGCCGTGGCCAGCATGTGGCGGCTGCGGATCTGGCAGCAGCCCTCGGCAGTGGCCAGTTGCGCGCGGCCTTGCTCGACGTGTTCGAACAGGAACCGCTGCCAGCCGCTCACCCGTGGTGGCGCACGCCGGGCGTCACCGTCACGCCGCACATGGCTTCGGCCGCCTCGGCGCGCTGCATTGCCAGCCAGATCGCAGAAAACACCCGGCGGCTGGCCGCAGGCGCAGCCCTGCTGCATCGCGCCGATCCGGCGCTGGGCTACTGAAGCCCCGCCGCGTAAACAAACACAAACAATTGAGGAGAACGACAATGCTGACCGTGAATGGTCCACGCTTATGGAATAGCCTGATGGACATGGCCAAAGTCGGCCCCACCACAGCAGGCGGCAATTGCCGGCTGGCCCTGTCGGCGGAAGACTTCGCCGGCCGCGCCCTGTTTGCCGACTGGTGCCACCAGGCCGGCATGAGCCTGGACACCGATGCCATCGGCAACCTGTTTGCCCGCCGCCCCGGCCGCGACCCGCAAGCCATGCCGGTGGTGATGGGCAGCCATCTGGATACCCAGCCGGCCGGCGGCCGCTTTGACGGCATCTATGGTGTGCTGGCCGGGCTGGAAGTGGTACGCAGCCTGAACGATGCCGGCATCACCACCGACAAGCCGCTGGAAATTGCGGTATGGACCAATGAAGAAGGCGCGCGCTTCACTCCGGCCATGCTGGGTTCGGCGGCGTTTTGCGGTGTATTGCCGCTGGACGAGGCCCTGGCCGCAGAAGACGCACAGGGCATCAGCGTGGCCACCGCGCTGGCCGGCCATGCCGGCAACCTGCCGCTGGGCCGGGCGTTTGATGCCTATTTCGAAGCCCATATCGAACAGGGGCCGATCCTGGAACAGGCCGGCCTGCCCATCGGGGTGGTGACGGGCGGCCAGGCCATCTGCTGGCTGGATGTGCTGGTCACCGGCAGCCCGGCCCACGCCGGCACCACGCCCATGGCCCTGCGCCGCGATGCCCTGTTTGCAGCCAGCACCATGATCAGCCGGCTGGAACAGCTGGCCGGTGAATTCAGCCCGCACGGGCTGGTGACCGTGGGGCAGCTGGCCATTCCCGGCTCCTCGCGCAATACCATTCCCGGCCAGGTCCACTTCACCATCGACCTGCGCCACCATCAGGACGCGCAGATCGCGGCCATGGAGCAACGCGCCCGCGCCGTACTGCAGGAACTGGCAGCGGCGCGCGGCCTGACGGTCGACATCCAGCAGCACTGGTTCAGCGCCGCCACGCCGTTCGACCGCGACTGCATCGCTGCCGTGCAGCAGGCGGTAACGGCCTTGGGCTATCCGCATCAGGAGATTGTCAGCGGTGCCGGCCACGACGCCATCCATCTGGCACGGCACTGTCCTACCACCATGATCTTCATCCCCTGCGTGGGCGGCATCAGCCACAACGAGGCGGAAGACGCGCTGCCACACGACGTCCGCATGGGGGCCGATGTGCTGTTGGGTGCGGTGCTGCAAAGGGCCGGAGGACAGCCGCAAGACTGACGCCAGGCGGCGCTCAGTCGCTGCCCACCGCCATGGCATCCGTCGCCAGCTGCAGCTGGTTGCGCCCCTGCTGCTTGGCGCGATACAGCATGCGGTCGCAGCAGGCCAGCAGGTCGGTGGCGTGGCGCAAGCCCGGCAGACTGGACAAGGCCGCACCCACGCTGATGGTGAGATGCGGCAGCCCGTCCGGGCGGTGGCGGTGTTCTACCTGCAAGGCCGCCACCTGCTGCAGCAGGCGCTGGGCGATGTGCTGCAGCTCGTCCTGATGGCCGCTTTGCAGCAGGATGGCAAACTCTTCGCCGCCATAGCGGAACGCTCTGGCCTGCCCGCTGCGCAGGCTGCCCACCATGGCGCTGGCGACCTCGGCCAGCACATGGTCGCCTGCCAGATGGCCATAGTGGTCGTTATAGGGTTTGAAAAAATCGATATCCACCAGCAGCAGGGCAAAGGGCCGGCCATGCTGGCCCATCTGCAGCCAGAGCTGCTCCAGCTGCAGATCAAAGGCGCGGCGGTTGCCCACCTGGGTGAGCGCATCGGTGGAGGCCAGCATTTGCAGCCGCCGGTTCAGCGAGGACAGTTCGTTCTTGCACCTTGCTTCTTCCCGTGAGGCATAAAAAGCCAGCCGCACGCTGCTGGTGGTATTCCAGCTCATGAACAGGCAGAACAGCAGCACCGGCAGGTAGACCAGCGAGAACACCAGCAGCGGCTTGCTGTCCTGCGGGTTCATCAGCGCCACATTGCCCATGATCACCAGTGAAATGGCCAGCGAGCTGGCCAGCGCACCCTTGAACGACACCCGCACGCCCAGATTGGCGAACACGATGAAAATCAGCGAGGCATAGAGAAAAGTGGGCACATCCGGCGAGTGGCTGCGCTTGAGCAGCTCGAACCAGGCCACGGTGGCAATCAGGTCGTGCAGCGGCATCAGCTGGTCCATCAGCAGGACGTTGCGGCTGCGGCCAAACACCAGCCAGATATCCAGCAAGGCCACCAGCAACAGGGCAGCGCGCAGCAGCAGTGATGCTTGCGCCATGTCAGGAATCAGCAGGGAATCGGCCAGCACATAAGAGAAAAATGCCAGCGCGGCGATGATATTGGTCAGCAGCAGGAAACCGCGATGATGCTGCCAGATATAGCCTTCAAATTCCGGCCACAGTGCTTTGGGGATGGTGACCCGCCAGCGGCCTGGCAAGGCGAGCGGCTGGTCTGATGCAGTATTGAACACGGGATTCTGCTTCGGCATGCAGCAGCCATGAGGGGAGAGCGGCCAGTTTAGGCCAAGCCCCGCTACCCCGTCCACCGCGACATGCCGTCGTCCTTATCGCCGCTACCGCGGCTTCTGCGCTTGTTCTCAGTCCGGCCACAGCACATAGGATTTGCGCACGGTTTCCGTCACCTCCCACACCCCCGCGCTATTGGCGGGAAAAAACAGTGCATCGCCGGCGCGAATGTCGATGGCCTCCCCATCATCGGGGATAAAGCGGCAACGCCCCTGGATAAAGTGGCAAAACTCCGCCTGCATGATCTGGCGCCGCCAGCGGCCGGGGCTGCATTCCCACACGCCGGTTTCCACGCCGTCCGGGCGCTCGACGGCATGCACGCGGGTGGCCGCGTGCGGCAAGCTCAGCGGCATGGCCACCGGGCTGGCTGCGGATAGCGGAAGCGCGCCGCATTGCGGCAGCAGGGTAATCGACATGATGCTTCTCCTGTTAGCTGGCACTCACTGTAAATGGTCTGGCCTTGTGGCAAGGGGCGGTGCTGGCTAGCGCATCAGGCTTTCCATCCGGTCGGCCAGCCGCTGCACCAGCCGACGCTGCCATGGCGGGCTGGCGGGGTTGTTCAGCGTCTGGTCTTCCCAGACAAAGCTCTTGATGATGGCGTTGTAGCCCAGCCAACGTAGTGGCTCCGGCTCCCAGCGGCCCAGGCTGGCCACGGTTTTTACCCAGGGCTGGCGGGTCAGCAGTGTGTCCTTGCCCAGCATCAGCTCGGCCAGGGTACGGCCAGCCAGATTGCTGGCACCCACGCCCTCACCGCCATAGCCACCGGCCCAGGCCAGACCGTGGCCGGCATCGCACACCATATGGGGCTGAAAACGCCGTGCCGCACCCAGATTGCCGCCCCAGCCATGGGTAATGCGCGCCCCGGCCAGCATGGGAAACAGCTCCACCATCAATTGGCGGCGCAGATTGATTTCGTCCGGGCTGAGATTGAAGTTCTGCCGCAGCCGGCCACCAAAGCGATAGCCGCCACGGGCACCAAACACCAGCCGATTGTCGCGGCTGCGCTGGCCATAGCTGACCTGCCGGCTGTTTTCGCTGAAGGCCTGGCCGTGTTCCAGTCCGATTTCCTGCCACAGCGCCTCGGACAAGGGTTCGGTGGCGATGATCAGGCTTTGCACCGGCAACTGATAACGGCCAAACGGCGGCAGGGTGCTGGCATAGCCTTCTACCGCCGGCACCACCCAGCGCGCCCGCACCCGGCCGTGGGCGGTGCGCAGCTCGCCGGCACGCAGCGTGTCGACACGGCTTTGTTCGTGGATGGCCACCCCCATGCCTTCGACACAGGCGGCGAGGCCACGTACCAGCCGCGCCGGCTGAATGGTGGCCACATGGGGCGAAAACACCGCGCCATACGGCGTGGCCAGACGCAGCTGCTGGTTCAATTCGGCCACCTCCAGCCAGCGATAGTCTTCCTCGCCGTGGCCATGGGCGCGCCAGTCGACCAGTTGCTGGCGCAGCCGGCTTTCCTGCTCGGGATAGCGGGCGGCACAGTACAGCACCCCGCCCTTGCGATAGTGGCAGTCAATGCCTTCGCGGGCGATGACCCGGCCCACTTCGTCGGGAATGTCATGCAGCAGTGCGCGGCTATGGCTGCGGGCGAGCGGGTCCAGCCCGGCCAGCAGCCGGTCTTCGCCCAGCACCTCGCCAATCACCCAGCCACCATTGCGGCCGGATGCGCCAAAGCCGGCGATCTCGGCTTCCAGCACCACGATGTTCAGATCCGGGGCCTGCTGTTTCAGGTAATAAGCCGTCCACAGCCCGGTAAAGCCGGCACCGACAATGGCGACATCGGCTTCGATATCGCCGTGCAGCGCCGGGCGCGGCTGCAGGCTGTCGCCCAGCTGTTCCATCCACAGGCTGATATTGTGTGTTGCGCCCATCGGCAGGCCTCCATGCAAGAAGCCTGCAGCTTAGTCCTTGTCCGGCTGGCTGGTCGTCTGTGCGGACCCGCACGGAAAACGCCGCAGCCAGGTGGCGGGGGTCAGGCCGGTATGGTCGCGAAAACAGCGGTAGAACACCGATAGCGAATTGAAGCCGGCGGCAAAGGCCAGCTGGTCGATGCGCGCCATGCTGTCGGCGGCGGGCAGGCTGGCCAGCAGATGCTGCAGCCTGGCCTGATTGACGTAGCGGTAAAAGCTTTGCCCCAGTACCTGGTTGAGCAGATAGGACAGCTGGTTGCGGCTGTAGCCGGTGGCGCTGGCCACGGCCGCCAGATTGCAGTCGGCCTGCAAATAAGGCTGCTGCAGACGGAAATAGCTGTGCAGGTCTTCCGCCATGCGCCCCAGCTGGCGTGCCGACAGGCCCAGCCTTTGCAGCGGACTGCGCTGGCTGGTCGCGCCGCTGCCAGCCTTGCTGCCGTGTTGCAGGGTGGCATATTCGCGCACGCGCCAGATCAGCCCGTCGCGCACGCTAATGGCTTCGCTGCTCTGAAAGGAAGCCAGCCCGCCACTACCGCGCAACACCAGCTGGTACTGGATGAAGGCGGTATCGCCATCCACGCGGATGCGGTCGCAGTGCTCCAGCCGCTCGGCCTCGCCCTGTGGCAGGGACGCCTGCACGTAGTCACGCAGCTCGGCCAGCCGGAACACCCGGTTCTGCAGGAAGTCGTGATAACTCACCTGCGGGTGGTACAGCGCCAGAATGTCCTCCAGCCGGCGCTGCTTCCACGCCTGGTGGTAGCGCTCCACCACGGCCCGGGTCAGCCCGGCGTCGCCCTCGGCCGCCTCGCTCATGCCGGCAAGGCTCCCGCCTCGGGGCCGAACTGCAAGGCCGCCAGCCGCGCATACAGCGGCGAGCTGTGCAGCAGCTCATCATGCCGGCCCTGCGCCACGATACGTCCCCCTTCCAGCACCACGATGCGGTCGGCCTCTTTCACCGTGGCCAGGCGGTGGGCAATCACCAGCGTGGTGCGATTGTGCGCGGCACGTTCCAGCGCCTGCTGTACCAGCTGTTCGGATTCGGCATCCAGCGCACTGGTGGCTTCGTCCAGCAGCAGGATGGGCGGGTTTTTCAGGATGGCGCGGGCAATGGCGATGCGCTGGCGCTGGCCGCCGGACAGACGCACGCCGCGCTCGCCCAGATAGGTGGCATAGCCTTGCGGCAGCGCCTGGATGAAATCGTGGGCGGCGGCGGCACGGGCGGCAGCGAACACTTCTTCATCGCTGGCACCGGGCCGGCCGTAGCGGATGTTTTCCAGCGCACTGCTGCCAAAGATCACCGAATCCTGCAGCACCACGCCGATATGCTGGCGCAAATCGGCCAGGGCCAGTTGGCGGATGTCCACGCCGCCCAGGCTGATTGCACCCTGTTGCGGGTCGTAGAAACGCAGCAAGAGCTGGAACAGCGTGGACTTGCCGGCACCGGAGGGGCCCACCAGCGCCACATGCTCGCCGGGAGCCAGTTCCAGATCAATCTGGCTGAGCGAAGGCTGCTCCGGCCGCGAAGGATAGGCAAAGCTCACCTGCTGCAAACGCAGCCGACCAGCCATGGGCAAGGCATGCGGCTGGGCCGCTTCGGTCACCGGCGAGGTCAGCTGCAGCAGTTCCATCAGCCGTTCGGTGGCGCCAGCGGCGCGCTGCACATCGCCCCACACCTCGGCCACCGCGCCGATGGCACCGGCCGTCACCACCGCATACAGGATGAACTGCGCCAGCAGGCCGCCGCTCATCTGTCCGGCCAATACCTGCTGCGCACCCAGCCACAGCACGAACACGATGGCACCGAAGATCAGCATGATCACCGCCACCGTCAGCAAGGAGCGGGCGCGGATACGCGCCAGCGCCGTGGCAAAGCTCAGTTCCACCGAGCCGACAAAGCGGCCGGCTTCCTGTGCCTGCTGGTTGAAGGCCTGCACGGTGGGGATGGCATTGAGCACCTCACCGGCCATGGCGCTGGAATCGGCAATGCGGTCCTGGCTGGATTTGGACAGCGCCCGTACCCGACGGCCAAACAGCACGATGGGCAGCACCACCAGCAATAGCGTCACCAGGATGTAGCCGGTGAGGCTGGGGCTGGTCATGCCCAGCATCACCAGCCCGCCCAGCATCAGCAAGACATTGCGCAGGCCCATCGACAGGCTGGTGCCGATCACCGTCTGCACCAGCGTGGTGTCGGTGGTGAGGCGCGACAGCACCTCGCCGGTCTGGGTGGTTTCGAAATACTGCGGACTCATGCTGATGACGTGACGATAGACGGCGCTGCGCACATCGGCAGTTACCCGTTCACCCAGCCAGGACACCAGGTAAAAGCGCCCGGCGGTGGCCAGCGCCAGTACCACGGCCACGCCGAACAGCATGAGGAAATACTGGTTGATATGGCCGGCATTACGGCTGGAAAAGCCCTGATCGATCAGCACCCGGAAGGCCATCGGCAATACCAGGGTGGAGACCGCGGCCACGGTAAGCGCCAGCAAGGCCAGCAGGGCGCGGCGGCGATAGGGGCGGACAAAGGGCAGCAGCCCCAGCAAGGGGCTGATGCGTTGCAACAGGGGGCGGGCAGGTGGTGTGGCAGACATGGGCAGACCCGATGAAAACAAGGCTGTCAGGCTACACCATGCCACCGGCTACGGCCATTCGGGCGGTATCAGCCGATTGGCGGTCCTGGAGCCATCCACGATCTAGCGAACGAAGGGTCAGACAAGGCGAAAGGGCGTGAAAAAGCGGAATGGACATGGAGTCCATGAGCATTTTGAACGACATTTCAACGCAGGATCACCCGAGTATCGCAGATCGTGTTATTTGAGCTTGCAGGTCTTGATGCCGAAGGGCAGATAGGCCGGACACCAGCCAATCAGCCCGGTGGCCAGCGGCACGATGCCAATCCAGCCCCACACCGGCAACAGGCCGGCCACGGTGGCGATGATCAGGGCGATGCCGATGACAATGCGCAGGGTGCGGTCGATACCGCCTACATTCGGGGACATGTGCTTCTCCTCAGGTTGGGGCCATGCAGATGGCGATGAGGAGAGACTAGGCCTTGCGGCAAGCCGCTTCAGTGACTAGATCACACAGCGGCACCAGCTGGGACAAAACGGCCGCAAAAACCACAGTGGGCGCTTATTTGCCGGCCAGTTGCTGCAGGGCGCTGCTATCCAGCAATTGCAGCTGGCCACGGCCCAGCTGAATCCAGCCACGGCGTTCGAAGTCCTTGAGCTGGCGGCTGATCACTTCGCGGGCGCTGCCCAGTTCGGCGGCCAGTTCCTGATGAGTCAGGCTCAGCACCAACTGCCCACGCGCACGCTGCAGCAGGCAGGCGGCCAGTCGCTGGTCGATGCGGCCAAAACTCACCTCTTCAATCAACAACAGCAGGTCGGCAATGCGGCTGCCATAGGCGCGGAACACGAAATCGCGAAAGGCAGCCGAGCTGGCCAGCAACTGGCGAAAGGCCGGAATCGGCAGCGCCTGCGCCTGGATGGCGGTTTCCGCCACGCCTTCGGCATCATAATCCTTGCCGCTCATCAGACAGGCGGTGGTGACAATGCAGGTTTCACCCGCTTCCACCCGGTACAGGGTGATTTCGCGGCCGTTTTCGCCCAGCTTCTGGACCCGGATCTGCCCCTGCTGCACAAACAGATAGGCCTGGCAGGGGCTGCCCTCGCGGAACAGCACCGTGCCTTCTGGCGCGCTCAGCGCATGGCTCTGTAGCTGCAACAGCTGGCGGCTGGCGTCATCCAGCCCGTCCAGCGCGGTAAAGGCACGGGTCCAGTCGCTCATGCTGCAGCATCCGGCAGCAGGCCGCGCTGCTGCAGTTCCTGATACACCCGCAGTGCCACCCAGGCGTCGTTGCCGGCATAGGCTTGCTGCGCCGGGCTCAAGGGCAGGCGCGACCAGTTGGTGGTGGACAGTTTTTTCGATTTGCGGAAGTACTGGCCAAACAGCCGCGCCACCGCCTGCACCGCCCCCACGGTAATGCGGGCGTCCTCGGAGGGCAGCAAGTTGCCCAGATCGATCAGTCCACCACACTCCACCCCCAGCCGGCTTTTCAGCAGGGCGCGGTCGGACACCAGATCGAAACCCACCAGCGGGCGTGCCGGATCGGCCAGCAATGTCTTGATCTCGTCCGGCAACACGCCCTTGACCACCGGCACCAGCCAGGCGCGCTGACTGTCAGCCAGCTGGATCAGGTGCGGGCCGTCCGACTCCTCGCCCTTGCGGAAGGTCGGTTTGGATTCGGTATCAAAACCCAGCAAGGGCGCCGCCAGCAAATCCGGCAGGGCAGCCGCCAAGGCTTCCGGGTTGTCCAGCATGCATACCTGATCCGGCGTCAGCGCCGGAAACAGGGGCATGGTTTTGATTTCTTCGCGGGGGATTTGCCGGGTCAGCATCATCAGGGCCTTGCATGCAGAGCGCCGCCCGGCAACAGGCCGGCGGCAATGCCGGCATGATACGGCAAAGCGGCCCGGGGTTTCAGCGCGATGGCGATATTTGTCCGCCAGCCACCGGTGGCAAGGGATTAACAGCAGGCAGGCACTCGGCCAGGTAATCCACCAGCATGCGCACCTTGGGCGAGAGCTGGCGGTTGTGCGGATACAGCGCCCAGATCCCCTCGTCCGGCTCGCGATAGGCGGTGAGCAGCTCCACCAGTGCGCCACTGTGCAAATGGCGCGCCACATAGTAGTCCGGCAATTGCACGATACCCACACCCTGCAGGGCGGCATGGGTGAGGGCGTGGCCGCTATTGCAACGCAGGCTGCCCTTCACCCGCAGCAGGCGGCGCTTGTTGCCTTCTTGCAAATGCCAGAAGTCATTGCTGCCCAGCAGGCAGTTGTGGCCATCCAGCTCGGACAAGCTGTTGGGCAGGCCATGGCGCTGCAGATAGGCCGGCGCAGCGCACACATGCTGACGGCGGCTGGCCAGCCGGCGTGCCATCAGGCTGGATTCGGCCAGATGCCCCAGCCGGATGGCCAGATCGTAGCCTTCGGCCACCAGGTCCAGCACCTGATTGGTGAGATTGAGCTGGATGTCCAGCGCCGGGTAGCGTTGCAGAAAGCCGGTGATCAAGGGCGCGATATGGCTCTCGCCATAGGCTACCGGGGCGGTGAGCTTGAGCCGCCCCTGTGGCACGGCCTGGTGCAAGGACAAGGCGCGTTCGGCCTCGTCCAGCCCGTCCAGCAACTGCCGGCAATGTTGCAGATACAGGCGGCCGCTTTCGGTCAGGGTCAGCTGGCGGGTGGTGCGGTATAGCAGCTGCACGTGCAGCCGCTGTTCCAGCCGGGTCACCTCGCGGCTGACCTGCGCCACCGACAGGTCCAGCGCCCGTGCGGCGCGGGTAAAACTGCCCAGTTCGGCCACGCTGACGAATTCGCTCACCCCTTGCCATGTCGCCATTATTACTCCACGGAAAAAATCATTTACCAATTGACCAGATTATCTCGCAAACAGACACCAATACAATGGCGGTTTGCTGCTGCATGCCAGCCCCGAGACACCGGACCGGCCGACAGCCGTCCCTTGCCGGGCGGGATGCCGCTGGCCACCCATCAGGAGAATCCCATGAGTCAAGACATCATCAAGTGCAAGGCCGCCGTAGCCTGGGCCGCCGGCCAGCCGCTGTCCATCGAGGAAGTGGAAGTCGCCCCGCCCAAGGCGGGCGAGGTGCGGGTGAAGCTGGTGGCCACCGGCGTGTGCCATACCGATGCCTACACCCTGTCCGGAGCCGACCCGGAAGGCATCTTCCCCTGCATCCTGGGGCATGAGGGCGGCGGCATTGTCGAGTCGGTGGGCGCAGGCGTCACCAGCGTGGCGGTGGGCGACCATGTGATTCCGCTGTACACGCCGGAATGTGGCGAGTGCAAGTTCTGCAAGTCCGGCAAGACCAATCTGTGCCAGAAAATCCGCGCCACCCAGGGCAAGGGTCTGATGCCGGACGGCACCACCCGCTTCTCCAAGGACGGCCAGCCCATCTATCACTACATGGGCACCTCCACTTTTGCCGAATACACCGTGCTGCCGGAAATCTCGCTGGCCAAGGTGAACAAGGCGGCGCCGCTGGAAGAAGTGTGCCTGCTGGGTTGTGGCGTGACCACCGGCATGGGTGCGGTGGTGAACACCGCCAAGGTGAAGGCCGGCGATACCGTGGCCATCTTCGGCCTGGGCGGCATCGGCCTGTCGGCCATCATCGGTGCGCGCATGGCCGGGGCCAGCCGCATCATCGGCATCGACATCAACGACAGCAAGTTTGAGCTGGCGAAAAAACTGGGGGCGACCGACTGCATCAACCCCACGCTGTTCGACAAGCCGATCCAGGATGTCATCGTGGAAATGACCGATGGCGGCGTGGACTTCTCCTTTGAATGCATCGGCAACGTTAATGTGATGCGCTCCGCGCTGGAGTGCTGCCACAAGGGCTGGGGCGAGTCGGTGATCATCGGCGTGGCCGGTGCTGGCCAGGAAATCTCCACCCGTCCCTTCCAGCTGGTGACCGGCCGGGTATGGCGCGGCTCCGCCTTTGGCGGCGTGCGTGGCCGCTCGGAACTGCCGACCTATGTCGAGCGTTACCTGAAGGGCGAATTCCGCCTGGACGACTTCATCACCCACACCATGCCGCTGGAAGAAGTGAACACCGCCTTCGAGCTGATGCATGAGGGCAAGAGTATTCGTTCCGTCATCCACTACAGCAAGGACTAAGAGCCTGTTCCTAGTCCGCTGACAGATGGCCTGCACCGTCGCGCCTTGCTGCGCTGACGCCAGGCTGCTTGTTGGCCGCCCCAAGCACCACCGGGCCGGGCTGCACCTGTGGCAGGCCCGGCTTATTCGGGAGACGGAAATGAATCTGGAAAACATCAGCAGCACCATGTGCTTTGGTGGCTGGCACAAGCAATACCTGCACGACTCCGCCGTGCTGGGCTGCCGCATGCGCTTTGCCATCTATCTGCCGCCGCAGGCGGCACGGGGTGACAAGGTGCCGGTGCTGTACTGGCTGTCCGGCCTGACCTGCACCGACGAAAACTTCATGCAGAAAGCCGGCGCGCAGCGTATTGCCGCCGAGCTGGGCATGGCCATCGTGGCTCCGGACACCAGCCCGCGCGGCGAAGGCGTGGCCGATGACCCGGCCTACGATCTGGGTCAGGGCGCAGGCTTTTACCTCAACGCCACCCAGGCACCGTGGAATCGTCACTACCAGATGTACGACTATGTCAGCCGCGAGCTGCCGGCCTTGATCGAGGCGCACTTTCCGGTAAGCCAGCGGCGAGCCATTGCCGGCCACTCCATGGGTGGCCACGGCGCGCTGATCTGCGCACTCAAGCGGCCGCAGGACTATGCATCGGTATCGGCCTTCAGCCCGATTGCCAATCCGGTAAATGTACCGTGGGGACAGAAAGCCTTTGCCGCCTATCTGGGCGAGGAGCGCAGCCAGTGGCTAGCGTGGGATGCCTGCCATGTGCTGGAGCAGGCGGCACACATCCCGCCGCTGCGAGTGGATATTGGTCTGGCTGACAACTTTCTGGCCGAACAGCTCAAGCCGGAAGCGCTGGAAAATGCTGCCCGTGCCGGTGGCCATGCGCTACAGCTGCATCGCCATCCCGGTTATGACCACAGCTATTACTTCATTGCCAGCTTTATCGAAGAGCAGCTGCGCTTTCACGCCGAACATCTGGCCGGCTAAACCAGCGGAAGATGCAAAAACAGCCGGGATACCCGGCTGTTTCGCTTGCTGCCATCAATCGGTCAGATACCGGCGGCTTGGCGTTGCTCCTTGCGGGTCACCAGGCTGACCAGCACAAAGCTGAGCACGCTCACGGCCAGGCTCAGATAGATGGGCACATTGGAGTCCAGCCCATAGCTGATCATGGCCAGAATAGCCGTGCCACAGCCCAGCACCATGCTACTGATGGCCCCCGGCGTGGTGGCACGCGACCAGAAGATGGCCCCCATCAAAGGCACCAGCATGCCGGCTACCAGCAGGTTGTAAGCCAGGGTCAGCGCGCTGATCACATCGCTCACCAACATGGCCAGCACCAGCACCAGCAGGCCAACCAGCAGGGTGACAATGCGGTTGGTCCACAGGCTGCAGCCATCACGGCCGCTGAGGTCCTCGGTCAGCGTGGTGGACGCCGCCAGCAAGGCGGCACTGGCGGTAGACATCATCGCCGCCAGCGCAGCGGCAATCACCAGCCCGCGCACCCCGTCCGGCAAACCTTCCTTCACCATGGCGGCAAAGGCATTGGCCGGCACCGCCAGATCAGGCAGCAAGACCTTGGTAGCCATGCCGATGGCGGCACAGACCAAGCCATACACAATGCAATACACCCCGGCAATGCTGCCGGCGTAGCGCGCCACGCCTTCGCTGCGGGCGGTGAATACCCGCTGCCAGATATCCTGGCCGATCAGGATGCCGAAGAAGTAGATGACAAAGTAGGTGAGGATGGTTTCACCACCGATGGCGGTAAAGCTGAAGTAGGACGCCGGCAGCTTGGCCGCCAGTTGCTCCCAGCCGCCCACGCGGTAAAGGCAGATGGGCAGCAGGATGAACATCAGGCCGATGGTCTTGATCAGGAACTGCACGATGTCGGTCAGCGTCAGTGACCACATGCCGCCCACGGCGGAATACAGCACCACCACCCCACCGCCGATCACCACCGCCATCCAGAACGGCAGCTCGAACAAGACCTGCATCACCGTAGCAATCGCCAGCACCGAGGTCACGCTGATCATCACCGCGTACATCAGCATTACCAGCGCGCTGGTGCGGCGGGCCACGGTGTTGTAGCGCCGCTCCAGCACCTGGGTGACGGTAAACACCTTCAGCTTGAGCAGCGGCTTGGCCATGAACAGGTTGAGCACCAGAATGCCGCAGCCCAGGGCGGCACAGAGCCAGAAGCCGGAAATGCCGTACACATAGCCCAGCTTTACTGTCCCCACAGTAGAAGCCCCACCCAGTACGGTAGCCGCCATGGTGCCCATGTAAAAACCCGGCCCCAGGTTGCGGCCTGCCACCAGAAATTCCTCCCGGCTGGTGGCGCGGCGCATGCCCAGCCAGCCCAGCAACAGCATGCCGGCGATATAAATGAACACGACGAAGATATCGAGTCCCATGGTTATTCTCCTTCAATCTGCCTTGTTGGCAATTAATTGGCTATTCAAACGGAATCTATGCGGCTGCTCTGTGGCAGCCTGTTATTGCTTTAGCGGCGGATCGTGACGCCAGGTAATACACACAACATCTCGAACAAGAGATTGGCCCCCAGCAGCGCGGTATTGCCGGTGGTGTCATACGGCGGCGACACCTCCACCAGATCACAGCCCACCAGGTTCAGCCCCTGACAGCCGCGCACGATTTCCAGCGCCTGCACCGAGGTCAGGCCGGCCACTTCCGGCGTACCGGTGCCGGGTGCGAACGCCGGATCGATGCCATCGATGTCGAAGCTCAGGTACACCGGCCCGCCGCCCAGTTGCTGGCGTACTTCCTGCATCAGCCCCTGCAGCGACTGGTTCCAGCACTCCTCGGCCGGCACCACGCGAAAGCCCTGACGGCGCGCCCAGTCGAAATCCTCGGCGGCGTAGCCGCTGCCACGCAGGCCGATCTGCACCACGCGGCCCTCTGCCAGCAAGCCTTCTTCCTGCGCACGGCGGAAAGTGGTGCCGTGGGCGATCTTTTCGCCAAACATTTCATCGTTGATGTCGGCATGGGCATCGACATGGATCAGCCCCACCGGGCCGTGCTTGGCGGCGATGGCGCGCAGGATGGGCAGGGTGACGGTGTGGTCGCCGCCCAGCCCCAGCGGGATCACGTCGTACTGCAGCAGCTCGCGGTAGCCCGCCTCGATGCGCGCCACACTGTCCAGCAGGTTGTAGGGATTGGTGGCGATATCGCCGATGTCGGCCACTTGCAAGGTGTCGAAGGGGGCGGCACCGGTGCCCATGTTGTAAGGGCGCAGCAGTACCGATTCATTGCGGATTTCACGCGGACCAAAACGGGTGCCGCTGCGGTTGGAGGTACCGATATCCAGCGGCAGGCCGACAAACACGGCATCCAGGCCGGCGGCGGTTTCCACCTTGGGCAGACGCATCATGGTGGCGATGCCGCCAAAGCGCGGCATGGCATTGCCGCCCAGCGGCTGATGGCGTTCAGCGATTGACATGCAGACTCCTGAAACTGAGGTTGAACGAGGGCCCAGTCTATTCAGGCGGCAACTTGGGAAAAATCACCGTATTCCACTGTTTACATTGATAAATCTGAATGTGTGTAATGACCGGACTGACTCACCGTCATCACCGGGAAAAAACCATGCTCAACACCCTGTCCAGCCTTGATTTACGCCTTATCAGGGTTTTTCGTGCCGTTGTCGATGCCGGCGGCATTTCCGCCGCCCAGTCCACCCTGAATGTCAGCCAGTCCACCATCAGCAACCAGTTGGCCGCACTGGAAACCCGGCTGGGCTATCGCCTGTGCGAACGCGGCCGCGCCGGCTTTGCCCTCACCGCCAAGGGCAGCCAGCTGCTCAATGCCAGCCGCCAGTTGCTGGATGCCGCCGAAGCCTTCTGCGTGGAGGCGCGGCAACTGGAACGCAAGCTGGTGGGACAGTTAAGAATTGGTGTGGTGGGGCATACCACCATGCGGGCGCATGCGCGGCTATCGGAAACCATCCGACGGTTTCGTCAGCGCGAAGAGGCGGTGGAACTGGTGCTGTCCATGCTGGCACCCGGCACGCTGGAAGAGACACTGATCAACGGGGAAATCCATCTGGGCATCGGCTATTTCTGGCACCGCGCCCCCAGCCTGCAATACCTGCCGCTGTTTACCGAACACCA
Source organism: Aquitalea sp. FJL05 (assembly GCF_003852595.1). NCBI lineage: Bacteria > Pseudomonadati > Pseudomonadota > Betaproteobacteria > Neisseriales > Chromobacteriaceae > Aquitalea > Aquitalea sp. FJL05. The sequence continues at coordinate 309,930 of NZ_QAJS01000018.1, forward strand.
GATGGCCTATTGCAGCCAGGAACACCCGCTGTTCCAGCAGGCGGGCAATCTGCCGGTGGAAGAAGTCGCCCGGCACGACTGGGCCTGGCGCAGCTACCCGCTGCCGGACATCCCGCTGCCGGTGGAAAACTGGCGCATCACCGCGCGCGCCGACAATATGGAAGCGATGGCCGTGCTGATTCTGTCCGGCCATCATCTGGGCTTTCTGCCCGAGCACTTCGCCCGTCCCATGGTAGAGCAGGGTTTGCTGCGGGCGCTCAATCCGGCGCAGCTGTGCTACCACCCCACCTTTCACATGGTGACGCGACAAAGCTCACGACAGAGCGAGGTATTACGCGCTTTCATGCAGGATTTGCTGGCGGCACACCAGCTACCGCCAGCCTGAGCCAGCTCAGGGTGCCAGCCGCACCCGCTGCCAGCCGGCATCGGCCTGCAGCAGATACACCACCCGGTCGTGCAGGCGGCTGGGGCGGCCCTGCCAGAATTCGACACGGTCGGGAATCACCGCGTAGCCACCCCAGTGCGGCGGGCGCGGCACACTGAGCGGGTGCTTGACGCCAAACATGGCGGCGCGGCTGATCAGCACATTCTTGGAGCTGATCTCGGTGCTCTGCTCGCTGGCCCAGGCCCCCAGCCGGCTGGTATAGGGTCGGCTGGAGAAATAGGCGTCGGAGACCTCCGGCGCGACCGGCACCACCCGTCCTTCCACCCGCACCTGGCGTTCCAGTTCCGGCCAGAAAAAGGTGACGGAAACATAGGGATTGGCCGCCAGCTGCCGGCCCTTGCGGCTGAGATAATTGCTGTAGAACACCAGCTGGCCGTTCTCCACGCCCTTGAGCAGCACGATGCGCGCCGTCGGGCGGCCATCTTCGCCCACCGTGGCGACATTCATCGCCGTCGGTTCGTGTACCTGCGCCGTCATTGCCTCGTTCAGCCACAGCTCGAACTGCGCCACGGCATCCGGCAGGCAGTCTTCCGGTGACAATTCCTTTTTCGAATAATCCTGGCGGATATCGGCAAGATTCAGCGACATGCGGTTCTCCTGATTCGGTCAGACGCCATGGTAAGACAGAAGCTGCACAGCGGGTAGTCGGGCACTGGCGGCGCTGACGCTGCTGACAGCAGCCATGAGATGGAGCCAACTGCCACGGAAAAACCCCAGAGTTAGGGACGTTGGCGGCAACTTAGGCTAGAATACCGCATTTCCTCCGCGGCCTTTTCCGCTCATGCATCTGGTTGCCTTTGGCCTCAATCATCACACCGCCCCGCTGTCGGTACGCGAGAAGCTAGCCTTCCCGGCCGAGGTATTGCCCAATGCGCTGGAAAGCCTGGTGGGTTCACACGCGGCGCGCGAGGCAGCCATCGTTTCCACCTGCAACCGCACCGAAATCTACTGCAACAGCAACAATCCCGAGCAGGCGCTGCAATGGCTGTCCCAATACCACGGCCTGCCGGTGGAAGAACTACGCCCCTATCTGTACCAGCTGGATGCCAGCAGTGCCGCCCGCCATGCCTTCCGCGTGGCTTCCGGCCTGGACTCCATGGTGCTGGGCGAAACCCAGATCCTGGGGCAGTTGAAAGACGCGGTACGCGCCGCCGAAAACGTCGGCACGCTGGGCTCGCTGCTCAATGGCCTGTTCCAGCGCACCTTTGCCGTGGCCAAGGAAGTGCGCAGCAGCACGGCGGTGGGTTCCAGTTCGGTGTCCATGTCCGCTGCGGCAGTGAAACTGGCCGAGCAGATTTTCCCCACCATCGGTGAACTGAACATCCTGTTCATCGGCGCGGGCGAAATGATCGAACTGGTGGCCACCCACTTTGCCGCGCGTGAGCCTTCCTGTATCACCATTGCCAACCGCACGCTGGAGCGGGGGCAAAAGCTGGCCGAGCAGTTTGGCGGCAATGCCATCACCCTGGCCGAGCTGCCCGATGTGCTGCACCGCTACGATGTGGTGGTCACCTCCACCGCCAGCCAGCTGCCCATCGTCGGCAAGGGGCTGGTGGAGCGCGCCATCAAGGCCCGCCGCCATCGGCCCATCTTCATGCTGGATCTGGCCGTGCCGCGCGATATCGAAATCGAAGTCGGCAAGCTCAACGACGTCTACCTGTACACGGTGGACGATATTGCCAGCATCGTGGAAGTGGGCAAGGAAGCCCGCCAGAGCGCTGCCGAAGAGGCCGAGTCCATCATTCAGGCCCGTGTGGCCGAATTCAACGACTGGCTGAAAAAGCGCGAAACAGTACCGCTGATCCGCGCCCTGCGCGACGAAGCCGACCGTACCCGCCGCCATGCGCTGGAGGCCGCGCTCAAGCAGCTGGCCAAGGGCACTCCACCGGAAAAAGTGCTGGAAAGCCTGTCGCAGCAACTCACCAACAAACTGATGCATCCCCCGACCCAGGCCCTGTCCTCGGGCAGCGGCGCGGAGCATGCGGCCGTGGTGGAAACCATCGCCCGCCTGTACCACTTACACCCGGAGTCGTAATGAAACCGTCGATTGCGACAAAACTGTCGCAGTTGGCCGATCGTCTGGAAGAGGTCACCCACCTCCTGGCCAGCGAATCGGCGACTGCCGATATGGGTCAGTTCCGCAAGCTGACCCGTGAACACGCCGAACTCACCCCGGTGGTGGAAACCTTCCAGCAATACCAGCAGTGCGAAACCGATATCGCCACTGCCGGCGAGATGCTGTCCGACCCGGACATGAAGGAATTCGCCCAGCTGGAAATCGATGAAGGCCGGGAAAAGATGGCCGCGCTGGAGCTGGAGCTGCAAAAACTGCTGCTGCCCAAAGACCCCAACGACGAAAAGAACATCTTTCTGGAAATCCGTGCCGGCACCGGTGGCGACGAAGCCGCGCTGTTTGCTGCCGACCTGCTGCGCATGTACACCCGCTTTGCCGAACGCAATCGCTGGCAGGTGGAAATCGTCTCCGCCAGCGAGTCCGACCTGGGCGGCTACAAGGAAGCCATTGTCCGCATCATCGGCTTTGGCGCTTATTCCAAGCTCAAGTTCGAGTCCGGCGGCCACCGCGTGCAACGCGTACCCGCCACCGAAACCCAGGGCCGCATCCATACCTCGGCCTGCACGGTAGCGGTGATGGCCGAGGCCGACGAGCTGGTGGATGTAGTGCTGAACCCGGCCGATCTGCGCATTGATACCTATCGTGCCAGTGGCGCGGGCGGCCAGCACATCAACAAGACCGATTCCGCCGTGCGTATCACCCACCTGCCCACCGGCATCGTGGCGGAATGTCAGGATGGCCGTTCCCAGCACGCCAACAAGGCCAGCGCCATGCAGGTGCTGGCGGCGCGCATCAACGACATCCAGCGCCGCGAACAGCAGCAGAAGGAAGCGGCCGAGCGCAAGAGCCTGATCGGCTCCGGTGACCGCTCCGAGCGCATCCGCACCTATAACTATCCGCAAGGCCGCATTACCGACCATCGCATCAACCTGACGCTGTACAAGCTGGATTACGTGATGGATGGCGATCTGGTCGAGCTGACCGACGCACTGATCACCGAACAGCAAGCCGAACTGCTGGCAGCGCTGGGCGACTGATCGACACGGCGCGGTTTGCCCCGCAGCGGACATCGTTGTACACTCTGACCCCGAAAAAGCAGCCCTTGTCCGCAAGGGGGCCGGTTCATCCGGTCCTGCGGCTTTTTCTCCGAATCTTCAGGCCACGCAAGTGGCCTTTTTTCTTGCCTGTCAGCCGGATGGCAGGCTGCTAATCATCGGAATAGATAAAAAATCGGCCAGGTCCCAGAGGTAAGACCCGGCCGTTCCCAACGTGGAGATGGGTGGAAAACTGTAGGCGCTGCCGCAAGGGCAGCAGCCAGGTGATGGGGGCTTGCTGGCGGCACCTGCCGCGCCAGCAGATTATCCATGCATTGAGGACATCGCTCGTACAAAACCCCAGCAAGTAGCTGGCTTTGCACAATAAAATGCTTCAACTGAAGCAAATCGATTCTTTGCATTGATTATCAATGAGCTAGGCCGCAAGGATAAGCAGCCACTGCAAAACTGGCAAAGCAGTTATAATCATGCCAGCCATGACTAAACGACATGAATTCGATGAAACTGCCTCCTCTTAACGCGCTGCGTGTTTTTGTCGCTGCGGCGGAACACTTGTCCTTTACCCGTGCCGCCACCTCGCTGCATCTGACTCAGGGCGCAGTCAGCCGCCATGTGCAGACGCTGGAAGAGTTCTACGGCACCAGCTTGTTCATTCGCCAGGCGCGCGGGCTGGCGCTGACGGCCGAGGGCGAGGCGCTGGTGAAACCGGCACGCGATGCCTTCCAGCTGCTACACGAAGCCAGTGAAATGCTGCGGCTGCGCCAGAGCGGCCTGCGGGTGCGCATCCCCCCCACTCCGGCCATGCGCTGGGTGCTGCCCAATCTGCCGGATTTCCAGACCCGCTACCCGGAATACACCCTGCACCTGATCACCCAGCTGATTCACGACAAGCCCTTCAACCGGGCCGAGTATGATCTGGCCATCATCGGCATGGCGCGGCCGGAAGTGTCCACCGACATGCGCATCGAATGCATCTGCCGCGAAAAGCTGGTGCCGGTGTGCTCGCCGGCGCTGCTGCAAGGTGCGCATCCGCTGCGCACGCCGGAAGATTTGCAATACCACACCCTGCTGCACCCGTGGCGCGATCAGGATGTGTGGGACCGCTGGCTGAAGCTGGCGGGGGTGAACTCGCTGAATTCGGAAAGCGGCGTGACTTTCGACGCACTGGAATACGCCCTGCATGCGGCAGCCGCCGGCATGGGGGTGACGCTGGCACAGGTGTCGATGGTGAACGACGACATCCAGCGCGGCAAACTGGTGATTCCGTTTGATACCGTGCTGGAAACCGAGTGGGCCTACTACCTGATGTACTCGCACGAAATGGCACAGCAGCCGAAGATCCGCGCCTTCCGCGACTGGCTGATCGCCACGCTGGAACGCAGCGAGGCCATCAGCCGCAATATGTAGCCAGCCGGCTTATACGCTGGCGGTGTCCTGCTGTTGCAGCCAGTGTTCAAACTCACCCAGCGCGACTTCCAGCCCGGCCAGCAGCGCCACCGCCTGCTCGCCCTGGCCGGCCTTGGCCGTCTTCTCCACCTGTTCGGCAGCATCACCCATGGCATTGGCCCCCACCATGCGACTGGCGCCCTTGATCCGGTGCGCGGCCCAGGCCAGCTGCTCGACATTGACCTCGGCTGCCGCCAGGCGCAGCGCGGCGATGTCTTCACGATTGGCCTCTTCGAAGTCGTGCAGGATTTCCAGCTCGACGGACAGCTCACCATCGCTGTAGACCTCCAGCACGGAGCGGTCTACAGGACAGGGGGCGGCGCTATTGGGTGTCTGTTCCTGGGTGTCGGACATCACATTCTCCTGCGGTTGGTGCAGCCATTTATCCAGCATGGCCGATAGCACGTTGATGGCCAGCGGCTTGGTCAGAAAATCATCCATGCCGGCGGCACTGGTCTTGTGCAGCTCTTCCTGCCCGGCATTGGCGGTGCAGGCAATAATGGGCAGGTGGCCACGCTCGGCATGTTCGGCCTCATAGGCACGAATCAGCCGTGCCAGTTCGTAGCCGTCGGTCACCGGCATGTGGCAGTCGGTCAGCAACAGGCTGTACTGGCCGGCCTGCCACATGGCGTAGGCTTGTGCGCCATCCTCGGCACACTCGGCGGCATAGCCCAGTTTTTCCAGCTGGCGCAGCGTGAGCTTGCGATTGGTGGGATTGTCTTCAGCAAACAGGATGGGCAACACCACACCATGCGGCGCATCCGGCGCAGCCGCTGGCGGCTGGCCACTGTCGGCCTCGACAGCCGGCAGCTCGGCTTCGTCCACGATATTGGCCACCAGCAGCAGCGAGGCACGGGTCCCCTCGCCGGGCTGGCTTTCCAGCTCGACATGGCCACCCATCAGGCCTGCCAGCCGGCGGCAGATGGCCAGCCCCAAGCCGGTGCCGCCAAAGCGCCGGCTGGTATCGGATTCGGCCTGGGTAAACGGCTCGAACAGCCGGCTGAGGTTTTCCTGGGAAATGCCAATGCCGCTATCGATGATGTCAAAGCGCAACGTCTGCGCGGCAAACTCCTGTTCCAGCACTTCCACCCGCAGGGTGATGCCGCCGTTGGCGGTGAACTTGACGGCATTGCTGACAAAGTTCTGCAGAATCTGCCGCAGCCGCAAGGGGTCGAGCAGCAGGGCCGGGGCCAGCTTGTCGTCTACTTCCAGTTGCAGGCGCAGGCCTTTGGCTGCGGCCGTTTCGGCATACAGGGTGCGTACCTGCTCCAGCAGCGGCTTGACCGCCGTCGGGGTTTGCACCACCTCCAGCTTGTCGGCCTCGATCTTGGAGAAGTCCAGGATGTCGTCGATCAGCCGCAACAGGGTGCGTGCCGACTCCTGAATGGTGCTGACGCTGTCTTTCTGCTCGGGGTTGAGCGGCGTCATGGTCAGCAATTCCAGCATGCCCAGCACACCGTTCATCGGGGTACGGATTTCATGGCTCATGGTGGCCAGGAAAGAGCTCTTGGCCCGATTGGCAGCATTGGCCTGGTCACGGGCCATACGCAGCTCGAATTCCGCCAGCTTGCGCTCGGTGATATCCAGACAGGCCAGAATGGTGCCCTCGCGCGGCCGGTCGGGAAACAGCAGCATGCCCTCGAACAGCACCCAGATCGGCCGGCCGTCGGCCCCCAGGCATTCCAGTTCGCAGCGCAGCTTGCTCTGGTATTGCACCATGCTGTTGAGCTGGCTGGTCAGGTCGAACCAGCTCTGGTCTGAGGCCAGCAGTTCCATCAAATGCATGCCGGGCAACATATTGCCATCCTGGCTGAAGATGTCTTCGGCCATGCGGTTGGCACGGACAATCTGCATCTGCTCGTTGAGCCGCAGCAAGCCGACCGGCGAGGCGGAATAGATGGCTTCTTCTTCCTGCAATACCGAGCGCAACTGCGATTCGGACAGCATGCGCCGGTCTTCTTCGTCGAAAAAGCCGAGAATATTGGCATAGGCCCCCACCAGCGGCTGAATGCCCTTGCCCAGCATGGCCAGATCAGGCTGCCGCAGGCAGATCAGCGCCGATACGTCGTCATCCATCGACACCGGCAGGGTAATCCACGACGGCATCTCTGCCAGCCTTTGCAGCAGCCAGGTCAGCGGCTCGGCTTCGTGGGACAGTTCTTCCAGCGGGGGCAAGGTGTCCGGCCACTGGCCGGCCTGCAGGTGGATTTCGAAGCGGTCATCCGGAAACTCGGCCAGCACCAGCATGAAGCCTTGTTCGGCATGGCTGAAACGGATGAATTCCTGCAGCAGCCGGTCCAGCACCTCATTGCGCGGCCAGCGGCTGAGCATGAGATTTTCTACATGGGAAATGGCCGACAGCATGCTCAGGTTGTGCTCCAGCGAGTTTTCCGCAATGCGGCGCTGATGCTCGTCCCGCACGATGAGCATGAAGACTTTTTCCGAGGCCGAAGTACGGAAGGTGCTGAGGGTAATGCCGGCGAAAAACAATTCGCCGTTCAGCTTGATCCCTTCGCCTTGCAGCACCTGGCTACCCAGCTCGCTGGCGGCCAGCAGCGTGTCGTCCAAGGACTGCTGCAGCCGCAGCAACTGGCTGATCTGCATACCTTCCAGCGCTTGTCTGCCGGTACCGAACAAGCGCTGCGCCCCGGCATTGGCCGACAACACGCGGCCTTGCTGGCTGATGGTCATGATGGCGTCGCCAGCAGCATCCAGCATGCTTTGCAGGTGATTGAGCGGCTTGAGTACCCGCTTGGTCATGCTGTACAGCAGGATCAGCGCCAGCCCCAGTATCGCCAGCCCCAGCAGGCTGTCATGGATCAGCTGGCGGCGGTAATCAGCCAGCGCCTGCTGGATCTGCTCGGCACACAGCCGGTTGGCATTCTGGAACAGCGCCCAGCTTTCCTGCTGCACCTTGTCCAGCAGCGGCTGCATGGCGCCTTGCATGCCACGCATGCTCTGGTGCTGCTGTTGTTGTTGCACCTGCTGCTTGTTGAGCATGTGCAGGGTCAGGGCGGAATCGGAAATACGGCGCAGGCTGTCGGCCAGCGCCGGGTCTTCGATATGGCCGGCATCCACCCGCAGCTGTTGCAGCATCAGGTTGCTCAGGTCCAGTCGCGACTGCAGGTCGCCCTCTTCCGTCTCGCTCAGCGGGGAATCCAGCTCGCTGCGCAGCAGCAAGGCCGTTGCCGTGGTGCGCAGGGTATGGCCTATGCTCCAGCTGCTCTGGGCAATGTCCATATTGATGTAGAGCCCGGCCGGCGCGGTCCATTTCATCTGGCCGTTCATGCCGATCAGTACATTATCGATGGCATCCTGCAGATGGCGGGATGACAGTTCTTCGGCATAGCCCAGGGTTTCGTCCTGGCCCCACGCCGGGCCAATGTGCATGTCCACTTCTGCGCGCAAGCTGCGGAAACTGTCCAGTTGCATCTGCACCATGGCCAGCTTGGGACGCTGCTCGCTCACCACATCACGCTGACCAGCTGCCAGCGCCAGCTCCATACACTGATCGGCCTGTGCACGCAGCAGCTGCAGCTGACTGCGTTCCTGTGGGAAAGGCGGATGGTCGCGATACAGCAGGCTGCGGCTGAGTATGGCCTCCCGCCGCAGCAGATCGGCAGCGGTATAGAGCTTGGTACGGATCTGGTGCACTTCGGCCAGTTCGACTGCCTGCTGATAATGCTGCCATGAAACCGACAGCAATCTGGCCACCCAGCCGATCTGGAAGACCCCCAGCAACACCACGATGGCGATGACGGCCCTGCCAATGGATAAGGTCTGGCTTGCCTTGTTGCTGATAGTGGCCATGCACTCTCCCCTGCGGGCAGTCTGTTTCAGCCGGTCGGCTCGGAGGCAGGGTCGCCCTCGGCGGCGGCCTCCACGGCTTTTTCAACCACCAGCTGCTGCACGCCATAGCGGTCGCTGTAGTTGCGCAGTACCGCCAGCTGGTTGGCAGAAATGCTGGCACCGCGTGGCAGCAACAGGTGACCGCCCTTGCTGAACAGGTCCTCGGCCAGCACGGAGCCGGGCTTGGCACTGTTTACGGTAACCGTTTCATTGGGGCCATCAGGCAGGTCCTCCGGGCGCGGCTCGAACAGGCGGCGGAACACTTTCTTGTCGTAATCGGTGCCGGTATCCACGCCGTAATAGCTGAAGGGGTCCACTTCCGGCCGAGTGCGGCGCAAGGCCTGCGCAATGGCTTTTTCCACATCCACCGGCTTGGGTGGCTTGACCACAAAACCATCCGCATGCAGCTGCACGGCCACCGTGACATTGCCGCGGTCGGCATGCCCGGACAGGATGATGAACGGTAGATTGGAGGCATTCATGGTATGGCCGCAGCGCAGTTCCTTGAGCAGGTCCAGGCCGTTCATCGGCTTCATTTCCACATCGCACAGCACCAAGTCCACCATGCGCATGTCCAGTGTGCGCATGGCAGTGCTGCCATCCGGTGCCTGCGAGATGTTTTCAGCCCGGATACCCATGGACTGCAAGGACTGGCTGACCAGCGTCCTGACCAGCGACTGGTCGTCCACCACCAGTATCTTGAGTTTTTCTAGCTCGTTAGACATGTTCACCCCTTTGCATGGCGGGACATCAGTACGCTGCCGGTCTGGTGCATGAGCTTGCCGGCAGTCTATTGCTGTAAATAAGATGATAGTTCGCTGCTGCTCATCTGCAGGGCTATCTGTTCGCCACTGACACTGCAGCCTTCCAGGCCGTCCAGTAGCGCAAGGTCGGCTTCCATGTCGAGCCGGGTGATGGTCAACTGCGGCAAAGTCAGGCCGCAGCAGTGCAGCAGTGCCGGCATATCCACGGCCTGCAGGCGCAACTGGCGCAAGGCGGTGGCTGAAATGCACACGCCATCCAGCGGCAGGCGCAGCAGATTGCCCAGCGTCAGCCCGCCTTCGCCCAGTTGGTCTGCCAACAGCGAGAAGCCGAAGTACTTCAATTTGGCAATGTTTTCAAAGCACACCGCCGACCGTTGCTCATGCATGCCATCAGCCAGCAGAAAGCCGATCTGCCCGGGCTGGATGCCATATTGACGCAAGGTGCTGTGGTAGCGGTCGAACAGATTGTCGTTGGCCAGACAATCGCCATCCAGATAAAGGCTGAACAGACAGTGCTGGCGCAGCTCCAACGGCAGGCTGGCCAGCAATTGGGCTAGCTGCTCCATGACTACTTCCAGAATCAGCACCGGCAATTGCGGATTGGCCGCCAGCTGGCGGTATAGCGCAGCATCCAGCGGCAACAGCCTGTCCTGCAGCCGGATGGCTGCCAGGTGCATGCCACGTAGCTGCTGCGTATCACGGCTCAGTACTGGCTTGAACTCCAGCTGCAGCGGCTGGCTGGCACAGTCCTGCCACAGCTGTTGCAGATCAAGCGGACAGGTAAGCGCACGCTGCTCCAGATCGGCAAAGACCGCGTTGAGCCGATGCAGAAACTGGTCGATGCTGTAGGGCTTGCACAGGAAATGGACGCTGCTGATACCCTGATGGTGGGCCATGTCGGCAATGGTGTGCAAAGTGCGGTCGTCGTAGCCGGAAATGATCAACAACGAGGCCCGACAGCCGATGGCACTGAGATTCTTGATGAAATCGATGCCGTTCATGCCCGGCATGCCGATATCGGTAATGATCAGGTCGTAGCTGATTTCCGCCGCGCTGCGCAATGCCTCGGCCGGGTCGCTGAATTCATCAATCTGGGTGGCATGGCGGCTGAAAAAGCCGGTCTGGCGGGAAATCAGCTTGCGCAGAATCACCTGGTCTTCCAGGATCAACAGCCTCATTGGCAGCGACGACATTGCGGTATCCCTCGGCGGATGGCCACCGGAGATGGGAAGGCCGGCAGCAATGCGATAATTTACGCTTTTGGTATAGCAGCAAGCCACCCTGCCAGGCAAGCATTACGCCGGCACTTATTGATAAAATCCGCGATCACTTAAACAATTAATATAAATTCCAGGCTAGAAAAGCACAGATTGCCCCAGCCAATCGCATCTGACTGCTAGCGGGGTTCCTCCGCGCTGATTTCACACAATTGATGACAAACAGCTATTTAGTCTGATCACCCTCTGCCGTAGCTGGTCGGGCTGGCGCGGCATACCATTGTGCGGCTTGCACCATGACAGCCTGCTCCGGCTGAGCCATGAAATGTGGCGACATGATCTGCACCCCGAATTCGTTGAAGGTGTCCTGAATATGCCCGTGCAGCTCGCTGCGCACTTCCTGCGGCAGGACATCGGCAATTGCACGTAATTGCAGTTCGTACTCGACGTAGAAATCCTGCAGGTTCAACTGCCGCACCACCACGGCTTCGGTGTGATCCGCCAGTGAGGTACGGTGTGCCGCCAGCTCCAGCATGGCACTGACCTGCCGCCACGGCGTGTCGTAACCAATGGTGACCGTGGTCGTCAGTATCAGGCCACGGCCCGGGCTGGTGCGGCTGTAATTCTCCACCTTGCCGCCCACCACCACCGCATTGGGCAGCGTCACTTCGTGCTCCTGCCGGGTCAGTATCTTGGTCGACAAGGCACTGAGTTCGGTGACCACACCTTCTACATCACCGATGCGCACGAAATCACCCGGTCGCAAGGCACGCGAATACACCAATACCAGGCCACTCATCGCATGGTTCATGATGCCTGCCGAACCTAAGGTGACCAGCAAACCGAAAAATACGCTCATCCCCTTGAACGCATCGGAGTCCGCTCCCGGCAGATAGGGATAGGCAACCGTCAGCGCAAACAGCCAGAGCACCACCCCCAGTAAGCGGCGCGTAGCACCGGCGGTCTCGGGATGCAGGCCAGGAAAACGCAGCTGGCCACGTTCGGCCATGTCGAAAATCAGTTGCAGACCACGAGTCAGCAAGCGGGTAAACAGGAAGATCAGCCCCACCGTCAGCAAACCGGGTAACGCACCGAGCGCATCAGAGCCCAGCGACGCGACCAGCTGCCACAGGAAACTGCCCAGACGACGACTCCAGGGCAAGGTGTAAGGAAAACGCCCCAGCAGCCAGGTCAACCACAGATAACTCAGAAAAATGACACACAGACCCGTGGTCAGGTTGATGATGCTGCCTTCAGCACGCTGCAGCAGCCGCTGCAGGGTCTGCCGCTTGTTAAGCCAGCCAGGAAACAGCGCATGCCGTTGCGACACCCGCAGCAATGCGCGCCGGCGCAAAATCATCATCAGATAAAGCAGCGCAGCGAATAGCACACTGCCAGCCAGACTCAGAGCCAGCGCGGTAGCCAGTGCTCCGGAAGAATGCTCCTCCAAATAGGCCAGCCGTAAGGCATTCAGCCGCTGCTGCACATTACTGGCAGACTGCTGCAAGCTCAGGCCATCCGCTGGATCCAGATCTCCAGCGACAATATTGAACAAGGACTTGCCGTTGACCGACAGCCGGTAGCCCGTGGCGGCCCCTTGCCCATATGGCGTCGCTTCAACCGCATGGCTGGCATCTGCCGCCTCCAGAACCTGCAAGCGGGCCTGCACCCTGGCCACGCGTTGCTGGGCCGTCAGCTCCCCCTCTTTGGCCATGAACAGATAAACCGGTTGGCCCCCCAGTACCAGCGTGCGTTGCTGTTCCCAACCATCCGGTGCCAGCCGTGGTTCCGCCGCCTGCGCCAGACCGGCCAGCCACAAGAAAAGGATACCGAGCAGAATTCGGGCCATGCTGCATTCTCCTGTCAATGACAGATACATCATAGCTGTTTGCTGTCCTTGAGGGCAGGTAGGCCACCTTCCCCCGTCCCCGCGCACCCCAGGCGCAACAAAGCCGCCTTTTGGCGGCTTGTGGGCACTCAGGCCGCAGCCCAAACGCA
>NZ_QAJS01000019.1:0-54985 GCF_003852595.1 Aquitalea sp. FJL05
TCTTGGCCGGAGCGGAAGCTTCTGCGGCTTGAGCCTTCTGAGCGGAAGCGTCTTTCTTTACTTTCTTCTCAGCCTTCTTGGCCTTGTGGATAGCTACCGGAGCGGAGGTGTCAGCAGCGAAGGAAGCAGTGGAGGTCAGGCCGAAGGCGGCGGTCAGAGCGAGCAGAGCCAGCTTTTTCATTTTTGTAAAACTCCTAAGTTCATCTTGAAAATCAAGTTTGAAGGAGGACAGATAGTCCTATTCAGGGGGGCATCCTAACGGTGCTGCACCGCAACGTCTACCCGTGCGATGTTTCTCAATGTAACAAAATGTACATTCTCATGTTGGCCAACGAAGAATGAATCTCGCTCCACCCAATGGCGATTTCTCCACCAGTACTTCACCGTGATGCAGGCGGGCGATGCCGGCGACAATCGCCAGGCCCAGACCATGGCCGCCAGTCTTGCGGCCACGGCTTTCATCCAGCCGGATAAAGGGGTCGAACACACGGGCGCGATCCGTCTCCGGAATGCCGGGGCCATCATCATCCACCATGATGATGCAGTTGCGGTTTTCCACACAAACCGTGGTCTGGATGGTGCTCTCGGCATAGCGGCGCGCATTGGACAGAAAGTTGTCGAGCGCCCGGGTGACCAGGTATTGGTCAGCCAGAAAATCAAGCTCCTGGCCGGATGGTTCTATCCAGTTCAGGTCCGGTGCCAGCGTGGCCTGTTCGTGGATACGCTCTTTGGCCCAGGCAATGGCATTGAACTGGTTCAGTTGCAGCGGTGCTTCCGGCCGGTCCAGCTTGGCATGGAACAACAGCTCTTCCACCAGCGAGTCGATGGCGTCCAGGTCTTTTTCAATGGCTTTCTTGGCCGGGGAGTCTTCGTCGCCTTCCAGCAGGGCCAGCCGGTAGCGCAGCCGCGCCAGCGGGGTGCGCAGTTCGTGCGCCACCGCATTGGTCAGTGCCTTCTTGCTGGCCAACAGGGCAGCGATGCTGTCCGCCATGTGGTTGAAGGCGGCGGCAACCTGGCGCACGCCAGAGCGGCTGGGCAGGTGGACCCGTGCGGAGAAATCACCGCCCGCCAGTTTGCCGGCGGTTTTTTCCAGCGTAACCAGATCTTTCCAGTGTGGCTGCATCCACAGGAATACCGGTATCGCCAGCGACAGGCCCAATAGCGCCAGCAAGGCGTAATCCACCGATTTGAGCTGATGCAGGAAGAACAGGTAGCGCAGCGGACCAGCCACCAGCAGGTAGTTGCTGTCTTCGATCTTCTGCAGGAACAGGTATTTGTCTTCCAGCATCACGATCTCGCCGCGATTGAGCGCTTCTTCCGATTCCTCGTCCAGCAGGTAGTTACTTTGCTTTTCTACCGTGACCTTGAAGGTGAAGTCGTGATTCGAGCTTTGCAGCGTTTCCGTCCAGCGGTCTTCCGGTATGCCGTGCAGGTCGGCCTCGATCAGCGAGAGCGTGGTGCGCAGGAGATCGGACAGATAGCGTTCGCCCACATCGTCGACTGCTTGCTTGTATACCGCGCCCACCATCACCACCGCCACCATGAAACAGGTGACCAGCAGCAGGTAAAACTGGATAAACAGACGCCGCATGCTTATTCCCAGCCGGACAGCGAGAACAGATAGCCGCGGTTGCGCACTGTCTTGATGCGGAAGGGTTCGGTCGGGTTGTCGCCCAGTTTTTTGCGCAGGCGGGAGATGGCTACGTCTATGCTGCGATCCAGCCCGTCATAGCTGACCCCACGCATTTCCTTGAGCAGGATGTCGCGGTTGAGCGTTTCGCCGGCATGGCTGGCCAGCAGCCATAGCAAGTCGAAGTCCGAGGTGGACAGGGCCACTTTCTCCCGCTCCAGGATGACGTCGCGGCTGACCGGGTCGATGGAGAGCTGGCCGAATACCAGCTTGCGCTGGGTCTTGAGCGGCTGGGTTTCCGTTGCCGGCTGAGCCGGCCGCATATTGCGCAACTGCGAGCGCAGACGTGCCACCAGCACCGAGGGCGGGGTGGTTTTCAGAATGTAGTCGTTGGCGCCCAGCTCCAGCCCCAGAATCTGGTTCATGTCGCTATCCAGCGAGGTGAGCATGATGATGGGGCCATCAAAGTTCGGCCGTAATTCGCGGCAGATGGACAGGCCGTCCTTGCCTGGCAACATGATGTCCAGCAACACCATGTCGGGGGCCTCGCGCTCAATGGTGGCCAGCGCGGTATCGCCGCGCGGTTCGATTACCACGTCCATCTCGTGGCGGGACAGAAAGTCGCTGATCAGTTCGGCCAGGTCGGGGTCGTCTTCCACAAACACGATACGGTAAGTCATGCCATGCAATCCATCGGGTTGATTCAATACCGCAGGAGTATGGCGCTTGGCGACGGCAGACTCAACCTTGCCGCATGGCTGGCCGGTGAGCGGATTAGTTCGTCACTTAAGAATAACCACAATAAATTTGGGATTTTTCTTGCTAATATCAAGGTGGTTCATGTTTTTTGCATGTGAATGATAATTAGTAAAAACAATGCAATGGGAGAGTCGGGATGTTCTTCAAGCGTAATAAGACGACAAACGCCACGCGGTCCAGCCATCTCGGGCTAGACCCCATCCAGCTTATCCGCACGCGTAGCAGCACAATGGATAATGATTTGCGCGCTGCCAGTCGCAGCGACATCAAGCTGGTGCTGGGTTTTATCAACCCGAGCGCCAATCTGGACCAGGTCGCCCGTAGTGCTGCTACGGCATTTCTGGGGGCCAAGGTGGTACTGACCACCACGGCGGGTGAACTGTGCTCGGCCAAGGCGGGTGATGCGCTCTACCTGCCGGCCAATCCGGGCTGGGACAGCATGGTATTCCAGCTGTTCGACCAGCAGGTGCTGGCTGACGTGCATGTAGCCAGCGTGCCGCTGGCCTGTGAGGACATCAAGTCCGGCCAGCCCAAGCTGGGGCATGATGAGCGGGTGCGCCGTCTGGTGGACAATCTGTCGCGGGTGCAGCCGTCCTTTTCCATGAATTATCAGGAAGGTTTTGTACTGACCCTGGTGGATGGCCTGTCCAATAGCGAAAGCTATCTGATGGAAGCCATTTACGAGTCGGACCGCTTTCCTTATCTGTTTATTGGTGGCTCGGCCGGCGGTCCGCTGGATTTCAGCATGACCCGCCTGCATGATGGCCAGAGCGCGCGCGACGGCCATGCCGTATTGGTGTTCATCAAGCTGGCACCGGCTTATCGCTATGGCGTGTTCAAGTCGCAGAACTTCCAGGAAACCGGCACGGCCTTCACCATTGCCAAGGCCAGCTCGGAACTGCGCCGGGTCGAGTCGGTATTCGACCGCGATGGCAAGGTGTGCAATGTGGTGGATGTGCTGGCGCGCCATTTTTCCTGTCGGCCTGCCGAAGTGGCGGAGCGGCTGGGCAAATTCAGTTTCGGCATCAAGCTGAAGAACGAGATGTTTGTCCGTTCCGTGCTGGGGGTGGATGCCGAGAAGGGCGTATTGCAATTCGCCTGTGACCTGTCGTTTGGTGAGGAACTGCACCTGCTCAAGCAAGAGGGGCTGGTGGAGCGCACGCAGAGTGATTTTTCCCGCTTCAGCCAGGGCAAGCCGGCGGCCATTGGCGGTTTGCTCAACGACTGCATCCTGCGCCGCCTCAATAACAGCGGAGCGCTGGCCAATAGCAATGTCTACGGCAATATCCCGGTGGCCGGTTTCTCCTCCTTCGGCGAGCTGCTGGGGGTGAACATCAACCAGACCCAGACCGCAGTGTTCTTCTATCCGGCGGTGGAAAACTTCCAGGACGATTTTGTGCAGCGTTTCCCGGTGCACTACGCCAACTTCAAGAATTACTTCTACAGCCGCGAAGTATCGCGTGCCCACTGTATTGACCGCATGAAAACCCAGGTCATCCATGAGCTGCAGGGCTACAAGAGCTTTGCCAGCCAGTTGATGGAAAGCCTGCCGCTGTTCCGCCAGGCCTCTGCCGAGCTGGTCACGCACCTGATTGCCATCCAGCAGGAAATTGCGCGTTTTTCCGATAGCGTGGAGCAGGGCAACAAGACTTCCGCCAATGTCAGTCAGCGTATCGTTGAGCTGGAAAAAGACGCGCGCCAGATTGGCGACGTGATGCTGATGATCAAGAAGATTGCCGAGCAGACCAATTTGCTGGCGCTGAATGCGGCCATCGAGGCGGCGCGGGCGGGCGAGGCCGGCCGTGGCTTTGCCGTGGTGGCCGACGAGGTGCGCAAGCTGGCCAACAACACCCAGTCGAATCTGGATGCCACCGGTGGCGCGGTGGAGCATGTGATGAGCGGGGTGCAGCAGGTGGGTGTGGACATGCGCGAGATGAATGCCCATGTCGGCAGCTTTGCCCAGGAAATGCAGCAGGTCATGGACTTGCTGGCCAAGCTGGCGGCGTCCTCGGGCAGCAGTCAGCAGCAGCTGGACCAGATGGTGGACAGCACGGGCGAGCTGTACGAACGCATGCGCAAGGTGGATCAGGATCTGGAGGCCATCCTGGCGCTCGAACGCTGATCGCCGGTTCGCAATCTGCATTGCCGGTGTAGTTTCTGCCCGGCCAGGGCCGGCAATGACAGCTTGTCTGCCGCATTGTTACCCCGCCATACACAACACCGCCGTCTTGCTTGCAAGCGGCGGTTTTTTCATGTCTGGCAGCTTCTGCTGCGCGCTTCTGTTCTGGCTGGTGGGTGTTTTTTGTAACTAATTGCAACAATCCGTGTGCGGTATCGCACAGACCATGCGAAAGGCGTAAATCCTTGCTGCGCCTATCACGAGAACGCCATCTTGATATTGACATAAATCAAGTATGCACCATTTTGATGCGGTTTTTCGGGCAATGTCCGGCAGTGACGGCTTGCCCTGGGGAATGAAACTGATTTGTAATAGCGCGCCCGTCACTGTGACAAATTGTCGCAGCGTTGTCAGCCCCCGCTTGTGCGCTGCGGCATGACGGCGCTGCCGGCCAGATCTGCTGGCCATATACCATTTCACCTTTTCCGTTTGGCGGGGGTCTGCACAGGCGCAGACCATCCAGCAACAGCATGGTCAGCGCGTGATGGCTGGTGCTGGCGGGGAGGGTTGGGCAGATGGGGATGGAATGATATTCATTACGGGTAGAGTGGCAAGGTCGTGCGCTCTGCCCGCCGGGTCGGCCCTGTTGCCGGCTGCTGCATCACCGACAGTGCCAGGCCGTGCACTGTCACCCGCGCCAAGGCGCGAGCAACGAATCTTTAACCCGTAAAGTCGTATGATGAGAAACTTTAGACCCACCCGCCTGTTGTGGGGACTCTCGCCCGTGCTGGCTGTACTGCTCTCGGGGTGTCAAGGTGGCATTCTTGACCCCAAAGGACAGGTAGCGGCGGATGAAAAGTCCCTGATCATCACGGCCACCTTGCTGATGTTGCTGGTTGTCATCCCGGTCATCGTGATGACTTTCCTGTTTGCCTGGAAGTATCGCGCCAGCAACAAGGATGCCATCTACACCCCCAAGTGGTCGCACTCCAACAAGATCGAAGCCGTTGTCTGGATCATCCCCATCATCATCGTGGCCTGTCTGGCGGTGGTGACCTGGAATACCACCCACAAGCTCGACCCCTACCGCCCGCTGGATTCGGACAAGAAGCCGATCAACGTGCAGGTGGTGGCCATGAACTGGAAGTGGCTGTTCATCTACCCGGATCTGAACATCGCCACCGTCAACCAGATCGCCTTCCCCAAGAATGTGCCGGTGAATTTCCGCATTACCTCGGATGCTGCGATGAATTCCTTCTTCATCCCGCAACTGGGTGGCCAGATTTACGCCATGGCCGGCATGGAAACCAAGCTGCATCTGGTGGCCAACGAGGCGGGCACTTACAAGGGCTTCTCCGCCAACTACAGCGGTGCCGGTTTCTCCGGCATGAAGTTCAATGCCATCGCCACCGAAACGCCGGAACAGTTTGATGCCTGGGTGCAAAAGGTGCGTGCGTCGGGCAAGGCGCTGAACGCGGATGCCTACCTCGCGCTGGTCAAGCCGAGCGAGAACAATGCCGCGGCCTTCTACACCACGCCAGAACCGCGTCTGTTTGATGCCGTGCTGCACAAATACATGGCAGGCCGCCAGTCGCTGGCTGCCACGGACGACGAACTGAAGCTGGCTGCACTGACCAAGCGTCTGTGCGAAACCCCGGCCGTCAAGGAGCAATAATCGATGTTGTTAGGCAAACTGACTCTGGATGCCATTCCACTCCACGAGCCCATCATCGTGGCTGCGCTGTCCGGTGCCGGCCTGATGGGCCTGCTGGTGATGGCACTCATTACCAAATTCGGCAAGTGGGGCTATCTGTGGCATGAGTGGCTGACCTCGGTTGACCACAAGAAAATCGGCGTGATGTACATCATCGTCGCCATGATCATGCTGCTGCGCGGCTTTGCCGATGCGCTGATGATGCGTGCCCAGCTGGCCATGGCCACTGACGGGCATCTGGGGGTATTCCCACCAGAGCATTACGACCAGATCTTCACCGCCCACGGTGTGATCATGATCATCTTCATGGCCATGCCCTTCATGACCGGCCTGATGAACATCGTGGTGCCGCTGCAGATCGGCGCGCGCGACGTGGCCTTCCCCTTCCTGAACTCGCTGAGCTTCTGGCTGCTGGTGTCGGCGGTGATTCTGGTCAACCTGTCGCTGGGCGTGGGCAACTTTGCTCGTACCGGCTGGGTGGCCTATCCGCCGTTGTCCGAGCTGGGTTTCAGTCCTGATGTGGGGGTGGATTATTACACCTGGGCATTACAGATATCCGGGATAGGGACGACGCTAACGGCGATCAACTTCCTGGTGACCATCATCAAGATGCGCGCACCGGGCATGAAGCTGATGCAGATGCCGATTTTCACCTGGACCTGCACCTGGGCCAACGTGCTGATCGTGGCTTCCTTCCCCATCCTGACCGGCGCCCTGGCCATGCTGAGCCTGGACCGCTACCTGGACTTCCACTTCTTTACTGCGGAAGCCGGTGGCAACGCCATGATGTACCTGAACCTGTTCTGGGCCTGGGGCCATCCTGAAGTTTACATTCTGGTGCTGCCGGCTTTCGGTATCTTCTCCGAAGTCATCTCCACCTTCTCCGGCAAGCGCCTGTTCGGCCATACCTCGATGATCATCGCCAGTGGCGTGATTTCGGTACTGGGCTTCATGGTGTGGCTGCACCACTTCTTCACCATGGGTTCCGGTGCGGATGTAAACGCCTTCTTCGGTATCGCCACCATGGTGATTTCGGTACCGACCGGCGTGAAGCTGTTCAACTGGCTGTTCACCATGTATCAGGGTCGTATCCGCTTTACCCCGCCGGTATTGTGGACCATGGGTTTCATGGTGACCTTCTCCATCGGCGGCATGACCGGTGTGCTGATGGCCGTACCGGGTGCCGACTTCGTGCTGCACAACAGCCTGTTCCTGATTGCCCACTTCCACAACACCATCATCGGTGGCGCGGTATTCGGCTATCTGGCTGGTTTCTCCTACTGGTTCCCCAAGGCTTTCGGCTTCAAGCTGAATGAAAAGCTGGGCAAGGCGGCTTTCTGGTTCTGGCAGAGCGGCTTCATGTTCGCCTTCATCCCGCTGTACATCCTGGGCTTCCTGGGCATGACCCGTCGTCTGAACCATACCGACAACCCGGCATGGGACCCGTGGCTGTACCTGGCCTGCGTGGGCGCGGTGCTGATTGCCTGCGGTATCGGCTGCCAGCTGCTGCAGATCGTGGTGAGCATCCGCGACCGCAAGAAACTGGCCGACGTGACCGGCGACCCGTGGAATGGCCATACCCTGGAATGGTCCACTTCCTCGCCGCCGCCGTTCTACAACTTCGCTACCGTGCCGCATGTGCATGATATCGACGCCTTCACCGACATGAAGGAAAAGGGCGAGGCCTACAAGGTGCCGCAGAAGTACGCCCCGATTCACATGCCGAGCAATACCGCCACCGGCGTGTACATCGGCGGCTTCACTACCCTGCTGGGTTTTGCCTTGATCTGGCATATCTGGTGGCTGGCGATTGTCGGCCTGGTTGGCATCATCGGTGCCATGCTGGCCCGTGCCTACGACAACAATCTGGACTACTACGTGCAGCCGGATGAAGTCGAAACAATCGAGCGTGCCCACTTCGAGCAGATGGGCATTGATGTGGACAACTACACCGAACGCGATGCTGAAAAGCCGCGTCGTGGTAGCCGTCCCACCACTACCGCTTAACAGGTTGAGCCAAGATGAGTACTTATGTAGAGCACGCGCACGACGCGCATGACGACCACGAGCACCACGACAGCGGTTCGCAAACCGTGCTGGGCTTCTGGTTCTATCTGATGACCGACTGCATCCTGTTCGCCACCGCTTTTGCGGCGTACGCGGTGCTGTACCGCAACGTCGCCACCGGCGTTTCGGGCAAGGAAATCTTCGAGCTGCCTTATGTGATGGGTGAAACCGCAGCCCTGCTGCTGTCCTCCATCACCTACGGCTTTGCCATGATTGCCGGTTACAAGGGCAACAAGTCGGCCGTGCTGGGCTGGCTGGCAGTCACCTTTGCCTGCGGCGCAGTGTTCATCGGCATGGAGGTGAACGAGTTTCACCACCTGATCGCCGAGGGCCACGGCCCCAATGTCAGCGCCTTCCTGTCGTCCTTCTTTGGTCTGGTGGGCCTGCACGGCCTGCACGTGACTGCCGGCCTGATCTGGATGACGGTGATGATGATCGAAGTGGCCAAGACCGGCCTGACCGGCCGCGCCATGACCCGCCTGAACTGCCTCAGCCTGTTCTGGCACTTCCTCGACATCGTGTGGATCTGCGTGTTCACCGTCGTCTACCTGAAAGGAGCCATGTAATGAGCCAGGCACATGAACATGCCGCCGATCATGGCAGTGTAAAAAGCTACCTCACCGGCTTCGTGCTGGCCATCATCCTCACCGCCATTCCCTTCTGGATGGTGATGAGCCACGGCTTCACCAAGCAGGCCACGATGATCGGCATCTTCGGCTTTGCCGTGGTGCAGATCATCGTGCACCTGAAATACTTCCTGCATCTGAACTTCACCAAGGAAGGCAAGCTCAACAGCTTCTCCTTCCTGTTCACCGCGATGATCATCGTGATGCTGGTTGGCCTGTCGGTGTGGATCATCTCCACCGCCGACGCGCTGATGCTGCGCTGAGCCGGGACGTGATGAAGCTCAAGCGTTATTTGCAGGTGACCAAGCCGGGCATCATCTTCGGCAATCTCATCTCTACCGTGGGCGGTTTTCTGCTGGCCACGCAGGGTCGGCTGGACTGGACCCTGCTGCTGGCCACGGTAGCGGGATTGTCGCTGGTGGTGGCCTCCGGCTGCGCCATCAACAACTGCATCGACCGCGATATCGACGCGCGCATGGCCCGCACCCAGAAACGGGTGCTGGTGACTGGCGACATGAGCCCCAAGGCGGCGCTGGCACATGGTTTTGTGCTGGGGGTGGCCGGCTTTGCCACGCTGGGGATCTGGACCAATAGTCTGACCCTGGCTTGCGCGCTATTCGGTTTCCTCATCTATGTGGGCGTGTACAGCCTGTATATGAAGCGCAAGTCGGTGTATGGCACCCTGGTGGGCAGCCTGTCCGGCGCAGTACCGCCAGTGGCGGGCTACTGTGCCGCCAGCGGCCGCTTTGACAGCGGTGCTGCCATCCTGCTGCTGATGTTCTGCCTGTGGCAGATGCCGCACTCCTACGCCATCGCCATCTTCCGCTTCAAGGATTACGAAGCCGCGAAGATTCCGGTGCTGCCGGTAGTGAAGGGCATTTCCGAGGCCAAGCAGCAGATCGTGCTGTACATCCTGGCTTTCGCCGTGGCCACGCTGCTGCTGGTGTTCTACGGCTATGCCGGCTACGGCTACCTGGCGGTGGCCTGTGCCACCAGCCTGTGGTGGCTGAAGATGGCGCTGTCCGGTTACAAGGAAAGCACTGACGACCGCATCTGGGCGCGCCAGGTGTTCTTCTTCTCCATCATTACCGTGACCGCACTGTCGGTGATGATGGCGGTGGATGGCCAGGTACCGGCACATATCGGCTGGATGCTGTAAGCACTGCCCGCATCAGATCAAACCTCCGCCTGCAGCATGGCTGCCGCGGAGGTTTTTCTTTGTCTGGGCTGAGTACAGGGCTTTCTACGGCAGCTATTGAGTTGTGGGGCATTCATGCAATGCCAAGTGACCGGCTGGGTGTAAGGCTGATCAATACTGGGGGGACGTCGCCCAAACCCCGTTTACACAAAAATTCGGACAGGCTCTACCCGGGCGTAAAGCGAGATGACTTTGTCGTCGAATCCGGTCCAGCGGGTCTGGTGCTTGGGAATGAGTTGCGGCTCAAAGGTACCCTGGCGGTCGCGTGGTAGCTCGATAGGTAACTCTCCGAACTCGCCCTTGAGGGTCTGCGGCTCTTGCCGTTCCGGGTGTTGCTGGCGGGATTGAGCACTGGCTCGTGTTTGCTATGACCAAGGTGTGCGGCCATCTCGGCATCTAGGGCTTTCTCGACCAGCAGCTTGGTCATTGAGTAGGCCGTTCTCACCGATGAGGTCTTCGGGCTTCTGGTAATCGGCCAGCAAGCTGTTCAGTAGTGCGTCAGGTACGTCGTGTTTTTTCGAGCTCATTGTGTCTCCAGACTAGGTGGCAGTTTCCTGCCAAATGTCCGTTTACACAAAATTCAGTACACGCCCTTATCAGTACTTTATGAACGTTCATTTTTTGGACAAAGCAGTCGTTCTAGCTTGAGATGTGCGTGGTTGTGCGTGAAAATCGCGAGTTACTCTATACTGGGGAGACGCCCCCCCCTGATGCTAGCCGACCCTGAGTGTTTTCATAATGGCGCTGTAAGCTTTCACTTGGATTACTGAGATCAGTCTATAGTATCTGTTCGAATAGTAGTTACTTGCTTCGCTCAAATATTTTAATTTTATATTCTTTTAGAAATTTCGAAAAAAATGAGACTCTTTCTTTCACGAGTTTCTGCCAGCACATACTATCTGGCCTGCACTTTGAGGCACGGCCTAAGTAGGAATTATAAACAAACTTCTTATTTTCATTTTGCCCAGTTATTGTTAGGCACTGCCCCCCCATGGAAACCTCACCCTTTTCATTGCTTATTTGGCACAAATTAAATGCCGTGTAAATATGATGTTCATCCAACTTCACAGTATTCACTTCAGAGTAAAGTGGGGTATTGAAGTAATCAGCTCCACCAATTTGAGCCCAGTCATCTTTTGCACACATTTCAGCAGATGTACATATTTGCATGGAATCTGAATCGTAACCATCTCGACTTCTTGCCAAAAATAAATCAATATAAATTTCCCCAGCACTTTCGCTAAAGCTTATATTGCGATACAAATTGCCACCGGCTTTACTTACTTGCTGCTTGTTTTTTAATGCAATGGATTCTGCCTGCGATGTAGGGCTGATATAAAAAAGTGCAAGGAAAATTATAAATAATAATTTTTTATTCATTAAACTAAGTCCATTAGTATTTTTGCAATTCTGACGGTATGGTACTGTCTATTCTCCAGTCCGTTAGTTCCTCCATTAATTTCCACGCAAACTGTCCTTGCGATGGCACTAAGATCGCCTTGAAATTCGTCAATAATTTTATTAATTGTACTATTTTTCCTTGGCTCACCTCTTCTTGGTCCTGACTCCCAGTACCATGCCCCTGCATCTATTGTTGCATAGATGTCATTAATTAATAAATCAGGATTATTGATTTCAGGTCTTCTAGCGTTCTTTTTAGACCACCACGCAGAGTCAAATGAACTCCTTGTTATTTTGCCTCGATAAATCCAATAGCCAGCATAGTTGGATTTACCTGTAAGCTGTTTAATTCCCCTGCCTCTGTATTTATATCCATCACCAGGAAGATCATTGCCAAGTTTACCACCATACAGGTCGTTGCATGATTTTTCAGATCGTGATTCACTCATCCATGTAAGTGTACGGGATTCTTCCGCCCCTTGCGCAAAAAAATTCGTCATTCGCAAGCCAGTTTTATTAATTAGATGTTTTCTGATTGCGATGCAAATCTCTCTCCTATACTTTTCTCGAATAGTTTCGCTCAATCCATTTTTAGCAGTCTGAATTTTTCCTTTATCTTTCTTTTGAATGTCATCAGGATATATTCTCTTTAGTTCGTTCTTATCGATCCAGTTGCACCGCCTAAACTGCTCAACAAATAATCTAGGATGAAAATGCCAATGGGTACTAGGGATCTCCAATTCAGCCTCTTCCCAAAATGATAAAGATTCAACATATCCCTTGAATTCGGCATATTTCTTCTCATCCATTGGATCGTCTAATACATCACTTTTACTTTTTAGCCAGGCATATCGCGTATCAATTGTGGATCTTTCCCACTCAGTCGGAAATTTACAAATTGTTCGTGAAAGCCGTGACTGAACTTTGCTATCGCTCAGTGCGGCTGCTAGTACGCCTTTTTCCAACTTCTTCCCACTATTTCCTGTGAGCCATTTCTCAAGCGTGGGGGAGTTGCATTGGCTATCCGGTGTAGGATCATCCTCAATCAAGGTCCAGCCAAGCCAGTGGGGGAAGTCGGCATCGCTGAATTTTTTGATGTCTACAGCATTCAGGTTAACCCAGCCTTGGCCGCCTGGATAATTGACCTTGTGCCAATGTGGTACTGTACCGGCAGAGAGCGATGTTTCATTTTCAGTGTTGATGACCCGACCAAATCGCAACAATTCGTAAGCAGCGCTCGGTGCAATATGGAAGGCATCCCCTAATGCAGTTGCTTTGTTGTAAAGACTGTACTCATATTTGTCATCGCTATTTGCTAATGGCGAGCCAATCTCAATGAAGATACCCTCTTGCTGAGTATCCTTTTGCCTAGTTGTTAGCAGGCATTTTCCGCGTTCAAAGTGCATCGTCACAAACAATGGGACGTTGGATGTATGCACCGCAGCGCCACTTCCTGAGGGAGCTTGCGGCGATGCAATAGAAGCAAAAAATGGTGTGCCTGGCGGTAGATAGAAATGTATATCGCCGTAGACAATCTTGTCCCGCCCATCCTTACTGATATCCAGCTTGCCCGAGTTTCTACCGACGATTTTTTTCAGATTGGCATCGTCGCAGATGATTTCCAGATGGATAGCATTATTACCGTTGCAGCTACCTACGCTGCCCAAGCTATCCTTGCGATTGACCGGCTGCTTTTTTTTGACAAAAACCTGCTTGAGATGCATATAAATCGAGTAGTACTCGATCTGCCCATCCGGACCTTCACCAATTTCTGTGCTGTGCTTGATGACCACACAGCCATTATCGGTTGCTCCCTGATAGGCCAAAGGCTTTTTGTCTGCATCAGGAGATGGGTCGCGCTTATAAACCACCACTCCATCGGCAATTGCACGCACCGGCTCCCCCTGTGCTCCGGTATCGGTATGTTCGATATGTTGGCCACCGTGCCAAGCCATACGACTGGCAATTGGAAAACCTCCGCGAGAGGTAAAGGGTATCAAAGCAGCTAGCCACTGTTCATCACTGGCATTACCCTGAGGTGTTTTGAGAATAGGTGGACTGATAATCATGTTGTTACCCGCTTATTCAGAGAAAGGGTGGGTATTGGGTGGGGTGTATTTGTCTTTGGGCAAGCTGGGTAGTGGGATATTCATGCTATCCGGCCCGCTCAAGTCATGGCTTGCCCCTTTTACGGTTACCGTACCCGGGCAATGCACCTCGATATTGCCGCCGGCGATGCGGATATAGCCGCCACCTGCCGTCAGTAATATTTCCTGCTTGGCATTGACCACAATCTTGTCTTTGCAGGATGTAATCGTCACATCCTTGTCTGCGGTGATCTCCATCGCATCGCTCTGCGCTTGCACCTGCACCTTGCCCTTCGCGGCAATCAGCTTCAGCGCGATCTGGTCTTTTACTCCCGCCACGAACAGGCTGATGTGCTGGCCAACGTTGTGCAGCCAGCGGCGGCCGGTGGTGTGGTTGCTGTCGCGCTGGGCGATGAGGTTGAGGTTGGTGCCGGCAGAAATTGTCTGGCTTTGTTCGGTCAGGCTGGCAATGCCGGCTGGGGCGGACAGGATGAGCAGCGGCTGTTGGCCGGCCTGGTCTTTGGCCGTTTTGCCGTCTTTGTCGGTGTTGCTGCCGGCTTCCCAGGCCTTGACGGCGGCGGCGTGGTGTTGCAGGTGGCCGCTGTCTTTCTTGCCGTCTTTGCTGTTGTCCGGCTTGATGCCGTCTGGCCCGGTTTCCATGGTGTCGGCCAATTGGCCAGTGGCCACTTCCGCCAGGCTCTGGCTGAGGCTGAGCGCGGCGTCGAGCTGGCTTTGCGCGTGGTCGCGCGCCAGTTGTTTGCCGCCTGCGCCGTTTTGCGCTTCGGTGCTGATGAGCAGGCCGTGGCCGGCGCGGATGGCACCGTGCTGGTCGGTGCGCAGTTCGAAGCCTTCACCGCGCGGCTGGGCTTTGCCATTGCTGCGCGGGTGGGTGAGGAAGCCCTGGTTGAGCTGGGTTTTGCCGGGTTCGCTGGATAGCTTGGCCCGCACTTCGCCGGGGGTGTCGTCGAACAGCAGTTCGTTGTACTGGCCGCCCTGGTGTTCTTTGGACTTGATGCCGGACAGGGTCTTGTTGGCCGGCAAGGCTCCGGCGCCGCTAAAGGCCGGGGTGGCGTGGCTGCCGTTGTACAGCACGCCGACAATCACCGGGCGGTCGATATCACCTTCGATGAAGTCGACCAGCACTTCCTGGCCGATGCGCGGGATGAACTGGTGGCCCCAGCCGGCACCGGCGCTGGGCATGACCACGCGCAGCCAGCAGGAGGATTTGTCGTCCAGATTGGCACCAATCCCGGGGTGTTCGTCCGGCCGTTGCCAGTGGAACTGCACCTTGATGCGGCCCAGTTCGTCGGTGTGGACTTCCTCGCCAGCGGGGCCGACCACGGTGGCGGTCTGCACACCTTTCGCTGTCGGCTTGGCCTGGGTGCTGTGGGCATAGGCCGGGGTAAGCTGGATGCCACGACGCTGGGCGGTGATCTGGGTCTGGAAGGGGCTGCTGTTCTGCGAATCGGCAGCATTGTCTTGGCCGAGCAAGCCCCGCAGGCTGCTGGCCAGATCGCCCGGCAGATTGTTGTTGGCGCGGAAGGTTTGGCCGGTGACGACGAATTCACGCTGCTCGCTGCTGTCGCCCTCGTGCGCTGGGTGTTCGTCCAGCCGGAACCACTGGCCGGCCTGCAGGCTGCGCACACTGCCGCTACCAGAGAACTGCTTGGCCTGCACATCGTGCGCCTGCTGGCGCAGTTGGGCGTATTGGCTGAGCTGCTCGGCATCGCTGGCGTAGTACAGCGACTGCGGATCGTAATCCTGCAGGGTGGATTGCAAGGCATCGCCACTGCGGCCTTGCTGGATGCGGCTTTGGTCGCCAGTGTGCTGGGTGCTCACCGGCTGGTAGTCGAAACTGGCCAGTGCGACATTGCCGGATACCACTTGGCGGGCGGTGCTCCAATCAGTCAGGCCATCTTCTTCCTCGGTGGCATCGCTGCGATGAAAGCGCACGCGCTCACTGGCGGCCGGCGGCAGGCTGAAGGCATCGTCGAACACCACCAGCTTGACCTGCGGATGCTCACCATCGACATGCTCGAAACGCCAGGCATAACCCTCTTCGTGCAACAGCCGCACGATGAAGTCGAAATCGCTCTCGCGATACTGCAGGCAATAACTGCGCGGGCTGGCGCTGGCGGTGTGGAATTCCAGCGTCTGCATCTGGGCGAACACCGGATTATTGGCCTGATGTTCAGCCAGGATTTGTTTGACGATGTCGGGGACGGACAGGTCCTGAAACACCCGCGAGGTGCGACGCAGCCGCAGCAGGGCAAACGGCGGTTCGATAGTGAGACCGTACTTGGCAAAACCGCCATCGGACCCCAATAGCTCGGCGCGCGACACCACGCCACAGCGCACCACCTCGCTGCCAGCGGCATCCAGCACGCCTAGGCGGGCGGCCACGCCCAGCAGCGATTTGAGTTCGATATTGCCATCGGGCGACAAACACGTGAGCTGATAGCGATAGGCTTCCGACACCCCCTCGCTGCCATCCAGGGCGTGGGGCAGCAACTGCTCGGCGGCGATCTGCCCGCCATCCAGCTGCAAGGTGAGCAGGCGCTGGTGCTGGGAAAAGGCGGCGGCGAAGCTGGCGAGCAGTGCAGAAAAGTCCATGGCGTCTCATCACGTCTGCTGACGTGAATCTTCACATTCTGTTGAAAGTTCAACAGTTTATGCGCCTAACATGCTCCGGACAAGGTGGAAGGGCATGGCTAGGTATTTATACGGGGAGTCGGTGAGCCGTACATGACTCATCGAGCATTTAGCTAATGCGCATGTCAATGGCCTGCCTTATATGTTGGCGAATGGCGGGATAGGTAATTGCAATGCCCGGGATTATTTTGGCTGTCTGCAGCAGGACTGAGTTGCCCAGCTTTTCGAGGCAGGATGATTTCACACGCAGCAAGCTGGAAAACGAAGGCGGGAAATTGAGCACTGCATGGATGCTTAATCTTGCCAGCGTGCTTGACCCGCACTTGTGCGCGATAGGATAATTCTCCGTTTTTTCAACTGCTTAGTGGTCGTTGCCATGTGGCGGGTATTCCGGTGCCAGGAAGTAGCGCGAGAGTGTTGCCAGATCCCTGCACGGGTAGTGCCTTAGCTAGCGCCAATGTGGCGAATAACAGGCAGAAATTGGCTGGAATGAACGTAAATAAGACTATCCACAACGGCGCTGAAACGAGCGCCAGTCAAGCATTCCCAGGGAAAAAGTCCTCCCGGCGCATGAGCGTGGCCCCCATGCTGGACTGGACCGACCGTCACTACCGCTATTTTGCCCGGCTGATCAGCCACCACACCTGGCTGTATACCGAGATGGTGACCACCGGTGCGCTGTTGTATGGCGATGTGGAGCGTCACTTGCGCTTTGACGAGGCCGAGCACCCGGTGGCCTTGCAACTGGGTGGTTCCGATCCGGCTGAGCTGGCGCAATGCGCCCGGCTGGCCCAGCAGTGGGGTTACGATGAGGTCAACCTCAATGTGGGCTGCCCGTCGGAGCGGGTACAGAAGGGGGCCTTCGGTGCCTGCCTGATGGCCGAACCGCAACTGGTGGCCGACTGCGTCAAGGCCATGCGTGATGTGGTGGATATCGACATCACGGTCAAGCACCGCATCGGCATCGACCAGATCGAGCATTACGACTATCTGGCCGGTTTTGTCGACCAGGTGGCTGAGGCCGGCTGCAGCACCTTTATCGTGCACGCGCGCAATGCCATCCTCAAGGGCCTCAGTCCCAAGGAAAACCGCGAAATCCCGCCGCTGAAATACGACTATGTCTACCGGCTGAAGCGGGAGCGCCCCGAGCTGGAAATCCTGTTGAATGGCGGCGTCAAGACCAATGCCGAAATCGCCGAACATCTGCGCCATGTTGATGGGGTGATGGTGGGGCGCGAGGCTTATCACAATCCCTGGCTGATGGCCGATTGGGATGCCGCTTTCTATGGCGATGACAGCACCGCTGTCAGCCGTCAGCAGGTGGTGGATGCCATGCTGCCGTATATCCGCGCCCGGCTGGCGGAAGGCCACAAGCTGCGTAATATCGCGCGCCATATACTGGGCCTGTTCCAGGGTATGCCGGGTGCACGCCAGTGGCGGCGCATGCTGTCCGACGCCAAGCTGCTGGATGGCGCGGACGAAGGCCTGCTGCTGCAGGCGCTGGCGGCCATGCCATCGCGCGTCAGCGAAACCGAATAATCCGTCCTGACAGCAGGGTGGACGCGCCATGCGTCGCCGCTTACCCTGCGTCTTTGGTCTGCATTCAACAGGATAAATCCGCATGTTCGACAAACTGGTATTGGCCAGCAATAACGCCGGCAAGCTGAAGGAATTTTCCGCGCTGCTCGCCCCGCTGGGCGTGACGGTCATTCCGCAAGGTCAGCTCAATGTGCCGGAGTGCCCGGAGCCGCATTACACCTTTCTGGAAAATGCGCTGGAAAAAGCCCGCCACGCCAGCCATGTCACCGGCCTGCCGGCGTTGGCCGACGATTCCGGCATCTGCGTGGAAGCGCTGGGCGGCAAGCCCGGCGTGTTGTCGGCGCGCTATGCCGGCGAACCCAAGTCTGACGAGCGCAACAATGCCAAGCTGATTGAAAAGCTGCAAGGCAAGGCCAATCGCCGCGCCTGGTATTACTGCGTGCTGGTGCTGGTGCGCCATGCCGATGATCCACAACCGCTGGTGGCCGATGGCATGTGGTATGGCGAAGTACAAGATACTGCTGCGGGCGAGGGTGGCTTCGGTTACGACCCCTACTTCTACCTGCCGGAATTCGGCTGCACCGTGGCCCAGCTGGCAGCGGAAGACAAAAACCGCGTCAGCCATCGCGGCAAGGCCATGCAGGCGCTGCTGAGCAGACTGCGTGAGCTGGCATGAGCGTGATTGACCTGTCCGGGCTGAAGGGCGGCCTGCGTGAACTGCCGCCGCTGTCGCTGTATATCCATTTCCCCTGGTGCGTGCGCAAATGCCCGTATTGCGACTTCAACTCGCACGAGCTGAAAAACAGTAACGGTCAGACCGTGCAGTGGAATCCGCAAGCTGACGTTGCCAGTGGTGGTTTCGATGAAATGGCCTATGTGCAAACCCTGCTGCGCGATCTGGAATACAGCCTGCCGGCCATCTGGGGCCGCAGCGTCAGCACCATCTTCATGGGCGGCGGTACGCCCAGCCTGTTTTCTGCCGCAGCCATGGATACCTTGCTGGCAGGCATTCGTGCCCGGCTGCGGCTGGCACCGGATGCGGAAATCACCATGGAGGCCAACCCCGGCACTTTCGAAGCAGAAAAATTCCGTGGCTATCGCGAGGCGGGTATCAACCGTCTGTCCATCGGCATTCAGAGCTTCAACCCGCAGCATCTGCAAGTGCTGGGCCGTATCCACGACGGCGACGAGGCGCGTCGTGCCATCGACATCGCGCTGTCCTGTTTCGATAACGTCAATCTGGACCTGATGTACGCCTTGCCCGGCCAGAGCGTGGAGCAGGCGCTGCAGGATCTCGATACCGCGCTGTCTTATGGCATCACCCATTTGTCGGCCTATCACCTCACCATCGAGCCGAACACGTTGTACGCGGTGCGTACGCCGCAGAATCTGCCGGATGACGAGATTTCTGCCGATATGCAGGACGCCATCGAAGCGCGGCTGGCACAGGCTGGTTTCGAGCACTACGAAACGTCAGCCTTTGCCCGTCCGGGGCGGCGTAGCCGTCATAACGTCAATTACTGGCAGTTTGGCGACTATCTGGGCATTGGTGCGGGCGCGCACGGCAAGATCAGCAGCCACGAGGGCATCGTGCGGGAAATGCGCCACAAGCAGCCGGCAGCCTATATCCAGGCAGTGGCCGATGGCCAGCCGGTGCAAAGCAGTCGCAAGGTGAAGCGTGACGAATTGCCGTTTGAATTCATGATGAATCTGTTGCGGCTGACCGGTGGCTTCGAGACGCGCCTGTTTACCGAGCGTACCGGTTTGCCTGTATCCTGTATCCGCAATGAATTGCAGCAGGCCATCCAGCAAGGATTGCTGGAGCAGGATGCCACCACCATTCGCCCCACTCTGCAGGGGCAACGTTTTCTCAATGACCTGTTAACCCTGTTTCTCGGGGACGGAGACCAGTAAATGACCAAAGAAATCATCCATACCGAACATGCCCCGGCCGCCATCGGTGCCTACTCCCAGGCTGTGAAGGCAGGCAATACCGTTTACCTGTCCGGCCAGATCCCGCTGGACCCGGCTACCATGACCGTGGTCGAAGGTGGCTTTGCCGCCGAAACCCATCAGGTATTCAAGAACCTGAAAGCCGTGTGCGAAGCCGCCGGTGGCAGCCTGGACCAGATCGTCAAGCTCAATGCCTATCTGACCGACCTGTCCAACTTCGCCACCTTCAATGAAATCATGGGCCAGTATTTCAGCCAGCCTTACCCGGCACGTGCTGCCGTGGGTGTGGCCAGCCTGCCCAAGGGCGTGCAGGTTGAGGCCGAAGCGGTACTGTTCCTGGGCTGATTTTTCGCCCGACTGCACTAGAAACAGGCGATCTTGATCGCCTGTTTTTTATTGTGCGGCTGTCCCTGACTGATGGCGCAGCAGCCAGCACAGCTGGAATCGGCTTTTATCTGGAGTCCGATCCCTGCTGGTGGAGTGCTGGCCATGTCGCGTCTTCTTCCCCTGCTGTTCTGGCTACTGGTGCCGGCCGTGCTACAGGCTGCCGTATTCAAGTGTATTGGCCCGCAAGGGCAGCATAGTTATCAGGACCATCCCTGTCCGGCCGATCACCGCAGTCATACCTTGCAGGGCGGCAGCTTCAGTCTGGTAACGCGTGAGCCCTATCAGCTGCGCGAGCTGCAAGACAACCGGCAGCAAACGGTCAAACAAGCCAGGGCCATGCAGCAGGAGCAAGCCAAGGCGCTGCAGTTGCGCCAGCGGCAGGTTCTGCAGCAACGCAAACAGTGCACCCGCCTGCAAGCCAGACAGCAAACGCTGCAGCGCCAGTTGACCCTCAGCCGTTCTCCCTTGCAAACACAGCGTTTGCAGAGCCGGCTTGCCAGCATGGCAAATGACTTGCACGATGCGGCTTGCCTATCCTGATGCGAGACCGCCATGCGCCGCTACACTTTTGAAATCGTCAATGTATTTGCTGAAACGCCCTTCGGTGGCAATCCGCTGGCCGTGTTCTGCCAGGCCGAGGGGCTGAGCGAGCTGGAAATGCAGCTGCTGGCGCGGCAAATGAACCTGTCGGAAACCGTATTCCTGCTGCCGTCCTCGCAAGCGAATGCACATCTGCGCATTTTTACGCCAGCGCATGAGCTGCCTTTTGCCGGCCATCCCGTACTCGGAGCCGCCAGTGTGCTGCATCGCCGGCAGTTGCTGGGGGAGGCGTTCACTCTGCAGACTGCTGCTGGCGTGATTCCCATCCAGCATCAGGATGGTTTGTTTACCCTGCAGGCCAATGCCGCCAGCGAGCGCCCATCCGGCCTGAATGCCGAACAGGCCGCTGCCATGCTGGGTTTGCCGGCACAGGCGGTGCTGGAGGCTCCTGCATGGCTGAATACCGGCAGCGAGCAGCTGCTGGTGGCGGCAGCCAGCCGCGATGTCGTTTTGGCGGCGCGCCCGGTAGCCGAGCTGTTTCTGCGTGATGCCTGCTTGCAGCCCGGCCGCAGTGTGGCCTATCTGTGGCACGAGGCCGATGGTGTGGCGACTGTTCGGCTGTTTTACGGACAGGATGGTGCGGTGCTGGAAGACCCGGGTACTGGCTCGGCTTGCGCCAATCTGGGCGGCTGGTGCAGCCTGCACCAGCGCTATCCCTTGCAATGGCGGGTAGAGCAGGGCGCGGTGCTGCAGCGCCCCAGTGTATTGCACTTGACGGTGGATGATGCGCGTCGTATTTATGTCGGCGGTAAGGTGGTGGCGCTGGCACAGGGCGAGTTGACTTTGTGAAACAAGCGTATGACTTGACGCAATGCCGACCCGTTGGCATGCTAGAGTCGCAGCTCCAAACTAGCGTTTCATAAAGACAGACAACACGAGGAAAGACATCATGAGCAAGTTGTGGAAAGCGGCCGCTTTGGCCCTTGGATTAGCCGCATTGTCGCATAGCGTGCTGGCCGACAGCCCGATTGGCAGCTGGAAAACCATCGACGACGACACCAAGCAGGCCAAGGCGGTGGTGCAGATTGCCGAAGGTGCCAACGGCGAATTGTCCGGCAAGATCGTCAAGCTGTTCCAGAACCCGGAAGTGGTGTGCGAGGCCTGCGATGGCGACCGCAAGGGTAAGCCGGTCAGCGGCATGACCATTCTGTGGGGCCTGAAGAAAGACGGCGACAGCTGGGCCAATGGCAAGATTCTTGACCCGCATAACGGCAAGGTTTACAGCGCCAAGATGAAACTGGTGGACGGTGGCAAAAGGCTGGAAGTACGCGGCTTCCTGGGCGTGTCGCTGCTGGGGCGTACCCAGGTGTGGGAACGTCAGCAATAAGCCTGTCCGACGCGACAGCCAGGGCGGAGTGCCGGCAGCGGCCTCCGCCTTGTTTTTTGGGTACAATCGGCGCTGATGACCCATGCCAACGACCTCGCCGGGCAGCCGCTCAATGTAGCACCAGCCCTGGCCAAGAAACTCGACAAGCTAGGCCTGCACCGGCGCTTTGACCTGGTGTTGCACCTGCCGCTGCGCTACGAAGATGAAACCCATCTCTATCCCATCACGGCGGCACCTTATGGCCAGCCGGTGTTGGTAGAGGGGCGGGTCATTGGCCACGAAGTACAATTCCGTCCACGCAAACAGCTACTGGTGCGCATCGAGGATGCCGGCGGTGTGCTGCTGCTGCGCTTCATCCACTTTTATCCCAGCCAGCTCAAGCAGTTTGCCGATGGTGCCCTGGTGCGGGCCATGGGTGAGATTCGTCGCGGTTTTCATGGCGACGAGATGGTACATCCGAAAACGCGCGAGGTGGTCGATGGCACGCCGCTGGCTGAAAGCCTGACGCCGGTGTACCCGACGGTCAACGGCGTGACCCAGCCCATGTTGCGCAAGCTGATTCGCAGCGAGCTGCAAAGCCTGCCATTGCCGGAAACCTTGCCCCCCGCCGCCATTGCCCATCTGCAGCTGCAAAGCTTTGCCGATGCCGTGCGGCTCTTGCATTCACCGCCACCGGAATACAGTGCCAGCCAGCTGAGCGAGCCTGCTTTGCCGGCATGGCAAAGGCTGAAGTTTGACGAGCTGATGGCGCAGCAGTTGTCGATGCATCTGGCTTATCGTGCCAGACGGCAGGGCAGGGCTCCGGTGGTGCGCGGCAGCGGCCGTCTGCGCGAGGCATTGTTTGCCAGCCTGCCGTTCCGTCTGACGGCGGCGCAGCGCAAGGTGCTGGACGAAATCGATGCCGATCTGGCTCAGGCGCATCCCATGCATCGCTTGCTGCAGGGCGATGTGGGCAGCGGCAAAACCGTGGTGGCGGCGCTGGCCGCTCTCACCGCCATCGAGGCCGGGTTTCAGGTGGCACTGATGGCACCGACAGAAATCCTGGCCGAGCAGCATTATCGCAAGTTGTCCGGCTGGCTTGCCCCCCTTGGGCTGACCGTCAGCTGGCTCTCTGGCAGCCTGCGCAAAAAGCAGAAAGAGCTAGCGCTGGAGCAGATGGCCAGTGGCACGGCCCATCTGGTAGTGGGGACGCATGCCCTGTTTCAGGATGGGGTGGATTTTGCCCGCCTGGGGCTGGCCATTGTCGATGAGCAGCATCGTTTCGGTGTTGGCCAGCGGCTGGCGCTCAAGCAAAAAGGCCAGGAGCCACATCAGCTGATGATGTCGGCCACACCGATTCCACGCACCCTGGCCATGAGCTTTTACGCTGATCTGGACGTGTCGGTTATCGACGAGCTGCCTCCGGGACGAACTCCCATCGTCACCAAGCTGATCAACAGCGGTCGGCGTGAGGAGGTCGTCGATTTCGTCCACAAGACCTGCAGTGAAGGCCAGCAGGTGTACTGGGTGTGCCCGCTGATCGAAGAGTCGGAAACCCTGCAGTTGCAGACTGCGGTCGAAACCCACCGCCAACTGGCAGCACAACTGGGACAGTGGCATGTAGGCCTGCTGCATGGCCGCATGAAAGCGGATGAAAAGGCAGCCGTCATGGCCGCTTTTGGCAGTAACCAGTTGCAAATCCTGGTGGCCACCACAGTCATCGAAGTTGGTGTGGATGTACCCAATGCCTCGCTGATGGTGATAGAGCACGCCGAGCGCATGGGGCTGGCCCAATTGCATCAGTTGCGGGGCCGGGTAGGGCGGGGCAGCGCACGCAGCGTCTGCATGCTGCTGTTTGAAAACCCGCTGTCCGATATTGCCAAGGCACGCTTGAAAGTGATTTATGAGAATGTTGATGGCTTCGAGATCGCTCGTCAGGATTTGCTGATCCGTGGCCCGGGCGAGTTTCTCGGTGCGCGCCAAAGCGGAGTGCCCATGCTGCGCTTTGCCAATCTGGAAGACGATATCGAACTGCTGGAGGCGGCGCGGGAGCTGGCACCGGAAATACTGGCGCGCTGGCCAGAGGCCGCAGATGCCCATCTGGAGCGCTGGCTGTCTGGCCGTGAACAATTCCTCAAGGCATGAATGTCCGAGTAGTAACAGATCAAGCAGGTTAGGGCGGGCCGATTCAGCTGGAAGCTAGCTGCGGTTTTTCTCCGTTATTGATCTGTGCAATCACTATTGCAGATAGGTAAGACGTATGCAAAAAAAAGCGCCTCATCCGTAAGGATGAGGCGTCAAGGGATTGCTGCAAACAACAAAGGAGAAACCATGATGAAACATGATTATATTAGCAAATTATAAAGTTCGGAATCAATGCTGAATAATCGCTTGTTTGATGTAGGTCAAATTTGACCCGTCATGATGAGGATCATAGAAAAAGCCGCCCTTGGGCGGCTTTTTTGTCGGCAGTCGCAGGCTGGATTACTTCAACCAGTTACTAGCCAGGTAATACAGGCTGCCGGATAGCAACATGGCAACCGGCATGGTAAACAGCCAGGCGAGAAGAATGGAGCGCACGGTAGACCACTGCAGGCCGGCCTTGTCGGCCACCATGGTGCCGGCTACGCCGCTGGATAGCACATGCGTGGTCGAAACCGGCAAGCCAAACTGACTGGCCAGGCCAATGGAAACCGCGGCTGTCAGCTGCGCCGACATCCCTTGTGCATACGTCATGTCTTTCTTGCCAATGC
Source organism: Aquitalea sp. FJL05 (assembly GCF_003852595.1). NCBI lineage: Bacteria > Pseudomonadati > Pseudomonadota > Betaproteobacteria > Neisseriales > Chromobacteriaceae > Aquitalea > Aquitalea sp. FJL05. Next base: position 24,792 of record NZ_QAJS01000019.1, read on the forward strand.
CTTCGCCAACGGTTTTTACCACGCGACGCCAGCCGATCATGGTGCCACCACCCAGCGCCAATGCCACCGCGATGATGACCCAGGTCGGTGCATATTCGGTGGTAACGGTCAGGTCCTTGCGCAGATTGCTCAGCAGCTGCTTGTCATCGGCACTCAGATTCGGCAGCGAAGCCGCCTTTTTGGCTGCATCGTCCAGGCAGAGCAGGTCGGTACGGACATCCCAGCGCTTGTTGTCCGGCAGGCTGCGGTAGCTGCTGCCATCGCCGAGTGCGGTGATCAGATTATCAGCGGTACGCAGGGTGTCACGCGGTCGGCAGTCGTGGATATTGCTGCCTGCGACCGTCGGTTTGAACATGGTATCCAGCGCAGTCTGGTGGCGATTGTAGAACTGCTGCAGATGCAAGGCCGCATCGCGGGTGCGTTCGATCTGGTAAGGCGTGCTGTCCAGATTGAGTACATATTTGGCCGGAACGATGCCGATCAGCACCAGCATGATCAGGCCGACGCCTTTTTGACCATCGTTGGAGCCGTGGGAGAAGCTGACCCCCATGGAGCTGACGATCAGCATGAAACGCATCCAGAACGGAGGATGCTTGCGTCCTTCAACCTGTTGGCGCTGGAAAGGCGTCTTGTGCATATTGCTTTGCGGGCGGGCACGCCGCAGGCTGATGACCAGCAGGCCGGACAAAAAGGCACCGACCAGTGGCGAGCACAGCAAGGACAAACCCACATCGATGGCTTTGCCCCAGTTCACCCCTTGCGACAAAGGGGTGCCGTTGATCAGACAGTTGGCCAGACCCACACCGAGGATGGCGCCGATCAGGGTGTGCGAGCTGGAGGCCGGTAGGCCGAAATACCAGGTACCCAGATTCCAGGCAATGGCTGCCGCGAGCAAGGCAAACACCATGGCCATGCCGCGCGCGGTATTGACCGAAACCAGCAGGTCTACCGGCAGCAGGTGCACGATGGCGTAGGCGACGGCCAGGCCACCAGTCAATACCCCGAGAAAGTTGAAGACGCCCGAGGCAAAAACCGCCAGACGCGGCTTCATCGACTGGGTATAAATGACGGTAGCGACCGCATTGGCCGTATCGTGAAAACCGTTGATGAACTCGAAGGCCAGGACAAAGCCCAGCGACAGAATCAGGGTAATGGCCACATGGGTGTCCAGCCCTGCAAAGAGGTCCAGCATGATCGTGAAAATCGTGTAAAGGAAAGCCGGGATTGTTGTGTCCAGACCCTCAGGCGTCAAGTAAATGAAACAAAAAAAACGGGGCTTGTCGTTTTCCCGTCGTGGCAATGGGGCTGTTCTTGACAGGCTGGTCTTTCGCCCGGTTTTTTCAGGATTTATCGGATGGCCGGCGCAGGAATATCAAGCAAGAAGCGACTGCTGCATAAAGCAACACCCCGCATGCATGGAGGCAGGCGGGGTGTCGGTAGCAGCCAGATGTCTTAGCCGAATTTGCCGGTGATGTAATCCTCGGTAGCCTTTTGTTTGGGCGCGGTGAAGATATTGTCGGTTTCGCCGAATTCCACCAGCTCGCCCAGATACATATAGGCAGTGAAGTCGGATACCCGGGCTGCCTGCTGCATATTGTGGGTCACAATCGCGATGGTGTAGTCCTCTTTCAGCTCATGTATCAGTTCTTCGATGTGAGCAGTTGAAATCGGGTCCAGCGCAGAGGTCGGTTCGTCCAGCAGCAGTACTTCCGGGCGGGATGCCACCGCGCGGGCAATGCACAAACGCTGTTGCTGTCCGCCGGACAGCGAATTGCCGGACTGCTTCAGCTTGTCCTTCACTTCATCCCACAGCGCAGCCTTGCGCAGGGCCCATTCCACCCGGTCGTCCATTTCGGTCTTGGCCAGCTTCTCGTACAGCTTCACCCCGAAAGTGATGTTGTCGTAGATGGACATGGGGAAGGGGGTGGGCTTCTGGAACACCATGCCCACCTTGGCGCGCAGCAGGTTGATATCCACGTCGCGGCCCAGGATGTTGTTGCCATCCAGCAGGATTTCACCTTCGGAGCGCAGCCCCGGATATAGCTCGTACATGCGATTGAAGGTGCGCAGCAGCGTGGATTTGCCGCAGCCGGACGGGCCGATGAAGGCCGTGACCATGCGCGGGGCAATATCCAGATTGATGTTCTTCAATGCGTGGAAGTTGCCGTAGAAAAAGTTCAGATTCTTGACCTGAAGCTTGACATTGTTATCAGCCATAGTCGTCATGCCTTAATGCGATTGGGTTTTCTGGCTGCCCATCCAGCGGGCAACAATATTAAGCGTCAACACGCTCAGGGTAATCAGCAAAGCACCGGTCCAGGCCAGGGTGTGCCAGTCTTCGTACGGGCTCATGGCAAACTGGAAAATCACGATGGGCAAGTTGGCCATCGGCTGGTTCATATTGCTGTTGAAGAACTGGTTGTTCAGTGCGGTAAACAGCAAGGGTGCGGTTTCCCCTGAAATGCGCGCAATGGCCAGCAGGATACCGGTCATCACGCCGGCCTTGGCCGAACGCAAGGTAACGTACAGCGTGATTTTCCACTGCGGCGAACCCAGCGCGGCGGCGGCTTCGCGCAGGGTATTGGGTACCAGGCGCAGCATGTTTTCCGTGGTGCGCACGACGACCGGAATCACCAGCAGTGCCAGTGCCAGCGATCCGGCCCAGCCGGAGAAGTGCCCGACGCTGACAACATAGACTTCATAGACAAACAGGCCGATCACGATGGACGGTGCCGACAGCAGAATGTCGTTGATGAAACGGGTGGCCGGTGCCAGCCAGCCACGCTGACCGAACTCCGCCAGATAGATACCAGCCAGAATGCCGATCGGGGTGCCGATCAGCGTGCCGGAAATGGTCATGGCCAGGCTGCCGTAAATGGCATTGGCCAGGCCGCCCTGGCTGCCGGGTGGTGGCGTGCTCTGGGTGAATACCTGCATATTGATGCCGGACAGGCCGTGTTGCAGCAGGGTAAATAAAATCCAGAACAGCCAGAACAGGCCAAAGGCCATCGTCAGGGTGGACGCACCCATATTGAAGGCATTGACCAGACGGCGACGACGATAGATAGAAGTATTCATGGTGCTGCTGCTTCCGCTGCGATCCTGAACGTTCAGGGATTCGCTCAATGTGCTGTTAGCCATGATGATAGCGCCTTGTCAGGATGCCTTGCCTTCCTGTTTCTGCAGACGCAGCAACAGGAGCTTGGCGCAGGCCAGTACGACGAAGGTGATGAAGAACAGGATCAGACCCAGTTCGATCAGCGAGGCCATATGAAACTCGCCAGTCGCCTCGGCAAACTCGTTGGCCAGAGCCGAGGAGATCGACTGGCCCGGCTCGAACAGACCGACGGCAAAGCGCGATGAGTTACCGATCACGAAGGTCACTGCCATGGTTTCACCCAGTGCGCGGCCCAGCCCCAGCATGATGCCGCCGACCACACCGGTCTTGGTGTAAGGCAGTACGACATAGCGCACCACCTCCCAGGTGGTGGAGCCCAGACCATAGGCCGACTCTTTCAGCATGGTCGGTACCACTTCAAACACATCACGCATGACCGAGGCGATAAAGGGAATCACCATCACGGCCAGAATCAGCCCGGCAGTAAAGACGCCAATACCCATCGGCGCGCCCTGGAACAGCAGCCCGATCAGCGGGATATCGCCCAGATTGTCGATCAGCACGGGCTGGATATGGTCGGCAAACAGCGGGGCAAACACGAACAGGCCCCACATGCCATAAATGATAGAGGGAATGCCTGCCAGCAGCTCAACAGCAATACCCAGCGGGCGCTTGAGAACGTTGGGGCAAAGCTCGGTCAGAAACACGGCAATGCCGAAGCTGACTGGTACACCAATCAGCAAGGCAATCACCGATGTGGCCAGCGTGCCGAATACCGGCACCAGAGCGCCGAATTTCTGTGCGACCGGATCCCAGTCACTATCGATCAGAAAGCTCCAGCCGAAACGGCTCAGGCTGGGCATGGCACCAATGATGAGGGAAATCAGGATGCCCACCAGCAAGGCCAATACCAAAAAGGCAAAGCAGCGAGTGGATACCCTGAAGATATTGTCTAGCAGCATCTGGCGCTGCATTTGCTGGTTATTGCTGAACTTTTCCATGAGGATACTCGGTCGCGTCTCAGACAAAAAGCCGGGGTTGCTCACCCCGGCCTTGGTACCACACCGGCAGCTGCATCAGCTTGCATGCCGCTGGCCGGTGTCGCCATGCTGCACTCAGTTCAGTACCGGCTTGCCACTGGCGTCGGTAATCTGCTTCCAGCTGGTGCGAATCACGGCCTTCACGCTGTCCGGCATCGGGATGTAATCCAGATCCAGAGCGGTCTTGTCGCCATTCTTGTAAGCCCAGTCGAAGAACTTCAGTACTTCAGTACCTTGTGCCGGCTTGTCCTGCTTCTTGTGCATCAGGATGAAGGTGGCGCCAGAAATCGGCCAGCTGTCCTTGCCTGCCTGATTGGTAAGAATCAGATAGAAGCCAGGGGCTTTTTTCCAGTCAGCATTGGCCGCTGCGGCTTTGAACGTTTTTTCATCCGGGGAAACAAAGTTGCCGGATTCGTTCTTCAATTGGCCATAAGCCAGTTTGTTCTGTTTGGCATAAGCGTACTCAACATAACCAATGGCACCCTTGATGCGGGTTACATAGTTGGCCACGCCTTCATTACCCTTGCCACCTACACCGGTCGGCCAGTTAACCGCAGTGTTGGAACCAACCTTGCTGGCCCACTCGCTGGAAACCTTGGACAGGTAGTTGGTGAAGATGAAGCTGGTACCCGAGCCATCGGAACGGCGCACCACGGTGATTTTCTGATCCGGCAGCTTGACGCCCGGATTCAGGCTGGCCAGTGCCGGGTCATTCCATTTGGAAACCTTGCCGAGGAAAATGTCAGCCAGCACCGGGCCGGTAAACTTGACCTGGCCTGCGCTGATGCCCGGAACGTTGACAACCGGAACCACGCCGCCAATAACGGTCGGGAACTGGGTCAGCCCGGATTTTTCCAGCTCTTCAGCTTTCAGCGGCATGTCGGAAGCACCGAAATCAACAGTCTTGGACTGGATTTGCTTGATGCCGCCACCAGAGCCGATGGACTGGTAGTTCATGCTGTTATTGGTTGTAGCCTTGTAGGTGGTTGCCCACTTTGCATACAAGGGATACGGGAAAGTAGCGCCGGCGCCGGTGATGTCGGCAGCCATGGCTGCACCAGCGACGAAGCCGGCGGACAAGGCCAGCGAGGCGACCAGACGTACGGACTGTTTCATGCTTGCTCCTGAATTATTAGGGTAAGGCCCTGCGAGGTGTTGAGGCGCATCCTATCCCTTCAAGTTTTCAGAAATATTACAAGTCGTGGAAAAGCAGATTGCGGAGTTTTGACGATGACGGGACTAGGGATATAATCCGCAGCACTTAAACGGAGGCACCCGGACATGGCAGGCAAGCTGATTATCGGAAACTGGAAGATGAACACCCGCGCGCAAGGCGCGCAAACCCTGCTGGATGCACTGCTTGCTGAGCCGGCATGTAATCAGTCGTGGGTCGGGGTGGCCGCCCCTGCCGTGTACCTGGCTATGCTTGCGCATCGGCTGCAGGGTGCATCTCTTCAACTGGCTGCGCAGGATGTGAGTGCCTTTGCTAATGACGGTGCGTATACCGGGGAGGTCTCGGCGGCCATGCTGCGGGATGTCGGTTGTGCTTATGTTCTGGTCGGCCATTCCGAGCGCCGGCAGTATTTTGCCGAGAGCAACCCGCTACTGCTGGCCAAGATGAACAATGCCCTTGCCGCGGGCGTGGTGCCAGTGCTGTGCGTGGGCGAAACGCTGGAGCAGCGCGAGCAAGGGGACTACCTGCAGGTCATTTATCAGCAATTGTCCATTCTTGCTGATATCGATGCCGGCGAGTACCTGGTCGCCTATGAACCGGTGTGGGCTATTGGCACCGGTAAGGTCGCAACGCTGGAGCAAATTGCCGAGATTCACAGCGCCATCAAAACGTGGTGCTTGCAAAATGCCAAGCCCTCCGCTAATATTCGCGTCCTCTACGGCGGCAGTGTAAAGGCAGAGAATGCCGAGTCAATCCTGATGACAGACAATGTCGATGGAGCCCTTGTTGGTGGGGCATCTCTGGACGCCGGATCATTCAGGATGATTTGCCAGGCCGCAGGAAAATTGATATAGTATGGAACTTATTAAGACGCTTATTTGGGTTGTTAACCTGCTCTCCGCAGTGACGATTATTGTCCTTGTCCTCATGCAGCATGGCAAGGGTGCGGATATGGGTGCAGCTTTCGGCAGCGGCGCTTCCGGAAGTCTGTTTGGTGCGTCTGGCTCTGCGAATTTTTTGAGTAGAACCACTGCGGTTGCAGCGGTTGTATTCTTCTCCACGAGTCTCACTCTTGTTTATCTGTCGGGGGGCGGAAAAACAGATCTGGGTGTGATGGGTGGCAAGGTTGAACAAGTTGCGCCGCAAATCCCGGTCGGGGCAACCACTGGCAAAGCTTCGGGCACGACGTCAAAAATTCCGGAGTGACAGTAAAGTTATATTGTGCCGACATGGTGAAATTGGTAGACACGCTATCTTGAGGGGGTAGTGGCCGTAGGCTGTGTGAGTTCGAGTCTCACTGTCGGCACCACCATTCAAAAATAGGCCACCGGGATTCCGGTGGCCTATTTTATTTGGAGCCAAGGGGGGTAATTCCTCCTTTTTTTGGGGGTGTACGGGAAATGCTGCAAAATTATTTTCCCATTCTGTTGTTTGTCATCGTCGGGTTGCTGGTTGGCGTGGGTCCTATTGTTCTTGGCAAGGTCCTCGCCCCCAATCGTCCTGACCCTGAGAAACTCTCTCCTTATGAGTGCGGATTCGAGGCCTTCGAAGATGCACGCATGAAATTTGACGTTCGCTACTACCTCATTGCCATTCTTTTCATTCTGTTCGATCTGGAAATTGCGTTTCTGTTTCCCTGGGCTGTGGTCCTGAAAGAGCTGGGTGCATATGGCTTTGGTGTAATGGTGGAGTTCCTGGCGGTATTGACGCTGGGCTTCGTCTACATGTGGAAAAAGGGAGCGCTGGAATGGGAGTAGAAGGTATTCTGGAAAAAGGCTTCGTGACCACGACGGCCGACAAGCTCATCAACTACACCCGTACCGGTTCGCTGTGGCCGATGACCTTTGGTCTGGCCTGTTGTGCCGTGGAAATGATGCATGCTGGTGCCGCGCGTTACGACCTGGACCGTTTCGGCATCGTTTTTCGCCCCAGTCCCCGTCAGTCTGATCTGATGATCGTGGCCGGTACGTTGTGCAACAAGATGGCGCCGGCACTGCGCAAGGTGTATGACCAGATGGCGGAACCGCGCTGGGTCATCTCCATGGGCTCCTGTGCCAACGGTGGTGGCTATTACCACTACTCCTATTCTGTCGTCCGTGGCTGTGACCGCATCGTGCCGGTCGATGTCTACGTGCCAGGCTGTCCGCCGACTGCCGAAGCACTGCTCTATGGCATCATCCAGTTGCAGAACAAGATCAAACGCACCTCCACCATCGCCCGATAAGGTAAGCACTTATGGCCTCCAAGAAAATGGAAGCATTGGGATCGGTCGTCGAGCGGGTGCTGGGCGACAAGCTTGTTTCAAGCACGCTGGCCCTCGATGAACTGACCATCGTCTGCAAGGCGGCAGATCTGATCGCCGTGGCCACCACGCTGCGTGATCATGCTGAACTTTCTTTCGAACAACTGATTGACCTGTGCGGTATGGACTACAGTGCCTATCGCGACGAAGTATGGGATGGCCCGCGCTTTGCCGTGGTCTACCACCTGCTGTCGCTCAAGCACAATGTTCGTATCCGTTTGCGCGTATTTGCCGAGGATGACAGCTTCCCGCTGCTCGCATCGGTCAATCCGGTATGGAATGCTGCCAACTGGTTCGAGCGCGAAGCCTTCGACCTGTACGGCATCGTCTTCGAAGGTCACCCCGACCTGCGTCGCATCCTGACCGACTATGGCTTTGTCGGCCATCCTTTCCGCAAGGATTTCCCGCTGTCCGGTCATGTTGAAATGCGTTACGACCCGACCCAGCAGCGCGTGATCTACCAGCCGGTCACCATTGAGCCGCGCGAAATTACCCCGCGCATCATTCGTGAGGAGAACTACGGTGGCTGAGATCCGTAACTACACGCTCAACTTCGGTCCCCAGCACCCGGCAGCCCACGGCGTATTGCGTCTGGTGCTGGAACTGGACGGCGAAGTCATCCAGCGTGCCGACCCGCATATCGGCCTCTTGCATCGCGGTACCGAGAAGCTGGCTGAAAGCAAGACTTTCATCCAGTCTTTGCCGTATATGGATCGTCTCGACTACGTATCCATGATGTGCAACGAGCACGCCTACTGCCTGGCCATCGAAAAGCTGCTACAGATCGAAGTGCCGCTGCGCGCGCAATACATCCGCGTGATGTTTGCCGAAATCACCCGTATCCTGAACCACCTGCTGTGGATTGGCGCACACGCCATCGACATCGGCGCCATGACCATGTTCCTGTACGCTTTCCGTGAGCGCGAGGATCTGATGGACTGCTACGAAGCCGTGTCCGGTGCCCGTATGCATGCCGCCTATTTCCGTCCGGGTGGCGTTTACCGTGATCTGCCGGACTCCATGCCGCAGTACACCATCTCCAAGATCAAGAATGCCAAGGAACTCGCGCGCCTGAACGAAGGCCGCAAGGGTTCGATGCTGGACTTCATTGACGACTTCACCAAGCGCTTCCCTGGCTATGTTGACGAATATGAAACCCTGCTGACCGATAACCGTATCTGGAAGCAGCGTACCGTTGGCATTGGCGTAGTCAGCCCGGAACGTGCCAAGAATCTGGGCTTTTCCGGCCCGATGCTGCGTGGTTCCGGCATCGAGTGGGATCTGCGTAAAAAGCAGCCCTACGATGTTTACGATCGCATGGATTTTGATATTCCGGTGGGCAAGGGCGGCGACAGCTATGATCGCTATCTGGTGCGCGTGGAAGAAATGCGCCAGTCCAACCGCATCATCCAGCAATGCGTGGCTTGGCTGCGTGACAATCCGGGTCCGGTCATCACCGACAACCATAAAGTGGCTCCACCGTCCCGCGAGGGCATGAAGTCGAATATGGAAGACCTGATTCACCACTTCAAGCTGTTTACCGAAGGCATGCATGTGCCGGAAGGCGAAGCCTACGCCGCGGTAGAGCATCCGAAGGGTGAGTTCGGTATCTATCTGGTATCCGACGGCGCCAACAAGCCGTACCGACTGAAAATCCGTGCCCCGGGCTTTCCACATCTGGCAGCCCTCAATGAAATGGCTACGGGCCACATGATTGCCGACGTGGTGGCCATCATCGGTACCCAGGATATCGTGTTTGGGGAGATCGACCGCTAATGCTATCCGCACAATCACTCGCCGCCATTGACCGCGAAGTCGCCAAGTATCCGGCCGACCAGAAACGCTCGGCGGTCATGGGCGCGCTGCGCATTGCCCTGGTGGAGCGCCGTGAAACCGGCAAGACACCGGAAGAGCGCTGTCTGAATACCGAGGTGATCGAATTCGTTGCCAACTACCTGCAGATTGCGCCGGTAGCTGCTTACGAAGTCGCCACCTTCTACAACATGTACGACATGAAGCCGGTTGGGCAGTACAAGATCACGGTCTGCACCAATCTGCCCTGTGCCCTGTCCGGTGGCGTCAACGCTGCCGAGTACATCTCCAAGAAACTGGGCATCGCCATTGGCGAAACCAGTGCTGACGGCAAGTACACCTTGCTGGAAGGGGAGTGCATGGGAGCCTGCGGCGATGCGCCGGTCTTGCTGGTGAACAACCACAAGATGTGCAGCTTCATGACGCCCGAAGCAATCGACAAGAAACTGGCGGAGTTGAACTAATGGCAGTCTTCGTCAATGGTGTGATTTTCGACGGCATCGATACCTCTGCACAGGATTGCTGGAAGCTGGAGGCCTATGTGGCCCGTGGCGGCTACCAGGCTCTGCGTCGCATCATCGAATCCAAGATGGCGCAAGAGGACGTGATTGCCGAAGTGAAAAATTCCGGCCTGCGCGGTCGTGGCGGTGCGGGCTTCCCCACCGGCCTGAAGTGGAGCTTCATGCCGCGCTCCTTTCCGGGCGACAAATACGTGGTGTGCAATACCGACGAGGGTGAGCCGGGTACTTTCAAGGACCGCGACATTCTGCGTTTCAATCCGCACGCCCTGATCGAAGGCATGATCATCGCCGGTTATGCCATGGGTACCAAGGCTGGTTACAACTACATCCACGGTGAAATCTTCGAAGAGTACGAACTATTCGAAGCCGCACTGGATGAAGCCCGTCAGGCTGGTTTCCTTGGCAACAACATCCTGGGCAGCGATTTCAGCTTCGATCTGTTCGCCCACCATGGTTATGGTGCCTACATCTGCGGTGAGGAAACTGCGCTGCTGGAATCGCTGGAAGGCAAAAAAGGCCAGCCGCGCTTCAAGCCGCCGTTCCCGGCCAGCTTCGGTCTGTACGGCAAGCCCACCACCATCAACAACACCGAATCCTTCGCCTCCGTGCCTTTCATCATCCGTGATGGTGCACAGAAGTTCCTGGAAGCGGGCAAACCGAATAATGGCGGCACCAAGCTGTTCTCCGTGTCGGGCCATGTGAATCGTCCGGGTAACTACGAGATTCCGCTGGGTACCCCGTTCTCGGTACTGCTGGAAATGGCCGGCGGCATGCGTGATGGCAAAAAGCTGAAGGCAGTGATTCCGGGTGGTTCTTCCGCCCCCATCCTGCCTGGCGACGTCATGATGCAATGCACCATGGACTACGACAGCATTGCCAAGGCCGGCTCCATGCTCGGTTCGGGCGCTGTCATCGTGATGAATGAAGATGTGTGTATGGTGAAGGCGCTGGAGCGTCTGGCCTACTTCTATCACGAAGAATCCTGCGGCCAGTGCACGCCGTGCCGCGAAGGCACCGGCTGGCTGTACAAGGTGATCCATCGCATTGCCCAGGGTGAAGGTCGCCCGGGTGATCTGGAGCTCCTGGATTCGGTAGGCAATAACATGGCCGGCCGTACCATCTGTGCACTGGCAGATGCTGCCGTGTTCCCGGTTCGCAGTTTCACCAAGCACTTCCGCAATGAGTTCGAGTACCTGATCGAGCACAAGAAGCCCTTGGTGGACCACAAATGGTGTTGAGCGATGCTTGAAATCGAAATCGACGGTAAAAAACTGACTGTCCCGCAAGGCAGTACCGTGATGGATGCCGCCCATTCCGTGGGTACCTACATCCCTCACTTCTGCTATCACAAGAAACTATCCATCGCCGCCAACTGCCGCATGTGTCTGGTGGAAGTGGAAAAAGCACCCAAGCCGCTACCCGCCTGCGCTACGCCGGTGACCGACGGCATGAAGGTGCATACCCATTCCGACATGGCCAAGAAGGCGCAAGCCGGCGTGATGGAATTCCTGCTGATCAACCACCCGCTGGATTGCCCGATTTGCGATCAGGGCGGTGAGTGTCAGTTGCAGGATCTCGCCGTAGGCTATGGCAACTCTTCTTCCCGTTATCAGGAAGAAAAGCGCAGCGTAGTTGGCAAGGATATGGGCCCGCTGGTTTCCGCAGAAGAAATGTCGCGCTGCATTCATTGCACCCGCTGCGTACGCTTCACCGAAGAAATCGGCGGCTTCCAGGAAATCGGCATGGCCAACCGTAGCGAATTCTCGGAAATCATGCCTTACCTGGGCAAGACCGTGAATTCGGAAATCTCCGGCAACGTCATCGACCTCTGCCCGGTGGGTGCGCTGACTTCCAAGCCTTTCCGCTACAGCACCCGTGCTTGGGAGCTGTCGCGCCGCAAATCGGTCAGCCCGCACGATGGTCTGGGTTCCAATCTGGTGGTGCAGGTCAAGAGCAACGAAGTGATGCGTGTTCTGCCGCTGGAAAACGAAGCCATCAACGAGTGCTGGATCGCCGACCGCGACCGTTTCTCCTACGAAGGCCTGAACTCCGCCGAACGTCTGCAAAAGCCGATGATCAAGTTCGACGGCAAGTGGCACGAAACCGACTGGGAAACCGCGCTGGCGTATGTGGTCAAGGGCCTGAACGGCGTATCGGCCGATCATGGCAAGGATGCCATCGGTTTCCTCACCAGTCCGCACTCCACCACCGAAGAGCTGTATCTGGCGCAAAAACTGGCCCGTGCCTTCGGTGTCAACAATATCGACTACCGTCTGCGTCGCAGTGACTTCTCCGCCGATGCCGCCCAGCAGGGTGCGCAGTGGCTGGGTTCCAGCATTGCCGAGCTGACTGCTGCCAAGTCCATCCTGGTGGTGGGTAGCACCCAGCGCAAGGAACAGCCGCTGCTGGCTTCTCATCTGCGTCAGGCAGTGAAGAAGGGTAGTGCGCTCAACGTGATCCACGTTGCCGACGATGCCCTGCTGACTGCACTCAATGCCAAGCTGATCGTATCGCCGCTGGCGCTGGTCAATGCACTGGCCCAGGTGCTGAAGGCTGTGGTTGAGATCAAGTCTGCCCAAACCGCCGTCGATCTGGCTGCCGTAACCGTGGGTGCCGAGGCGCAAGCGATTGCCGCCAGCTTGGCAGGTAGCGAAAGCGCCGCCATCGTGCTGGGCAATGTGGCACAACACCATCCGGCCTTTGCCCAGCTGCTGAAGCTGGCGCAGGAAATCGCCGCGCTGACCGGCGCACGTTTTGGCCTGTTGGCTGAAGCTGCCAATAGCACCGGTGCCGAGCTGGTGGGTGTCTTGCCGCACCGTGCCGCTTTTGGTGCCACCACCACGGCTGGCCTGAACGCCGCCGCGATGATCGCCGCGCCGCGCAAGGCTTACTTCCTGCTGAATACCGAAGTGGAATTCGACAGCTACAATCCGCAAGCTGCCGTGGCCGCTATGAAGCAGGCTGCCACCGTGATCGCACTGACTGCCTACAAGGGCGCAGGGCTGCTGGATTACGCCGATGTGCTGCTGCCGATTGCCCCGTTCTCGGAAACTGCGGGTTCCTTCGTCAATATGGAAGGCAAGCTGCAGTCCTTCAACGGCGTGGTCCGCCCGCTGGGCGAAACCCGTCCGGCCTGGAAGGTCATGCGCGTGCTGGGCAATATGCTGGGTCTGACCGGTTTCGAGCAGAACAGTGCGGAAGAAGTCCGTGCCGAACTGCTGGCCAAGGGCGCGCTGGAGTCGGCCTTCAATAATGCACTGGGTGATGTGGCGGTGAATACCGCTGCGGCAACTGGTCTGGTGCGTATCGGTGAAGTCCCGCTGTACCAGGCTGATGCCATCTGCCGCCGCGCCCAGTCGCTGCAGCAGACTGCTGATGCTGCTGCACCGCTGGCAACTGCCCATTCCAGCCTGTTGGCCCGCCTGAATATGGCCGCCGGCAAGGAAGGCTTGCTGCGTCAGGGTTCTGGCGAGCTCAAGGTGCTGGTCGAGGCTGATGACAGCCTGCCGGCTGACACGGTACGTCTGGCAACGGCACATCCGCTGACTGTTGGTCTGGGTGGCATGTTCGATTCCATCGAGCTTACACAGGGGTAAAACATGGAGTTCTTGCAAGGCATTCTCGGTAATGAAGCGGGGCTCACGGTGTGGACCCTGCTCAAGATCATCGCCATCGTGGCTCCGATGATGATTGCCGTCGCGTATCTGACCTACTTTGAACGCAAGGTAATCGGCTACATGCAGATCCGTATCGGCCCCAACCGGGTTGGTCCGCTGGGTCTGCTGCAGCCTCTGGCTGACGGCCTCAAGCTGTTGATGAAGGAAATCATTCTGCCGGCGCAGTCCAGCAAGGGCTTGTTCCTGCTGGCTCCGGTGCTGGCCATTGGCCCGGCACTGGCTGCCTGGGCGGTGGTTCCCTTCAGTGACACGCTGGTGCTGGCTAATGTCAACGCCTCGTTGCTGTACATCCTGGCGCTGTCGTCCATCGGTGTATACGGCATCATCGTCGCTGGCTGGGCGGGTAACTCCAAGTACTCCTTCCTTGGTGCGATGCGTTCCGCGGCCCAGATCGTTTCTTACGAACTGGCCATGGGCTTTGCGCTGGTCGGTGTACTGATGGTATCCAGCAGCCTCAATCTGGTTGACATCGTCAAGCAGCAGGGGCATGGCATGGCTGGTGGTTCGCTGTTCTCCTGGAACTGGCTGCCGTTGTTCCCGCTGTTCATCGTCTACCTGATCTCTGGCGTGGCTGAAACCAACCGCGCACCGTTTGACGTGGCTGAAGGTGAATCCGAAATCGTGGCCGGTTTCCACGTGGAATACTCCGGCATGGCGTTTGCGGTGTTCTTCCTGGCTGAATACGCCAACATGATTCTGGTATCGGCACTGACTTCCATCCTGTTCTTGGGCGGCTGGCTGTCACCCTTCCCGGCAAGCTGGGGCCTGCTGGGTGCCGGCGGTTTCTTCTGGCTGGCCATGAAGATGGCGTTTGTACTGTTCTGCTTCCTGTGGTTCCGTGCCACGTTCCCGCGCTATCGCTATGACCAGATCATGCGTTTGGGCTGGAAGGTGTTCATTCCGGTCACCCTGGTGTGGATCCTGGTCCTGGGTATCTGGATGATGACCCCGCTGTCGCTGTGGAACTGAGGGGATAGGTAAAGAACATGGATACGATTCGCAACTTTTTCAAAACCTTCCTGCTGGTGGAGCTGGTCAAGGGCCTGATGCTGACCGGGCGCTATTTCTTTGCCCGCAAGATCACCGTCCAGTTCCCGGAAGAGAAGACGCCGATTTCCCCACGCTTCCGTGGCCTGCATGCGCAGCGCCGCTATGCCAACGGTGAAGAGCGTTGCATTGCCTGTAAGTTGTGCGAGGCAGTGTGCCCGGCAATGGCCATCTCGATCGAGTCTGAGCAACGTGAAGATGGCACGCGCCGTACTTCCCGCTACGACATCGATCTGACCAAGTGCATTTTCTGCGGTTTCTGCGAAGAGGCCTGCCCCGTCGACGCAATCGTGGAAACGCACATCTTCGAATACCACGGTGAAAAACGTGGCGACCTGTACTACACCAAGCCGATGCTGTTGGCGGTTGGCGACAAGTACGAGGCCGAAATCGCTGCCAACAAGGCGGCGGATGCCAAGTACCGCTAAGGGGGCCTCATGAGCATGACTACGGTTATTTTCTACATCCTGTCCGCCATTTTGCTGTTTGCGGCGATACGGGTGGTCACTGCCAAGAACCCGGTTCACGCCGTGTTGTACTTGGTGCTGGCTTTCTTCACCAGCTCTGGTCATTGGCTACTGCTGCAGTCCGAGTTCCTGGCCATTACCCTGGTACTGGTTTATGTGGGCGCGGTGATGGTGCTGTTCCTGTTTGTGGTGATGATGCTGGACATCAACGTGGAAAAACTGCGCGAGGGTTTCTGGCGCAATTTCCCGGTGGCTGCCACCGTTGGCCTGATCATGGCTTTCGAAATGGTGCTGATCCTGACCAATCCGCATACCGGTCTGGCTGACTACAAAGCCGGTGCGGCGCTGGCGGCTGATGCCAGCAATGTGAAGGTACTGGGTCGCCAGCTGTACACCACCTACCTGCTGCCGTTCGAACTGGCTGCTGTGGTGCTGTTGGTGGCCATGGTGGCTGCCATCGGTCTGACCCAGCGTAGCCGCAAGGACACCAAGGTGGTGGATGCTGCAGATCAGGTCAAGGTTCGCAGTCAGGACCGTGTGCGCATCGTGAAGATGCAAGCCGAAAAAAATGTGGAAGCGGCCGATACTGCCGAGTCCGGTGAGCAACAGGCCTGACGGCCGAACAACATAAGGGAGGAAATGTGCTGACACTAACTCACTTCCTGGTGCTGGCCGCAATCCTGTTTGCCATCAGCGTGCTGGGGATTTTCCTGAACCGGAAGAACCTGATCGTGCTGTTGATGGCCATCGAACTGATGCTGCTGGCAGTGAATTTCAATTTCATTGCCTTCTCGCATTACCTGTCCGATACAGCAGGCCAGATTTTCGTATTCTTCATCCTGACGGTAGCAGCGGCAGAGTCGGCCATTGGTCTGGCCATTCTGGTGGTGCTGTTCCGCAATATGCGGACCATCAACGTTGAAGACCTGGGCAGCCTCAAGGGCTAAGGCAAACCGGTTACCAAACTACAAAGCACACAAGCATGGATATGAAAAGCTTATACCTGCTGATTGCGCTCTCACCACTGGTGGGATCCATCATCGCAGGCTTGTTTGGATGGGCAATCGGCCGCCGCGCTTCCCACGTCGTGACGATTCTCGGCGTGGCAGTCTCGGCAGCCCTGTCCTTCAAGGTACTTTATGCCTTCCTTAGCGGGCAGGCAGAAGTCTTCAACGCGCCGGTCTATACCTGGCTGACCGTCGGTGGCTATGAGTTCTCCGTCGGCTTCCTGGTGGATTCGCTGACGGCAATGATGCTGGTGGTCGTGACCTTCGTGTCGCTGATGGTGCATATCTACACCATCGGCTATATGCAGGAAGATCCCGGCTATCAGCGCTTCTTCAGCTATATCTCGCTGTTTACCTTCTCGATGCTGATGCTGGTGATGAGCAACAACTTCATCCAGCTGTTCTTCGGTTGGGAAGCGGTGGGCCTGGTGTCCTACCTGCTGATCGGCTTCTGGTTCAAGCGTCCGACCGCGATCTACGCCAACCTGAAAGCCTTCCTGGTCAACCGTGTGGGTGACTTCGGTTTCCTGCTGGGCATCGGCTTGGTACTGGCTTACTTCGGCGGTTCGCTGAATTACAGCGATGTATTCGCTGCAGCACCGGCGCTGGCCAGCAAAACCATCCAGATCATCCCGGGCCACGACTGGTCGCTGCTGAGCGTTACCTGCATCCTGCTGTTCATCGGTGCCATGGGTAAGTCGGCACAGTTCCCGCTGCACGTGTGGCTGCCGGACTCGATGGAAGGTCCGACTCCGATCTCCGCGCTGATCCACGCCGCCACCATGGTGACGGCCGGTATCTTCATGGTGTCGCGCATGAGCCCGCTGTTCGAACTGTCCGATACTGCGCTGAACGTGATCCTGGTGGCTGGTTCGATCACCGCGCTGTTCATGGGCTTCCTTGGCATCGTGCAGAATGACATCAAGCGCGTGGTGGCTTATTCCACCCTGTCGCAGCTCGGTTACATGACGGTTGCCCTGGGCGCTTCGGCCTACCCGGTCGCCATGTTCCATGTGATGACCCACGCCTTCTTCAAGGCACTGCTGTTCCTTGGCGCCGGTTCGGTCATCATGGGCATGCACCATGATCAGGACATGCGCAATATGGGCGGCCTGCGCAAGTACATGCCGATTACCTGGCTGACTTCGCTGCTGGGTTCGCTGGCGCTGATCGGTACCCCGTTCTTCTCCGGTTTCTATTCCAAAGACTCCATCATTGAAGCGGTACAGCTGTCGCACCTGCCGGCAGCCAGTTTTGCCTACTTCGCGGTGATTGCCGGTGTGTTCGTGACGGCCTTCTACTCCTTCCGCATGTACTTCCTGGTCTTCCATGGCAAGGAACGCTGGATGGAGAAAAAGGATGATCACCATCACGGTCACGACGACCATGACCATCACCATGGTCTGGGTCCGAATGACAAGCCGCATGAATCGCCGTGGGTGGTGACCCTGCCGCTGGTGCTGTTGGCCATTCCGTCGGTACTGGTTGGTTTCTTCGCCATCGAACCGCTGGTTTACGGTTCCTTCTTCAAGGGTGTCATCGCCATTCACAGCGAGGCACACCCGGCACTGGAAGAACTGGCGCATGAATTCCACGGTGCCAGCGCCATGGGCATGCACGCCTTTACCTCGCTGCCTTTCCTGCTGGCCCTGGCCGGTGTGGTGACAGCCTGGTTCTTCTACATGAAGGCTCCGCAGATTCCGGCCGCCATCAAGCAGAAGTTCAGCTTCATCAATCAGGTACTGGAAAACAAGTACTACCTGGACGAGCTGTACTACGCCGTGTTCGCCAAGGGCTCGCGCGCCCTGGGTACCTTCTTCTGGAAGGTGGGTGACATGCTGCTGATCGATGGCCTGGTGGTGAATGGTGCAGCCAAGCTGGTGGGAACCTTCTCCAAGCTGGTACGCAAGCTGCAGACCGGTTTCATCTACAGCTACGCCATGACCATGATTATCGGCGTGCTGGCATTGATGACGCTGTGGTTCTCGCAGATCATCCTGCGCTAAGGCCCAGACCTCTGGAATTGGAATAACTACTTAGGTTTTGACTATGTTCACAAATCAGTTAAGTCTGGTGATCTGGGCCCCTATCGTGGCCGGGTTGCTGGTGCTGGCTACGGGAGGAGACCAACGGGCCAATCTGGCCCGCTGGCTGGCAGTAGCCGGTGCCTTGATCGGTTTCCTGCTGTCTCTGCCGCTGTTTACCGGCTTCGACAACCTCAACGGTGGCATGCAGTTTGAGGAAGTGAAGCCGTGGATTGCCTCGTTCGGCATCCAGTACCACCTGGGCGTGGACGGCATTTCCATGCTGTTCGTCATCCTCAACAGCTTCACCACTCTGATGGTGGTGCTGGCTGGCTGGCAGGTCATCCAGAAGCGTCCGGCGCAGTACATGGCCGCCTTCCTGATCATGTCTGGTCTGATCAACGGTGCGTTCGCCGCACTGGATGCCATCCTGTTCTATGTCTTCTTTGAAGGCATGCTGATTCCGATGTATCTCATCATCGGTGTCTGGGGTGGTCCGCGTCGTGTGTATGCGTCTTTCAAGTTTTTCCTGTACACCCTGCTCGGCTCGCTGCTGATGCTGGTGGCCTTGATCTACCTGTACTTCCAGGCTGGCAAGACCTTCGACATCCAGGCTTTCCAGGCGATTGCCAAGATTCCGCTGAACGTGCAGATCCTGCTGTTCATCGCCTTCTTCCTGTCGTTTGCAGTCAAGGTACCGATGTGGCCGGTTCATACCTGGTTGCCGGATGCCCACGTTGAAGCCCCGACTGGCGGCTCCATGGTGCTGGCAGCGATTACCCTGAAGATCGGTGCTTATGGTTTCTTGCGGTTTGCCCTGCCCATCCTGCCGGATGCGGCACGTGAACTGTCGTGGATCATGGTGGCGCTGTCGCTGGTAGCCGTGGTGTATATCGGCCTGGTGGCGCTGGTACAGAGCGATATGAAGAAACTGGTGGCTTACTCCTCCATTTCTCACATGGGCTTCGTTACCCTGGGTCTGTTCATGTTCAGCGGTTCGCACCTGAACCAGTGGGCTGTGGAAGGTGCGCTGGTTCAGATGGTGTCGCACGGCTTTGTTTCCGCCGGCATGTTCTTCTGTATCGGTGTGATGTATGACCGCGTACACAGCCGCAACATTGCCGACTACGGTGGTGTGGCGAACAAGATGCCTATCTTTGCCGCTTTCATGATGCTGTTTGCCATGGCCAACTCCGGCCTGCCGGCTACTTCCGGTTTTGCCGGTGAGTTCATGGTGATCATGGGCGCAGTTCAGGTGAATTTCTGGTATGCGGCTCTGGCTGCCACTACGCTGATCTTTGGCGCTGCCTACACCCTGTGGATGTACAAGCGGGTGATCTTCGGCGAGGTGAGCAATCACCATGTGGAAGAAATGGCTGATGTGAACAAACGCGAATTCCTGGTGCTGGCCGTGCTGGCCATTGCAGTGCTGGGCATGGGTCTGTACCCGCAAGGCTTCGTCGAAAAGATGCACCTGTCGGTGAATGACCTGATTGCGCATGTTGCGCAGACCAAGCTCTAAGGCCATAAGGAAAACATAATGAATTGGGCTGATCTGAACCTGATGCCTGCCTTGCCCGAACTGTTCATGTTCCTGGCGATGCTGGTCATCCTCATGCTCGATGCTTTCATTTCGGATGCGAAGCGCGGCATCACCTACGGCCTCACCCTGCTGACTCTGGCAGGCTGTGCGGCGCTGCAGGTGTATACCTACTCCGCCGTGCCGGTGCATAGTTTCTCCGGCATGTTTGTTAGCGATGCGCTGTCCAGTCTGGTGAAGCTGGCCATGTACGGCAGCACCGCCATGGTGCTGGTATACAGCCGTCAGTACATTGCTGATCGGGGTCTGTTCCGTGGCGAGTTCTTCACCCTGGCCGTGTTCGCCCTGCTGGGCATGAACATCATGGTGTCGGCGTCGCACTTCCTGTCGCTGTACATGGGCTTGGAACTGCTGTCGCTGTCGCTGTACTCGCTGATCGCCTTGCAACGTGATGAAGTGAAGGCAACCGAAGCTGCCATGAAATACTTCGTACTGGGTGCGCTGGCTTCCGGCCTGCTGCTCTACGGTATTTCCATGGTTTACGGTGCCACCGGCACGCTGGACCTGGCCTTGGTAGCCAAGGCCATCAAGATGCACACTGCCAACGATATGTTGCTGGTGTTTGGCCTGGTGTTCATCGTGGCTGGCTTGTGCTTCAAGCTGGGTACGGTTCCCTTCCATATGTGGGTACCGGACGTGTATCAGGGTTCGGCCACTGCCGTGACGCTGATGATTGGTGCTGCACCCAAGCTGGCTGCCTTTGTATTCGTGCTGCGCATCCTGGTGCAAGGCATGGAGGCCATGGTGGCTGACTGGCAAGCGATGCTGGCACTGGTTGCCGTGCTGTCGATGGCCATCGGTAACATCACCGCCATTGCTCAGACCAATATCAAGCGCATGCTGGCGTACTCCACCATCTCGCACATGGGCTTCCTGCTGCTTGGCCTGCTGGCCGGTACGCCGGAAGGCTATGCCGCTGCACTGTTCTACTCGCTGATCTATGTGCTGATGTCCATGGTGAGCTTCGGCATCCTGCTGGGTCTGTCCCGTGCCGGTTTCGAATGCGAAACCCTGGATGACCTGAAGGGCCTGAACAGCCGCAACAGCTGGTATGCCCTGCTGATGCTGCTGACCATGTTCTCCATGGCCGGTGTGCCGCCGCTGGCAGGTTTCTATGCCAAGTTTGCCGTGATCAAGGCTATCGTGGACATTCACCTGTACTGGCTGGCCATCATTGCCGTGATGATGTCGCTGATCGGTGCCTTCTACTACCTGCGCGTAGTGAAGAACATCTACTTTGATGAAGCCCAGGATACGTCGGCCATCGTGATGCGTGCTGACATGAAGCTGGTGCTGTCCATCAATGCACTGGCCTTGCTGGTGCTGGGCATGCTGCCGGAGCGTGTGATCGAGTTGTGCATTCAGGCGATGAAGCAATCGCTCACCGTTATCTGATAGGAAAGCTGCCAGCATGCAAGCCAGTGTTGCTACTTTGTTGATTGTCGCCTTTGTGGCAGCCAATCTGCCCTTCCTGACCCAGCGTCTGGGCGGTGTGATCCGCATGGGCAACAAGCACTTTGGCTGGCGCTTGCTGGAGCTGCTGGTGCTGTTTGTGCTGGTCGGTGTGTTTGCCCGCTTTCTGGAAGCGCGGCAGATGCCTGTTCAGCCACAGCACTGGCAGTTTTACGTGACAACGGCGGCCCTGTTTTTGGTGTTCGCTTTCCCCGGGTTTGTGTATCAAACCTTTTGGAAGAAACGTAGCAGTTAAGCTGTACTGTGTTGTTGAAGAACCCGGCTCTGGCCGGGTTTTTTATTGGCTGTATGTGGATGAGACGCTTGTCAGCCCAGGCTGCTTTTCAGCAGAGTCTATGTCGTCGCCTGAAGTGGCGTGCAGTAGAGGTGAAACAAGGAGGCGGCTGGCAAAGACAAGAAAAACCCGGCGCGTAGCCGGGACAGTAGCAATCAGGCAGGAACTGAAACGCAAATTGCATCAATAGATGCGTTCCTCACCCTCTGGCCGGGTCTTGAAGCGCTTGTGCAGCCAGAAATACTGCGCAGGTACTTCGCGGATACGCTCCTCCAGAAAGGCATTCATGCGGCGGGTATCGGCTACCACGTCATCACTCGGATAGTTTTCCCAGGCCGGGTAGAACTCCAGCTCAAAGCGGTTCCCAACCCGGCGTGCAATCAAGGGTACAACGCGCGCCTTGGCCAGCTTGCTGATGCGCGACAAGCCGGTAATGGTCGCGGCGTCTTTTTCAAAGAATTTCACGAAGACTGAGTCACGCGCGCCAAAATCCTGATCGGGCAGGTAGAGGAAGGGCGTATGCTCCTTGCGCATGGCCTTGATGATGGAGCGCAGCCCTTCATTACGCGGCACGATGTAGCAGTTGTCATAGCGCTGGCGACCCGCATAGATCTGTGCGTCCAGGGTGTCGTTTTTCTGCTGCGAATAAACACTGACCAGCGGCAGCACCTGATTGAGCGCAAACACGCACATTTCAAAGCCGACAAAGTGCGGATAGAACAGGATGACATCCTCGCCCTTGGCCCGCAGCTCTTCCACGATATGCAGATTCTTGATGGTGACCAGCTTGCGGATACGCTCGGCTGAGCTCCACCAGGCCACGCCATATTCCAGCGCCAGCCGGATCATGAAGCCGAAGTTGGCCTTGACCAGCTGGACACGCTCGGCTTCCGTCATCTGTGGGAAACACAGCCGCAGATTGGTTAGCCCTACCTTGCGACGATCTGCCGCCAGGTGGTAGGCAAGCAGGCCAATGGCATCAGCCAGCATGCCAATGGCCCACATGGGCAGCAGGCGAATCAGCCACAACAGGGCAAAAGCGATCTTCATGGGTTTCCTTGCAGATGGTCTGGCGGAGTGACGCCGGCCGGACATTTGTAACGGTTATAGCTCCACAGGTATTGGCTGGGGAAGCGGCGGATCAGGTTTTCCACAGTGTGGTTGAGCAAGGCGCAGTCGGCATCCTTGTCACCGCTGAAAGGCTGCGGCATGGACTCAATATGCACGACAAAGCCCTCTCCCTGTGGCAGGCGCTCGCCGACGAAGAACAACACCTCGACCCCGCTCACCTGTGCCAGACGCGGCACCAGACTCATGGTGTAGGCCGGTTTGCCAAAAAAAGGCGCCCATACACCCTCGCCATTGCCCGGAACCTGGTCGGGCAGGATGATGGTTGCCTCGCCGGACTTCAATGCTTTCATCAGGATTCTGACGCCGGCACCGGTGGCCGGCGCAGTCTTGCCCTTGCCTCTGGCCCGGCCAGCCTGCATGACCGGCTCCAGCCAGCCAAGCTTGGGCGGGCGATACATGGCGGTAAGCGGAAAGGGCAGGCGCGAGCTGATATAGCGTCCTGCGATATCGTAGCTGCCCAGGTGTGGGGTAACGAACACGATGCCGCGACCAGCCTGCAATGCCGCTTCCACGTGCTGCCAGCCGTGACATGCCTTGACCAGCGCCGCGATGTCTTCCGGCTCTCGACACCAGGCAATGGACAATTCCAATGCACCTTTGCCGGTTTCTCGTGCGGATTGTTTGACTAGTCCTTGTAAAACCTGATAATTTTCACAGATTTTACTCGACGCCAGATTATCTCTCATCCTTTGCGCATAGCGGGGGGAGGCGAGATAAGTTAGCCGCCCCAGTATGGCGCCGAGACTTTGCAGCCACGACAGCGGCAAACGCGCCAGCAAGGACAACATGAGTTGGACCAGCTTGGACATGGTTTAGTCAGTGGTGATCGTAAAGCGGCCTATTTTATCATCACACTGTTTTGCTTTATTCGGGAATCAACAAACAAATGAGCGAATATCTGTTTACGTCGGAGTCGGTATCGGAAGGCCATCCGGACAAAGTCGCCGACCAAATCTCTGATGCCATCCTCGATGCCATCCTGCGCGAAGACAAATACGCTCGCGTTGCTGCCGAAACGCTGGTCAATACCGGTCTGGTAGTGCTGGCTGGCGAGATCACCACCTCGGCCAATATCGACTACATCAAGGTCGCACGCGAAACCATCAAGCGCATCGGCTACGACAACTCCGAACTGGGCTTCGACTACCACGGCTGCGCCGTCATGGCCTGCTACGACAAGCAGTCGCAAGACATCGCACAAGGTGTCAACGAAGGCGAAGGCATGGACCTGAACCAGGGTGCTGGTGACCAGGGCCTGATGTTCGGCTACGCCTGCGATGAAACCCCGACGCTGATGCCTTTCCCCATCTATTACGCCCATCGTCTGGTACAGCGCCAGGCCGAATTGCGCAAGGATGGCCGTCTGCCGTGGCTGCGTCCGGATGCCAAGAGCCAGATCACCTGCGTCTACGATGGCGAAACCGGTCTGCCCAAGCGCATTGACACCGTGGTTCTGTCCACCCAGCACAGCCCGGAAATCGATCACAAGACGCTGACCGAAGCCGTGATCGAAGACATCATCAAGCCGGTGCTGCCGCCGGAAATGCTGACTGCCGAAACCAAATACCTGGTCAACCCGACCGGGCGCTTCGTCATTGGCGGCCCGATGGGCGATTGCGGCCTGACCGGTCGCAAGATCATTGTCGATACCTACGGCGGTGCTGCACCGCACGGCGGTGGTGCTTTCTCCGGCAAGGACCCGTCCAAGGTCGACCGCTCGGCAGCCTATGCTGGCCGTTACGTGGCCAAGAACATCGTAGCCGCCGGCCTGGCGCGTCAATGCCAGATTCAGGTTTCTTACGCGATCGGTGTGGCTGAGCCGACCTCGATTGCTGTGGATACCTTCGGCACCAACAAGATCCCGAACGAAAAGATCGTGGAGCTGGTGAAGAAGCATTTCGACCTGCGTCCGAAAGGCATCATCCAGATGCTGGACCTGCTGCGTCCGATCTACGGCAAAACCGCCGCTTACGGCCACTTTGGCCGCGAAGAGCCGGAATTCACCTGGGAACGCACCGACAAGGTAGAGGCCCTGCGCGCAGACGCTGGCCTGTAAGCTGGCAGAAGCTTAAAGCAAGGCAAAAGCACCGGATGTGAATCCGGTGCTTTTTTTATGCACTGAAACCGAACATGGCTCTTGCGGCAGGCAAAAAAAGAGGGCGCCGAAGCGCCCCTAAGTCCCTTACCACAACAAGTAAATCGGTATTGGTCTGCTGTTATTCCACACGTTCGCCATGCAGAACCACGTCCAGGCCTTCACGTTCTTCGTCTTCAGCCACACGCAGACCCACGACCAGATCAATCAATTTCAGCAGGATGAAGGTGATGATGGCGCAGTACACCACGGTCACACCCACACCCAGTGCTTGTGTCGCCAGGCTGCCTTCCGATCCGCCAATGCTCTTAACCGCGAATACACCGGTCAGCAGCGCACCCACAATACCGCCCACACCATGCACACCGAAGGCATCCAGCGAGTCGTCATAGCCCAGCATGTGTTTCAGGCCAGTGGCACCCCAGAAGCAGATTGCCCCGGCAGCAGCACCGATAACCAGCGCGCCTTTCACATCCACGAAGCCAGCCGCAGGGGTAATGGCAACCAGACCAGCCACTGCACCAGATGCCAGACCCAGTACCGACGGTTTACGCTTGGTCACCCATTCAACCAGCATCCAGGCCAGGGCCGCAGTGCCAGTAGCAACTTGGGTGGTCATCATCGCCATGCCGGCACGACCATCGGCAGCAACGGCGGAGCCGGCGTTAAAGCCAAACCAGCCAAACCACAGCATGGAAGCACCAATCAGGGTCAGAATCAGGTTGTGCGGCGGCATGGCTTCCTTGCCAAAACCCACACGTTTGCCCATGACCAGTGCACAGATCAGGCCTGCGATACCGGCATTGATATGCACCACGGTGCCACCAGCGAAATCCAGCACACCCTTGTCAGCCATCCAGCCGCCCGGAGCCCAGACCCAGTGCGCAACCGGTACGTAAACCAGCAGCGACCACAGCGCGGTGAAGATCAGTAGTGCAGAAAACTTCATCCGCTCGGCAAAGGCGCCGGTGATCAGGGCCGGAGTGATGATGGCGAAGGTCATCTGGAACATCATGAACACCGACTCCGGGATGGTTCCAGCCGACGGGTGCACTGCAATCTTCTTGGTGTCCGCCAGGTAATCCATGCCACTCAGCAGGAAACGGCTCAGGTCGCCCAGGTAGGGGCTGCCTACGGTAAAGGCCAGGCTGTAACCGATAACGGCCCACAGTACGGTCACCAGTGCGGTGATGGCAAAGCTCTGCATCAGCGTGGCCAGCACGTTTTTCTTGCGGACCATGCCGCCGTAGAACAGTGCCAGACCCGGAATGGTCATGAACAGCACCAGTGCGGTGGAAGTCAGCATCCAGGCGGTATCGCCCGAATTGATGACCTTGAAATCGGCCATGGCCGGGCCGGCCGGTGCATCAGCCAGAACCGGGAGTGCCAGCGCCAGCAGGCCGGTACCCAATGCAGCAAATTTTTTCTTCATTTCATTTCCCCTGTAGAGCGTGGCTTAAACCGCGTCGATACCGGTTTCCCCGGTCCGGATCCGCACGATTTGTTCAAGGTCGAAGACAAAAATCTTGCCATCACCGATTTTGCCGGTACGAGCCGATTTCTCGATGGCCTCAACCACTTGGTCGAGCAGGTTGTCA
Source organism: Aquitalea sp. FJL05 (assembly GCF_003852595.1). Lineage (NCBI taxonomy): Bacteria > Pseudomonadati > Pseudomonadota > Betaproteobacteria > Neisseriales > Chromobacteriaceae > Aquitalea > Aquitalea sp. FJL05. The sequence continues at coordinate 51,152 of NZ_QAJS01000019.1, forward strand.
TCGATGGCGATTTCCAGTTTTACCTTCGGCAGAAAGTCCACTACGTATTCGGCACCGCGGTAGAGCTCGGTGTGACCCTTCTGACGACCAAAGCCTTTTACTTCCGTGACGGTAATGCCTTGTACGCCAATGGCGGATAGCGCTTCACGTACTTCATCAAGCTTGAACGGCTTGATCACGGCGGTGACCAGTTTCATGTTCACTCCTTTGTAATGGACCCAGATGTGTATTTGCCTAGCTGATGGAGGTCATTGCATAAACCGTGCCAGCTTGCTATCTGACTGTTAGCTAAGAAATTTCTTTGCAACAACTGGCATTTGCCAGCTGAAACTAGGCATCGGCACCACTGAGGAGCATTTATCATAAATAGACTGCACCGCTTTGGTGCGCCAGGGCAAAACTGCAGTGCGGAAGGGATTTTGCTAAACTCAACACAGATCATCGAACCCACCGTCCTAAGGAGAGCTGAAATGTTGAGTCAGAAATTGTTTGAGGAAATCAGCGCCAAGATCAGCGATACCATCGCTGCCAGTCCGGCCAAGGATATCGAAAAGAATATCAAGGCCATGATGGCATCGACTTTTTCCCGTATGGATCTGGTGACCCGGGAAGAGTTTGATGTCCAGCAAGAAGTATTGGTCCGTACCCGCGAAAAGCTGACTGCTCTGGAAGCGCGGCTTGCCCGGCTGGAAAACCAGCTTTTCCCAGAAGAAGCCCAAGCTAAGTCTGAAGCTCAGGCCGAGCTGGGACACTCCTGATCGACGATGGCGCTTGCCGTTGTCGCAAGCCGCGCACTGGCGGGGCTGCAGGCTCCGGAAGTTGCGGTTGAAGTACACCTGGCCAATGGACTGCCGCAATTCACCATCGTTGGGCTGCCCGATACCGAGGTAAAGGAAAGCCGTGACCGTGTGCGAGCTGCCATCATCAATTCCGGTTTTGAGTTTCCCGCCCGCCGCATTACTGTCAATCTGGCACCGGCAGATCTGCCCAAGGATTCCGGCCGTTTTGATCTGCCGATTGCCATTGGCATTCTGGCTGCGGCTGGCCAACTGCAGTGTCCACAGCTGTCTGACTATGAGTTTGCTGGAGAGTTAGCACTCAGCGGGCAGTTAAGAGACATTCGGGGTGCATTGGCCATGGCCTGCCAGACCAGCCAGGCTGGCCGAATGTTTTTTTTGCCGCGTAACAGTGCTCTTGAAGCTGCACTGGTGTTGTCGGGAAGTGTCTATGCAGCCGACAGCCTGTTGCAGGTCTGTGCCCATCTCAATGGAGTGCAGTTGTGTGAACCCGTCTTGGTCAACCAGAACAGCATCAGTCCCGTTTATCCTGATCTGGCTGATGTAAAGGGCCAGCTAGCCGCACGGCACGCACTGGAAGTCGCAGCTGCAGGCGGACATAGCTTGTTGCTGGTCGGGCCTCCCGGTACGGGCAAGTCCATGCTGGCCTCGCGTCTGCCTGGCATTCTGCCCGCTATGGATGACCAGCAAGCATTGGAAACCGCCGCAATACAGTCGCTAGGTTCGCACGGTTTTCATACTGCACAGTGGCGGCAACGACCGTATCGTGCCCCGCACCATACCGCCTCGGCAGTCGCCCTTGTCGGGGGTGGATCTGATCCTCGTCCGGGTGAAATCAGCCTGGCACATCATGGTGTGTTGTTTCTGGACGAGTTGCCCGAGTTCGAGCGCAAAGTGTTGGAGGTGTTGCGTGAACCTTTGGAGTCGCAGGTAATCCATATTTCCCGTGCAGCACGGCAAGCGACCTTCCCAGCAGATTTTCAGCTGATTGCCGCCATGAATCCTTGTCCTTGCGGCTATCTGGGGCAGCCTTCCGGTCGTTGCCAGTGTACCCCGGAGCAGATTGCCCGCTATGTCGGTAAATTGTCGGGCCCCTTGTTGGACCGCATCGACATGCATGTACAGGTGGCCAACCTCAGCGCACAGGAGCTGACCAGTGATCAGCCTGCCGAGGCTAGCAGCAGCATTCGCCAGCGGGTACAGCATGCAAGAGACCGTCAGCTGCAAAGACAGGGGTGCTGTAATGCCCGTCTGGCCGGGACAGAGCTTGAGCGCCATCTGCATGCCAGTGCCGATGTCCTCGGCTTGTTGGCACAGGCCTTGGATCGCCTTGGCTTGTCCGCTAGAAGCTATCATCGGATACTGCGCATTGCGCGCACTGTGGCGGACATGGATGGCAGTGTGCGGCTCGGGCGGCAGCATATGCTGCAGGCCATCCAATTGCGACGTAGTGGATTGACCTTATAATGCTGTGAAATATATTTTCACTGAGTTTTAATAGATAATGAGCGGATTGACTGCATGGAAATGGTAGTAGTACATGGCTAATCGTGATGTGAAAAATTCGTCGCGTTCATCGTCCTCTGGGCGAGCGCGCACTGCCGGCAAAAGCGGTGGTGGTGGCATGGTGGCAGGCATTGTTATTGGCCTGATTGTCGGTGTTGCCGTTGCAGTTGGGCTGGCGATGTATTTGAATCGTTCTGCTACTCCCTTTTCCAACCTGGAAAAACTGGATCACAAAAATTCGTCATCTGAGGCTTCGGCTCCGTCGACAGAGTTGCTGGAGCCCGGTACCAAGATCGCCGATGTACAGCCTGCCGCTCCCGTAGCCTCGGCACCAGCGAAAGTCGAAGCTCCGCCTGTCCCACCTATGCCAGCCGAAGTGTCTCCTCCGGCCGCAACGCCTCCCGCAGCCAAGAGCAAGCCGGCTGCACCCGCTGCCAACACTAGCAAGGATGAGCAGCGTTTTGACTTCTACAAAATTCTGCCGGGTCAGGTAGATGCCGTCCCGGCTGATGGCAAGACAAATGGCAAGGAGCGGGAACCTTCCGCAGCTGCTCCGGCCAAAAAGGTCTACCTGCAGCTGGGCGCTTTCCAGAACGAAAACGAGGCTGACAATCTTAAGGCCAAGCTGGCCTTGCTGGGTGTGGAAGCCAAAATCCAGTCCGTGTCGTTGGCTGACAAGGGCATGGTGCATCGGGTGAGGGTGGGGCCGCTTAGCAAGCAAGAGGATGTGGACCGGATTCGCTCCCAACTGAAACAGGATGGTATCAATGCTGCCGTGGTCAAGGCAGAGTGAACGTCATAGCGTCTAAAGGATAAAAAATGAAAAAGTGGTTGATGATGGGCTTTCTGCTGCTGAGTGGCGCTGCCAGTGCCGCATCGGAGCTGGGTAAGGACTACATGCTGATGAGCAAGCCGCAGCCGGTAGCTAATCCGAAGAAAGTGGAAGTCATCGAATTCTTCTCCTATACCTGCATCCATTGTTTCCATCTTGACCCGCTGATCAGTGCCTGGGAAAAGAAAAAACCATCGTATGTTGATTATCGTCGCGAACAAATTGTCTGGCAGAAGCCGATGGAAGGATTTGCCCGACTGTTTGCCACGCTGAATGTGACCGGTTCGATGGAAAAGCTGAACAGCCCGGTGTTTGATGCAGTCATGCAGAAGAAAATCAACTTGGCTGATCCTGCGATATTGAGCGACTGGCTGAAAAAGCAGCCTGGTGTGAATGTCAGCAAGTTCATGCAGACCTACAATTCTTTCGGCATCAACAGCCAGGTTGCCCGTGCCAGCCAGATTACCCGTGCATACAATATCGAAGGTACGCCTACTATTGTGGTGAATGGCAAATATGCATTGGCACCTGCAACGCCGGAACGCTTGATCGAAGTGATGAATGATGTGATTGCCAAGGCCAAGGCTGAAAGCAATATCAAATAAGCTTGGTACTTTGCGGTGGTGTCAGAGCGCTTGTTCAGCTATTTTTGGTCAAGTGCTTGACGTCATCCGGTTAGTGCGATAAGATGCATTTCTC
>NZ_QAJS01000019.1:55066-99041 GCF_003852595.1 Aquitalea sp. FJL05
GTTTTCAAGAAAAGACCACTCAATTGAGTGGTCTTTTCTTGTGTGTACTGTGGTGCACGGTAGTACATACGTTCGGTTTGTTGTTCAGAACGTATTCCCTCGAGTCATCTATTTAGGGCCGCATTCTTTGGAATGTGGCCCATTCTTTTGCACTTCGTAAACGCCGGATAAAGAAAAAGCCGCCCTTGGGCGGCTTTTCATTGCAGTGCTGATCAAATGCGCTTTGCCAGTTCGGCAGCTTTGCCAACATAAGCAATCGGCGTCAGCTCCAGCAGGCGAGATTTTTCTGCTTCGGGAATTTCCAGCCCTTTGATGAAGGCAGACAGTGTCTCGCGCGTAATGCCGTCCTTGCCGCGGGTCAGCTCTTTCAGCTGCTCGTAGGGATTGGGCACACCGTAGCGACGCATCACGGTCTGGATCGGTTCTGCCAGCAATTCCCAGCTGCGGCCCAGTTCGTCAGTGATGGCCGCCGGATTGATTTCCAGCTTGTTCAGGCCCTTCAGGCAGGCTTTGAAGCCGAGCATGGTATAGCCGAAACCGACACCCATATTGCGCAGTACGGTGGAGTCGGTCAGGTCGCGCTGCCAGCGTGACAGCGGCAGCTTTTCTGCCAGATGGTTCAGGATGGCATTGGCCATGCCCAGATTGCCTTCGGAGTTCTCGAAGTCGATCGGGTTGACCTTGTGCGGCATGGTCGAGCTGCCAACTTCGTCCTTCTTTACCTTCTGTTTGAAGTAGCCCAGCGAGATATAGCCCCAGATGTCGCGGTTCAGGTCGATCAGGATGGTGTTGACGCGGGCCACTACCTGATACAGCTCGGCCATGTAGTCATGCGGCTCGATCTGGATGGTATAGGGATTGAAGGTAAGGCCCAGGCCGGATACGAAGCGGCCACACAGACTTTCCCAGTCAATCTGCGGATAGGCAACCAGGTGTGCATTGTAATTGCCGACTGCACCGTTGATTTTGCCGAGGATTTCCTGGGCGACCAGCTGTTCGCGCTGGCGTTTCAGGCGATATACGGCATTGGCCATTTCCTTGCCCATGGTGGACGGCGTTGCCGGCTGGCCATGTGTGCGGCACATCATTGGCAGGTCGGCCAGTTCGTGTGCCAGTTGTTGCAGCTTGAGGATGACTTCGTCCAGTGCCGGCAATACCACGGTATTGCGTGCGGTTTTCAGCATCAACGCATGCGACAGATTATTGATGTCTTCTGATGTGCAGGCAAAATGGATGAACTCGCTGGCAGCCATGACTTCGGTGTTGCCCGACAAGCGCTCTTTCAGCCAGTATTCAATGGCCTTGACGTCGTGGTTGGTGCGCGCTTCGATGGCTTTTACTTCTTCGCCGTGCTGCACAGTGAAGTTGCTAATGACATCATCGATTTCGCGGATGGTTGCCTCAGAGAAGGGCTTCACTTCCTCGATGCCTGGCTCGGCAGCCAGCATTTTCAGCCATTCCAGTTCTACCTTGATACGAAACTTCATCAAGCCATATTCGGAGAACAGGTTGCGCAAGCCTTCAACCTGGGCGGCATAGCGGCCATCCAGCGGGCTCAGGGCGGTCAGCGGGTTCAGATTCATGACGAGGTATTTCCAAGCGTGGTTTGCCAGTCGGGCTGGCAGGTTTCAGTACAAAACAAATCGTTTGGGTCAGGCTGGTATGCCAGCCTGCGTGCTAGTCCGGCAGCCAGTTTGTCGGCGGCTTCCGGTTTGAAGCGGAAAAACAGTTCGGGCTCGATCATCTCGACTTCCATCAAGGCAAGCTGCCCGTGGTTATCGCGAATGATATCGACACGGGCATATAGCACATCAAAAGGCAGTGCAGCCACGGTGGCTTCGGCGAAAGTGCGTTCTTCAGCAGTGGCTTGATGGGAATGGACGCTGCCACCATGGTCATCCTGCACCCGGAAGTCGCCTGCTTGTGGCAGCTTGCGGATGGCATGACTGAAAGCGCCATCGATAACCATCAGTGACAACTCGCCCTGACTCAGTATGTGCTGCTGGAATGGTTGCAGCATCATGGCTTCTTGCTGGATCAGCTCGGCAAAAGTACATTCCAGCGCCGTGCTGCTTCCTTCATCCAGCCGGTAGGTGTGGCGGGCAGAGCCCGACACTACCGGCTTGAGAATGGCATGCTCCCATGCGCAGTCCTGCAGGCACTGCTCCAGCGTACGGGTATCACCCTTCTCAATGTAGTGACTACTGACCGTGTTGATACCCTTTTCTGCCAGTATCGCCAGATAATGTTTGTCGATATTCCAGTTGATCAAGTCGGCACTATTGAACAGCGTGGTTTGCCGGGCGACCCGGCTGAGCCAAGGACTAAACTCGCCAAAGCGGTCAAAATAGTCCCAGGTGGTGCGAAACAGTATGCTGCGCGTCTGCGTCCAGTCGAAATCCGGGTCGTCCCAGGCCTTGCGCGCAACGCGTAGTCCTCGAGCTGACAGGGCTGCCATGACAAGGCCGTCTTCGTGATGAACCTGACGGCTATACCAGTCGGCCTCATTCAGCTGGAGTAGGGATTGCTTGGTTAGTACGACTACATCAAACTGCATGCATTTCCTTCACGTCAAGAAAAACGGGTGCCAGGCACCCGTTTCGCTTACATCCCGGGCATCATGCCCTTCATGCCTCGCATCATTTTCATCAACCCGCCCTTGGCGGAGAACTGCTTCATCATTTTCTGCGTCTGTTCAAACTGGTTGAGCAGGCGATTGACCTCCTGCACGGTCACGCCGGAGCCGGCGGCAATACGGCGCTTGCGGCTGGCTTTCAGTAGCTCAGGTTTGCGGCGCTCTTCCATGGTCATCGCGTTGATGATGCCCTCGATGCGGCGCATGGATTTTTCGGCTTCTGCGCCTTGGATACCCTTGGCCATCTGGCCTAGTTGGCCGGGCATTTTTTCCAGCAGATTGGACATGCCACCCATTTTTTTCATCTGCTGCATTTGCGCCTTGAAATCTTCAAGATCGAAGCCCTTGCCGGACTTCAATTTCTTGGCCATGGTGGCTGCTTCGTCCTGATCGATGCCCTTCTGGACTTCTTCAATCAGCGACAGCACGTCGCCCATGCCCAGAATGCGGCTGGCGATACGGTCAGGGTGGAAGGCTTCCAGTCCGCTGACTTTTTCACCTACACCGATAAACTTGATCGGCTTGCCAGTAATGTGGCGTACGGAAAGCGCAGCACCGCCACGCGAGTCACCATCCATTTTCGTCAGAATGACGCCAGTCAGCGGCAGGGCTTCATTGAAAGCCTGCGCGGTATTGACGGCATCCTGGCCCTGCATGGCATCAACAACAAACAGCGTTTCCACCGGATTGATCGCTGCGTGTACCGCCTTGATTTCCGCCATCATGGCTTCGTCAATGGCCAGGCGACCAGCAGTATCGACCATCAGCACATCAAAGAAATGGCGCTTGGCATGATCTACGGCGGCACGGGCGATCTCGACAGGTTGCTGCTGGCTATCGGAGGGGAACCACTCAACGTCTACTTGCTCGGCCAGCAGCTTCAACTGTTCAATAGCAGCGGGGCGGTATACGTCGGCGGATACCACCAATATCTTTTTCTTCTGCGTTTCTTTCAGCAATTTGGCCAGCTTGCCCACCGTGGTGGTTTTACCGGCACCCTGCAAACCTGCCATCAGTACGATGGCGGGCGGAACGGCGGCCAGATTGAGGGCGTCGTTTTTCTCCCCCATCAATTTGACGAGTTCGTCGTTGACAACACCAACCAGGGCCTGGCCTGGTGTCAGGCTACCCATGACCTCCTGGCCAAGGGCGCGCTCCTTGATCTGGGCGATAAAGGATTTGACGACAGGTAGTGCAACGTCGGCCTCCAGCAAGGCCATGCGAACTTCGCGCAAGGCGTCCTGGATATTGCTTTCGGTCAGGCGGGCATTGCCGCGCAGATTCTTGATGACGCCGGACAGGCGGTTGGTCAGGTTGTCTAGCATGCTGAGTCCTTCTGTCTGCCAACGAGGGACAGGTTGGTGTAGACTTTCAAACTGTCGATTTTACCACGAGCTGCCGGGTTGACGCCCGCAAATGATGGCGCTAACACCATGACTGCTTTTATTTTTGTTCTGACAATCCTGCTCATCTTCGCCTATGGCGGCCTTTCCTGGCACTTTATCGGTAACTGGAAAGGTGTTGCCAGTTTGCCGCGCAACCCCCGGTTCGAGCACACTCTGCTGGGTGTCATCTTGCTGTTGCATGCTTATGCTGTCATGTCGCCGCTGTCCGAAGGCAGCATGATTTCACTGGGGGTGGGGCGTGCCTTGTCGGTGGTGGTGTGGATGATGTTGGTGATCTACTGGACCTGCAGTTTTTTTTATCGGGTTGAAGGGCTGCAATTGTTCATGATGCCCCTGGCCATGACGACACTGGGATTTGCGCTGGTTTTTCCGGGTGAGCACATCATGCACGATCTGGGCAACCCGGCTTTCGCCCTGCATGTATTGGTCTCAATAGTGGCTTACAGTCTGTTTGCCATCGCAGCCTTGCTGGCAGTGCTGATGCTGTTTCTGGAAAAAGCATTGCATGACAAGCGCTGGTTGTCTCTGGTGCGGCAATTGCCACCATTGCTGTCGCTGGAAAAAATGATGTTTCAGGTGATTGGTATTGGATTCATGTTGCTCACTGTATCTTTGCTGACGGGCGTGGTCTTTTCGGAAGAAGTGTTTGGCAAGGTTGTGGCTCTTAGCCATAAGACAGTTTTTTCTGTTATTTCCTGGCTGTTGTTTGCAGGACTGCTGCTGGGGCGTCACTTCAAAGGGTGGCGTGGCAAGGTGGCCATACGCTGGACATTGGCTGGCTTCGCTGCTTTGCTATTGGCTTATATCGGCAGCAAAATGGTATTGGAGTTGTTGTTGCATCGTGCATGATCCAGTTGTTGTAGCGGGTTATATTTTTTGTCATCACTTTCATTAGTAATGAGGAGCTGCTTCATGAAAAAACTGTTTGCCATGATTTTTGGCCTGTTGTTTATCTGCGCTTCTGCCTTTGCTGCAGTCAATATCAACACGGCAACTCAGCAACAGCTGGAGTCGCTTAATGGTATCGGGCCAGTCAAAGCCAAGGCGATCGTCGACTACCGCACCAAGAACGGTGCCTTCAAGTCGGTGGATGACTTGAAGAAGGTGTCTGGTATCGGCGACAAGACGCTGGAAAAGCTGCGTAAGGATATTGCCGTTAGTGGGAGCAGCACCGTACCGGCAGCAGCGCCAGCCAAGGCGGCTGCACCAGCAGGCAAGGCTGTAGCAGGTAAGAAAGAAGCCTCCAAACCAGCGGCAAAGAAATAAGTATTGATCGCAAACAGCAAAGCGCCCCGTGGGGCGCTTTGTTTTTACCTAGCTCTTGTTCTTGCCGAATAATTGCAAGGCACGTTGTCGCTGTATTGCGTGGTCCACGATGGGGGCAGGGTAGTCGCGTTTCAATTTGAAGCCCAGTGGTGGATTTTTAGCCAGCCAGGGTGCATGAATGTCTTTGTTGTTAAGTGATGCCAGTTCTGGCACGTAACGACGGATGAACTTGGCTTCCGGATCGAATTTTTCTGACTGTGTTACCGGATTGAAAATCCGGAAGTAAGGCTGGGCGTCACAACCTGTCGATGCAGCCCACTGCCAGCCGCCGTTATTGGCAGCCAGGTCAAAGTCTAGCAAGGTCTCGGCAAAGTAGGCTTCACCCCAGCGCCAGTCAATCAGCAAGTCTTTGACCAGGAAGCTGGCTGCTATCATGCGCAGACGGTTATGCATATAACCAGTCTGCTTCAATTGCCGCATGGCGGCATCGACGATGGGATAGCCGGTTTGCCCTTCCTTCCAAGCTGTAAACCATTCCTGCGAATTTTCAAACTCAAGCTGGCGGTATTCTTCCTTGAAGCTGCTGCCCACCACTAGCGGGAAGTGCCATAGCAGCTGTTGGTAAAAGTCGCGCCAGATCAGTTCTCCCAGCCAGCACTCCGCCCCCTCTCCACCTTGCTGCCAGGCAAATTGCGCCAATTTCCGGACGGAAATGGTGCCAAAGCGTAAATGCGTGGACAGATAAGAGACGCCCTTTGTTGCCGGAAAGTCACGCCAATTCTTGTAATGACTAATGCGAAGCATGAAGTCGGCAAACAGTTGCTCTGCTGCTTCACCGCCTCCTTGCAAAACAGTGTGTGTGTGCGTGAAGCCGAGGGTTTCAAGTGATGGTGATGGCGGAGTTTGCCAGTCGCGGTCCAGCTGCTCCAGATGGTCTTGACTGAGGTAGGACTGCAGGGTGATCGGGGCCAGCCGCTTGAGCCAAGCATTCTTATAAGGTGTGAACACGGTATAAGGGCGGCCAGCCGCAGTTAACAGCTCATCTGTTTCGAAAATCACTTGATCCTTGAATAGCTCAAGTTGCCCCGATTGTTGTGCCAGCTTCTCGGCCACCAGTTTGTCGCGCACTATCGCCGCCGGCTCGTAGTCCCGGTTGGCGAAAACCCTATGGGCTCCCCATTGTTGTGCCAGGTTCGGAATGATGTCCTGTGCCCGGCCATGTGCCACATACAAATCACTGCTTGCAGCCGCAAGTCTTTGTTGCAGGGCTGCGACGCACTCCCAGATGAAGGCAATGCGCCGGTCAGTTGCCGGCAGTGTGGCAAGTATGTCGGTATCAAACACAAAAACACAGCGCACTGCTGCGCCAGACTTTAGGGCATGAAAGAGGCCGGCATTGTCATCAATACGCAAGTCTCGGCGAAACCAGAAAATATGTGTTTGAGGCATGGGTATGCGCGGCCTTGTTGATATGTTTAAGGGTGGATCATCCAATTTTTCATCATTTTTGCAACACATTCGAGGGGGTGTTGTATTTTTGGTTTGATGATTTTCATTGCTTTTTCTTTGTTATTTTCAATAAAAATCAATTGCTTACGATGTTTTTTTTCTCGCTGGTACGGGGGTAATCCTGAATCGCCTGCTGCGATGTTTTGTATTTTTGCAACGAGCGCTTTATATTTCAGCCAGCAACTCGCCGATCAATCGGCAGTGAAAAAATGTCCGGGGGCCTCAGATGTAAGGGGCAATCTAACAGGACTACATTAAACTGACTTCGAAAGGAATTAGCGATGAACAAGAAGCTGATCGCCCTGGCTCTGGCCGCTCTGCCGGTAGCCCACGCAATGGCTGATGTAACCATTTACGGCACCATCGAAGCCGACATGGAAAGCAGCAAGGCTTACTCCAACAGTGCTACTAGCGGTGGCAAGCTGAAGTCTACTACCCGTATCGACGACACCGGCTCCCTGATTGGTTTCAAGGGTAACGAAGATCTGGGCAATGGCCTGAAAGCTATCTGGCAGGTTGAGCAAGGTCTGAGCATTGACGGTACATCCAAGCCTACGACCGGTGCTAATGCCAGCAACACGTTTGCTACCCGTGACTCCTTTATTGGTCTGCAAGGTTCTTTTGGTAAGGTTCGTCTGGGTAATCTCAGCTCCTTCCTGAATTCCGATGCTGGTGCTCCGGACGCTTGGATCTATGGTAGTGGCGTGAATGGCCTGACCTATAGCTCGATCAATCAGTTGGATGATCGTTACAAGAATTCCATCCGCTACGATATTCCGGAATTTGTAGCTGGCCTGAGCGGTGCTATTCAGTATGGCGTTGATGAAACCAACGCTAACAACAAGCAGAATGTATGGAGCATTGGTTCTACCTACACCAACTCCGGCTACTTCGGCACTTTTGGCTACGTTCGTAAAGCTAACGCTATTGGTACCGACAAGGCTGCTAACTACTGGCGCGTTGAAGGCGGTTACAACGCCAATAACATCCTGGCTGCTGCTTACTACGGTCATTCCAAGCTGGATTCTGATGTTATTTCTAATAACTTTGCAGGGTCGACTGCTGTTGGTACTTCCGGCGTATCCCATAAGGAAGCTGGCCTGACCCTGGGTTACACCATTGGCGCTATCACCCCGAAATTCTCCTACGGTCGCGTATGGGGTGCTTCGGTTGAAGGTGGTTCCGATATCAAGGGTCACCTGAACCAGTACGTACTGGGTGCTGACTATGCTCTGAGCAAGCGTACCACTGCTTACGCTTCCTACGGCTACGTTCAAAACACCTATCGTGATTCCACCAACGACAAGTACTCCAACGAGCACACTGTTGCTGTTGGCGTTCAGCACAAGTTCTAATTCTCGCTTCGAGAGTTAAACTTAAGAAAAAGGACTGCTTCGGCAGTCCTTTTTTTATGTCTGTGTCGGCGTTGTGATCAGTAGCGATTTATGCCGAATCCACCTGGCTTGTAGGTGCTGACGGTGCTGCCACTTTGTGCCACCTGCGCATATAATGCCTGCAGGGTAGTGCAATGCTCTGTGCTACGGGCGCTGAGAATAGACAAAGGGATTTTATGGAAGCTTCTGCGGGGATATCTGGCCTGGGGCGGGCACTTGTTCAGAATAATGCCTTGCTGTTGCAGGATGCAGAGGCGATTCAACGTCTGGCGCAGGCTTCCGGTATCAGCTTTGTCGAGCAATTGATCGCCAGCAAGAAGATGTCGGCCGTGGAGGTGACGACCTTTGCCTCTGGCGTGTTTGGCTACCCTTTGCTGGATATGGGCGCGATTGATCCTGCCCTGTTACCCAAGGGTATGGTTGATGAAGAATTGATCGGCAGTCGCCGTCTGGTTCCCTTGTTCAAGCGTGGCAATAGACTTTATATCGGCACTTCCGACCCTACCCAGACCTCGGCCTTTCATGCCATTACCTTCAAGACCGGCCTGACGGTTGAAGTGGTGGTGGTTGAGGATGACAAGCTGTCCAAGGTGATCGGCAAGTACACCGAGGATGCTACTGCTGCCATCAAGGCCCTTGAAAACGAGGATTTTGGTGATCTGGAGTTTGTCGATCCGGATGCACCTACCGCACACAGCGAAACCAATCAGCCAGATGTCGATGATGCGCCGGTGGTCAAGTTCATCCATAAGGTGTTGCTGGATGCGATTACGGGTGGTGCTTCCGACGTTCACTTTGAACCGTATGAAAAATTTTATCGTATTCGTTACCGGGTCGATGGCCAACTCAAGGAAATTGCCCAGCCGCCCTTGCTGCTGAAAGAAAAAATCGCCTCTCGCATCAAGGTGATTTCCCGCCTGGATATTTCAGAAAAGCGAGTTCCTCAGGATGGCCGCTTGAAGCTGGTTCTTTCCAAGACCCACTCGATTGATTTTCGCGTGAGTACCTTGCCGACCTTGTATGGCGAGAAGATCGTGATGCGTATTCTTGATGCCTCCGCGGCATCGCTGGATATCGAGCAGCTGGGGTTCGAGCCGGAACAGAAAAAATTGCTGCTAGAGGCAATTGGTCGCCCGTATGGCATGGTGCTGGTTACCGGGCCAACCGGTAGTGGTAAAACAGTGTCGCTTTACACCTGCCTGAATCTCCTGAATAAGCCCGATATCAATATTTCCACGGCAGAAGACCCGGTCGAAATCAACTTGCCGGGCATCAATCAGGTCAACGTCAACGAAAAGGCAGGTCTGACTTTTTCTTCGGCCTTGAAAGCCTTTTTGCGGCAAGATCCCGATGTGATCATGGTGGGTGAAATCCGTGACTTCGAGACGGCGGATATTTCCATCAAGGCCGCGCAGACTGGTCACATGGTATTCTCCACGCTGCATACCAATAATGCTCCGGCCACATTGACGCGTTTGCTCAACATGGGGGTGGCGCCATTTAACGTGGCCAGCTCCGTACTGCTTATCATGGCGCAGCGTCTGGCGCGTCGTTTGTGCGGCCATTGCAAGGCCCCAGTGGATATACCTGATACGGCCTTGCTGAGGGCTGGGTTCCGGCAGGAAGAATTGGATGGCAGCTGGAAACCCTATGGCCCGGTCGGTTGCGATGAGTGCCGCGGTTCCGGCTATAAGGGTCGTACCGGTATTTATGAGGTGATGCCGATTACCGATGCGATGACCCGACTGATCATGCAAAATGGCACGGCGATTGATATCAATGATCTGGCCTTGAAAGAGGGCATGGTCGATCTGCGGCATGCAGGCCTGCTCAAGGTCAAGCGAGGGCTGACCTCGCTGGCTGAAATTGAGGCAGTGACCAACGACTAGATACAAGAAAGACAAGCATGGCGACCGTGGCGAAAAAGACAAATCCGGGGTTTATCTGGGAGTGGGAAGGCAAGGACCGGTCCGGCAAGGTCATCCGTGGCGAGCTGCGTGCGGAAACCGAGGCTGTTGCCAAGACGCAATTGCGGCGGCAGGGGATCAATGTACTCAAGGTAAAGCGCCGGCGCAGCGGTTTTGGTCGCAAGATCACCGAAAAAGACATCACGCTGTTTACCCGTCAGCTCTCCACCATGATGCGAGCTGGCGTGCCCTTGCTGCAGGCTTTTGATATCACGGCCAAGGGGCACAGTAATCCCGCCGTCACCAAGATGCTGCTGGAGGTCCGTGCTGATGTGGAGACGGGTCTGTCACTGGCGGAGGCCTTCCGCAAGAAGCCGCTGTATTTCGACAAATTATTCTGCAATCTGATCGCGGCTGGCGAAACCGGTGGTGTGCTGGACTCCTTGCTCGACAAGCTGGCCACCTACAAAGAAAAAGTGATGGCGATCAAGGGTAAGATCAAATCCGCCATGATCTACCCGACGGCGATTATTGCCACGGCCTTCATTATTACTGCAGTGATCATGATTTACGTGATCCCGGCGTTCAAAGACTTGTTCTCGAGCTTTGGCGCCGACCTGCCGGCACCGACGCTAGTCGTAATCTGGTTGTCAGATTTCTTCGTTCACTGGTGGTGGCTGATTTTCGGTTCCATTTTCGGTGGCATTTTTTCTTTTTTCTATGCCTTCAAGCGCACGCCCAAGCTGCAAGAGCAGTTTGATCGCATCTTGCTGAAGCTGCCCGTGCTTGGCGACATCATCCGCAAAGCGACCATTGCCCGCTGGTCTCGTACCCTGTCCACCTTGTTTGCTGCCGGTGTGCCGCTGGTCGAAGCGCTGGATTCGGTTGGTGGTGCCTCGGGTAATCAGGTGTATAGCGAAGCGACCAAGCTGATTCAGAATGATGTCAGTGCCGGTTCCAGCCTCAGCTATTCCATGCAGCGCACCGGGCTGTTTCCCAATATGGTGTTGCAGATGACTTCGATTGGTGAGGAGTCCGGCTCGCTTGACCAGATGCTCGACAAGATTGCCGATTTCTATGAAGAAGAAGTCGACAACGCGGTGGCCTCGCTGTCCAGTCTGCTGGAGCCGGCCATCATGGTGATTCTGGGTGTACTGATTGGCGGTCTGGTCATCGCCATGTACATGCCGATTTTCAAGATGGGTCAGGTGGTAGGTTAAGCATGACTGAAATGGCAAGTGTATTCGCTGGCAATGCCGGCTTGCTGGTGGTGGTGGTATTGCTGTTTGGTCTGCTGGTCGGCAGCTTTCTCAATGTGGTGATTCATCGTTTGCCCAAGATGATGGAGCTGGGTTGGCAGCAGGAGTGTGATGCTTACCTGGGACGGGAGCAGACGGTGCAGCCCAAGTACAACCTGCTGGTGCCCGCATCACATTGCCCGGTGTGCCGGCAGGAAGTCCGCCCCTGGCAGAATATTCCCTTGTTGAGTTATGCCTTGCTGCGTGGCCGCTGTCATGGTTGCAGTACGGCGATCAGCCTGCGTTATCCGGCTGTTGAGTTGCTGACCGGAGGCCTGTTTGCGCTGCTGGCCTGGCATTATGGCTGGAGTGTGCAGTTGCCTGCTTACCTGGCGCTGACTGCGGTGCTGGTGGCACTCGCGTTCATTGATGCCGATACCCAGTTGCTGCCGGACAGCTTGACGCTGCCCTTGTTGTGGGCAGGCCTGCTGTTCAATCTACTGACCGGTACTGTTGCACTGTCCGATGCTGTGCTGGGCGCGATGGCTGGCTATCTGAGCTTGTGGCTGGTGTACTGGCTGTTCAAGCTGGCTACCGGCAAGGAGGGCATGGGTTATGGTGATTTCAAATTGCTGGCAGCCTTTGGTGCCTGGCTGGGTTGGAGCATGTTGCCGCTTATCATCCTGCTGTCTTCTCTAGTGGGGGCGGTGGTCGGTATCGTACTGATCCTGCTGGCACGCATGGGCCGTGGCCAGGCCTTGCCATTTGGCCCATATCTGGCCGCTGCCGGCTGGATTGCCTTGCTATGGGGTCAAGACATTGTTGCTTGGTATCTAGGCATGTATGCCCATTAATATTGTTGGCCTGACCGGTGGTATCGGTTCCGGTAAAAGCGCCGCCGCTGCGCAGTTCGCTGAACTGGGCGTGCCGGTGGTGGATACGGATGTCATTGCGCATGCACTGACTGCGGCTGATGGTGCTGCCATGCCGCTGCTCGCCGCAGAATTCGGTAGCCAGGTGGTCGCGGAGAATGGCGCTCTTGATCGGGCGGCGATGCGGGCCTTAGCCTTTGCCGATCCGGATAGCCGCCGCCGGCTGGAGTCCATCCTGCATCCGCTGATCCGCGCCGAATCTGTCCGCCAGTTGGATGCCGCTCGCGGGCCCTATGTCTTGCTGGTGGTGCCCTTGTTGTTTGAAAATCCGGATTATCTGGCACTGGTGCGGCGTAGCCTGCTGGTGGATTGTGCGGAAGAGGTGCAGTTGGCGCGGGTGCAAGCCCGCAGTGGTTTGACCGCCGAAGCGGTACGCGCCATCATGGCGGCGCAGATGCCGCGTGTGCAAAGATTGGCACGGGCGGACGATGTCATTGATAATGACGGCTCGCTTGCGGCATTGCAGCTTCAAGTCGAGGCCAAACACCAGTATTATCTTGCAAACCTTGCCCACGGCCAGTGACAAGGCATTTTCCAAGCCACCAAGAAGGGCAAACGTCTTGTGATCAGTTTTGAGTTTCCTGTCACCGAGCGCACCCGTACCCTGCTTCGACTGGAGCAGCTGTATGACCGGCTGGCTTATTTTCTTGGCAAGGATCATCCGCTGGATCATCATGCCGGCCTGCTGGTGTTGTTCGAATTGCTGGAAACGGCGTCACGTGCCGATTTGAAGGCTGATCTGCTGCAGGAGCTCGAGCGGCAGAAACAGGTGCTGGAAGCGCTGCGTGAAAATCCCAATGTGGCGGAAGAAACGCTGGAAAAAGTTCTGGACGAAATCGAGCTGTCCTCCAGCCAGTTGCTCGGTGTGACGGGCAAGTTTGGCCAGCACCTGCGTGAAAACGAGTGGCTGATGGCCATCAAGCAGCGTGCAGGCATTCCCGGTGGTACCTGCCAGTTTGATTTGCCGTCTTATCACCTGTGGCAGCAGAAGCCTGCTGAGGAACGGCGGCGCGACATGCGGCGCTGGGCTGCACCGCTGATGCCGACTGCAGAGGCCGCGCGCATCCTGTTGCATCTGCTGCGCGATAGTGGCAAGACGCATCATTATGTTGCCCGCAATGGTGCTTTTCAGCAGATGTCCGGCGGTAAGGTGGTGCAGATGATTCGCATCGCTTATGACCCCAGCCTGAATGTATTGCCGGAATTGTCTGCCAACAAATATGCGATCAATGTCCGCTTCGTCAGTGCCGTTACCGGTGAAAGCCGGCCACGGCAGACAGAGTGTGATGTCGAATTTACCCTGACCAACTGCAAGTTCTGAGCCATGTCCCAAGCTGTTCGTACCGTACCTTGTCCTACCTGTGGCGCTGCCGTGCGCTGGGAGCCAGCCAGCCAGTTTCGTCCGTTTTGTAGCGAGCGCTGCAAGATGATCGATCTGGGCGAGTGGGCCAGCGAGACTTACCGTGTGCCGGCGCAGGAGGAAAGCCCGGACAGCGAGATCGATCCATCGCGCTACTCTTGAGCCATTTCGGCGATACCAATAACAAGGCCCGCAATTGCGGGCCTTGATCATTGCTGGAGGCACACTCAGGCGCGGGCGGCCAGTGCGGCTCCCTGAGTGAAGTAGGATTTGACGCCACTGAGGATGGAGCCAGCCATTTGCTGCTGGAAATCGCCATCCAGCAGGCGCTGCTCTTCTTCCGGATTACTGATGAAGGCGGTCTCGACCAGGATGGATGGGATGTCCGGGGCCTTGAGTACGGCAAATCCTGCTTGCTCCACCTGGGCGCTATGCAGCTTGTTCAAGCCACCCACCTTGCCCAGCATGATCTTGCCCAGCTTCAGGCTGTCGTTGATGGTGGCGGTCTGCGTGAGATCGAGCAGCGTGTGCGCCAGGAATTTATCCTTGCTGGCGATCTTCACCCCACCAATCAGGTCCGAGCTGTTTTCCGATTGCGCCATGGTCTTGGCAAAGGCACTGGATGCACCTTTTTCCGACAGGGCGAATACCGATGAGCCACGTGCACTGCGATTGGGTGCCGCGTCGGCATGGATGGAGATGAACAGGTCGGCATTCAGTTTACGTGCCTTGGCGACGCGCACACCCAGCGGAATGAAGATGTCTTCTTCGCGGGTCATGAAGGCTTTCATATTGCGTTCGGCATCAATCATGCGCTTGAGCTGCTTGCCAATGCGCAACACGATATCCTTTTCGCGGGTGCCATTCATGCCGATGGCGCCCGGATCCTCGCCGCCATGGCCCGGGTCCAGCATCACCACGATCGGCCGGTTCGCATCATTCTTCTTCGGTTTGACCTGGGGTGGCGGCTCGGTCAGCTTGCCCTTGTTGTAGTCGTCCAGCAGTGCCATCAACGGATCGTCTTGCGTGCCAGTGGCAGGGTAGAGGTCGACCACCAGCCGGTGCTTGTATTCGGCGACCGGATTGAGGGTGAAGGCCTGCGGCTTGACGTCGGTCTTGAGCTCCAGCACCAGTCGTACCGTGTCCGGGCTGAACTGGCCGGCGCGGGCGGTCTTGATGTAGGGGTCGGCGTCGGCGATCTGGCTGCTGATGTCTTTCAATACGCTGTTGAGCTGCACACCTTCCAGGTCAATCACCAGCCGGTTGGGATTGCTGATGGTGAACTGTTTGAACTTGATGGCATCGCTGGCTTCCAGCGTGATGCGGGTATAGCTGGAGGCCGGCCAGATACGGATGGCGACTACCTGGCTGCTGCCAGCGAAGCCAAGCTTGCTGACGCTGAGCAGGAAGGTGGCGGCAGCCGCGCCAATCAGGCGGCGGCGGGTGGGGTCGAAAGTCGAGTCAGGCATGACTGTCCGGTTTCTGTGCTTGCGGTTAAACGATACGTGCGACCCTGTCCGCTGACCTCTAGTTCCAGCGTCAGGTCAGCAATGGGCAATAAGTCCCCAGCTTTATCCGGCCACTCCACCAGGCAGACGGTGTCCTGGCCGAAGTAGTCGCGAAAGCCGGCGTCGTCCCACTCTTCCGGGTCGGCAAAGCGGTACAGGTCGAAATGGTGCACGGTCAGGTCGGCCAGCGGGTAGCTTTCAACCAGAGTATAGGTCGGGCTTTTCACCCTGCCTTGATGGCCCAGGCCGGCCAGCAGGCCACGGCTGAAAGTGGTTTTGCCGGCACCCAGATCGCCCTGCAGGAAAATTACCACGCCGGCTTGCAAGGCGCGCGCCAGCGCACCGCCCAGGGCGAGGGTGGCGGTTTCATCGGGCAGGCTGCCGCAGTGAACGCTGGTATCATCCATGGCCATATGACTGAGAAATCCTATCAAAACATGGATTATCCCGAATTGGCGCGCCAAATCAAAGCCTGGGCACGAGAATTGGGCTTTGCCGATGCCAGAATCGGCCATGCCCGGCTGCCCGCAGAGGCTGAGCACAAGCTGCAAGCCTGGCTGGATGAGGGCTGCCATGGCGAAATGGACTATATGGCGCGGCACGGTGCGCTGCGGGTGAAACCGGCCGAACTGCTGCCCGGCACCCTGACCATCATCAGCGTGCGCATGCACTACTGGCCGGCAGACGCGCAGGCAAGCGAGTCGGTGTTGCAGGATGGCCGGCTGGCCTATCTGTCGCGTTATGCGCTGGGGCGGGACTATCACAAGGTGATACGTGCCCGTTTGCAGAAGCTGGCCGATCAGATCCGTCAGGCCATCGGTGACTTCGGTTATCGGGTGTTCACCGACAGCGCACCGGTGGCCGAAGTGGCGCTAGCCGCCCAGTCCGGCCTTGGCTGGCGCGGCAAGCATACCTTGCTGCTGAACCGGAAGCAGGGTTCGCTGTTCTTTCTGGGCGAACTGTTTACCGACCTGCCCTTGCCGGTGAATGAGGAGGAGGATGGGCACTGCGGCCGCTGCACACGCTGTATTGATATCTGCCCGACCCAGGCCATCACCGCGCCTTACAAGGTGGATGCCCGCCGCTGTATTTCCTATCTGACCATCGAGCTGAAATCAGCCATTCCGCTGGAGCTACGGCCTTTGATCGGCAATCGGGTCTATGGCTGTGATGATTGCCAGCTGGTTTGCCCGTGGAACCGCTTTGCCGTCAATACCGCCGAGGCTGACTTTGCCGTGCGCCATGGTCTGGATCACGTCAGCCTGCTTGAGCTGTTTGGCTGGAGCGAAGCCATGTTCAAGGAAAAACTGGCGGGCAGTCCGATCTACCGTATCGGTTACCCCAAATGGCTGTCCAATCTGGCGGTGGGGCTGGGCAATGCGCCATACGATCCGGCTATCGTTGCTGCACTGGAAGGGCATCAGCATGCTGATGAAGCACTGGTGGCCGAGCCCGTGCGCTGGGCTTTGCAACAACAACGGCTGCGTGCTGCAGACAGCCAATGAAAAAGGGAGCCTTGCGGCTCCCCGGTGCATCACTGCGGCCAGCTCAGTTGAGCGGCTTGGTAAAGTGAAACGAGCTAATGCTGAATCCCTTGCGGAAATACAGGCGGTGCGCTTCGGTGCGCCAGGTGCCGGAATCCAGCACTTGAAAGCCGCAACCCAGCCGGCGGGCTTCGTCGGCACACCAGTCCAGCAACTGGCTGCCTATGCCTTGCGAGCGATGGGCTTCATCGCTGACCAGGTCATCGATATACAGCCGCAGGTCTTCATAGGTGTTTTCGTATACCCGGTACAGGGCGAGTCCCAGCGGCTTGCCGTCACCATCCAGCGCCGCCACCATGCGTGCGCCAAACGAGCAGACGCGTTGCATTTTTGCCGCATAGCTGTGGCCGTGCTCCGGCAGCATGGGGCGCAGCTGGCGGTGCAGGCTGCTGCACAGGGCCAGTAATTCCGGCTCGGTGACCTTGCCGGTTTCGTCAGTCAGCGGCACGATGCGCAAAGACAGGGCCATTTCAGTCGCCACGTGACGGTGCAATCACCAGTGATTCGCCATCCAGAATCACCTTGCCCTGCACCAGACACTGCGTTGCCAGCTTGACGCGCTTCTTCTCCGGGAAAATTTCCACTACGGTAGCGCGGGCGGTAACGGTCTGGCCGATACGTACCGGAGCCTTGAAGCGGGTGGATTGCGACAGGTAGATGGTGCCGTTGCCCGGCAGGCGGGTGCCGACCACGGTGGAGATCAGGCTGGCGGTCAGCATGCCGTGAGCGATACGCGTTTCAAACGGCGTGGTTTCGGCGTATTCCTGATTGATGTGCACCGGATTGTCATCGCCGGAAACAGCAGCAAACAGCAGGATATCGGCTTCGGTAATGGTTTTGGCGTATTCGGCAGAATCGCCGACCTTGATATCTTCAAAGTAGACTGTCATGAGGGAGCCTCCGGCTATGACGTTGAAATTGCTGCACTGCATTGTGCCATGCAGCAGACGAAATGCAAATTAAGCGGAAATGACGTAGTATCTGCAATCAGTTGTTTTTTTGCTACGTGCCACACACTAAAATTCAACCAAACGCTCGTTTGAAATGGCGTTGGGGCATAATTCGGGAAACACCACGGTAGCAAGTCCCTTCCGAGTTCGATTAACCCAGAGAGCTATTCGCTGGAGGAATATGAAAGTTCTAGTCGCTGTTAAACGCGTTGTCGATTACAACGTGAAGGTTCGGGTGAAGGCTGACGGGTCTGATGTCGATGTCGCCAACGTCAAGATGTCGATGAATCCCTTTGACGAAATCGCGGTGGAAGAAGCCGTGCGTCTGAAGGAAGCCGGCAAGGCCACCGAGATTGTTGTTGTTTCCATGGGCGTGAAGCAGTGCGAGGAAACCCTGCGCACCGCTCTGGCCATGGGCGCTGACCGTGCCATCCTGGTGGAAACCGATACCGAACTGCAGCCGCTGGCCGTGGCCAAGCTGCTCAAGGCCGTGGCGGACAAGGAACAGCCGCAACTGCTGATCGTCGGCAAGCAGGCCATTGATGATGATGCCAACCAGACCGGCCAAATGGCTGCGGCTTTGCTGGGCTGGGCCCAGGGCGCATTCGCTTCCAAGGTGGATGTTGCTGCCGAAACCGTCGACGTTACTCGTGAGATCGACGGTGGCCTGGAAACCCTGAAGCTGCGCCTGCCGGCCGTGGTCACTGCCGACCTGCGCCTGAACGAGCCGCGCTTCATCAAGCTGCCCAATATCATGGCCGCCAAGAAAAAGCCGCTGGAAAAGACCAGCCCGGCCGATCTGGGCGTCGATGTCACTCCGCGTCTGAAAACGCTGAAAGTGGCCGAGCCTTCCAAGCGCTCTGCCGGCATCAAGGTAGCCAATGCTGCCGAGCTGGTAGCCAAACTGAAAAACGACGCAAAGGTGCTGTAAGCCATGGCCATTCTCGTTATCGCTGAACACGACAACCAGGGCCTGAAAGCAGGCACCCTGAATACCGTAACTGCCGCCGCCAAGCTGGGCGAAGTGCATGTACTGGTGGCCGGCCACAATGCCGCAGCTGCTGCCGACGCCGCCAAGAGCGTGGTTGGTGTCAGCAAGGTGCTGCTGGCTGATGCGGCCCAATACGCCCACGGTCTGGCCGAATCGCTGTCCGCCCTGGTAGTGGACGTGGCCAAGAGCTACAGCCATGTGCTGGCTCCGGCTACTTCTTTTGGCAAGAACCTGCTGCCGCGCGTGGCTGCCTTGCTGGATGTGGCGCAGATTTCCGAAATCACTGCCATCGAATCGGCTGATACCTTTGTGCGCCCGGTATACGCCGGCAACGTGCTGGCCACTGTGCAATCGGCTGATGCCATCAAGGTGATCACCGTGCGTACCACGGCTTTCGATGCTGCGGCAGCTCAAGGTGGTTCCGCTGCGGTGGAAAGCGTCGCCGTGGCGGCTGATCCGCAACTGTCCAGCTTTATTGGCCAGGAGCTGACCAAATCTGACCGTCCGGAACTGGGCGCTGCCAAGATCATCGTTTCCGGTGGTCGTGCGCTGGGTTCGGAAGAGCAATTCAAGGCCGTGATCGAACCGCTGGCCGACAAGCTGGGAGCTGCCGTTGGTGCTTCGCGTGCCGCAGTTGACGCGGGCTACGCCCCGAACGACTACCAGGTTGGCCAAACCGGCAAGGTAGTGGCACCGCAGCTGTACTTCGCTGTGGGTATTTCCGGTGCCATCCAGCATCTGGCCGGTATGAAAGATTCCAAGGTGATCGTGGCGATCAACAAGGACGAAGAAGCGCCGATCTTCCAGGTGGCTGACTACGGCATTGTGGGTGACCTGTTCACCGTGGTGCCGGAATTGCTGGCCGAACTGGCCAAGTAAAGGTGTGTGGGGAGGGGCAGCCCTCCCCATCCGAGCAGGCAGCATAGCCGCCGGAATCAAAAAATAAAAACCGGCTACGACCGGTCTGCTTCATGGAGGAGCAAGCTTTCCCGCCGCAGCTCGCGGTGGGTAGGCATGCTCATGCATCAGGTGGACGGCGAGCCGGTTTTTTCATATCTACGACGATTGTAGTGCAGCAAGAATAAGGAGAGGCTGATGATTTATAACGCGCCAGTTAAAGAAATTCGCTTTGTTCTCAATGAATTGGCCGAGCTGACCTCGGTGTGCAGCCTGCCTGGTTATGAAGACTGCTCGGTGGAGCTGGTCGATGCCATTCTGGAAGAAGCCGCCAAGTTTGCCGAAGGGGTGCTGGCTCCCATCAACAAGCAGGGTGACAAAGGGGCCACGCTGAAAGACGGCGAAGTGACCGCCGCGCCGGGCTTCAAGGACGCCTGGCAGCAATATGTCGAATCCGGCTGGGTGGGCCTGCGTGCGCCGGCTGATTTTGGCGGGCAGGGCATGCCGGCGCTGGTGGCGATTGCCGCCGAAGAAATGTGGTGTTCGGCCAATCTGGCCTTTTCACTGGCACCGCTGTTGACGTTGGGTGCGGTGGAAGCCATTCACCATCATGCCTCGGAAGAACTCAAGGCCATTTATCTGCCGCGCATGTCCAGTGGTGAGTGGACTGGTACCATGAACCTGACCGAGCCGCAGGCCGGTTCCGACCTGGCTCAGGTACGCTCGCGTGCCGTGCCGCAGGCCGATGGCAGCTATCGCATCAGTGGGCAGAAAATCTTCATCACCTGGGGTGAGCACGATATGGCCGACAATATCGTCCATCTGGTGCTGGCCCGTCTGCCGGACGCTCCGGCCGGGGTGAAGGGTATTTCCCTGTTCATCGTGCCCAAGTTCCTGGTGAGTGCTGATGGCAGCCTGGGTGCGCGTAACGACGTACGTTGCGTATCGCTGGAACACAAGCTGGGCATCCACGGCAGCCCGACGGCGGTGATGAGTTTTGGTGATAACGATGGTGCCATCGGCTATCTGGTGGGCGAGGCCAACAAGGGTCTGGGCTATATGTTCACCATGATGAACCACGCCCGCCTTGGGGTGGGGGTGGAGGGCATGTCGGTATCCGAGCGCGCCTACCAGAAGGCAGTGGAATATGCCCGCGACCGCGTGCAAAGCCGGGCTGTCGGTTCGCCCGACCCGGCTGGTGTGGCCATCATCAAGCATCCCGACATCCGTCGCATGCTGATGACCATGCGCGCCCAGATCGAAGCCCAGCGCGCGCTGGCCTTCTACACCGCTGCGGCGCTGGATCGTGCCTCGCGCCATCCGGTGGCCAGCGAAGCAGCGCGCAATCAGGCGCTGGTGAATTTCCTCATTCCCATCGTCAAGGGTTGGAATACCGAGCAGGCCAATGAACTGACCAGCCTGGCGGTGCAAGTGCATGGCGGCATGGGCTTTATCGAAGAAACCGGCGTGGCGCAGTACTACCGTGATGCGCGCATCACCGCCATTTACGAAGGCACTACCGGCATTCAGGCGCTGGACCTTATTGGCCGCAAGACCTTCAGCGAAGGCGGCGCGACGGCCCGTGCGCTGTTGGATGAAGCGCGTGCCACGGCTGGCAAGCTGGAAGCCGCCGGTTACGCCAGTATCGCCGCCAATCTGCAGCAGGCTGCGGCCGAGGCCGAACGCTGCGTTGCTTTCATTCTCGATAGCTTCGGTAGTCAGCCGCAGCTGGCAGCCGCCGGTTCGGTACCTTTCCTCAAGCTGATGGGTATTGTGCTGGGTGGCTGGCAACTGGGCCGCGCCGCGCTGATCGCCCGCGAAAAACTGGGGGAAGACGGTGTGGATGAGGATTTCCTCAAGGCCAAAATCATCACCGCCCGCTTCTTTGCCGAGCATATGTTGCCGCAGGTCGGCGGCCTGGCCGCGGCCATTGTGGATGGTGCCGACAGCGTGCTGGAACTGGACGACAGCCTGTTCTAAGCTGAAGTCCTGCCAGCCGAAACAGCCACCTGCGGGTGGCTGTTTCTTTAAGTAAAGCTATTGGAAATTGTGCAGGGAAAATCAGGAAGTGATGCAAAAACAGGTGCTTGTGACTTGTTTCAACTGGCCGAAAGCGGTATGATTGAAAGGTTTAACCAAACGGGACAGGCGCAAAACGTCGTGTCCCGTTATTCACATAAAAATCCGCAAAAACATACAAGCGAAACGCAACAGGAGCTAGTCAGTGTCAACCGTACCAGCGATCCTCGTCTTGGCTGACGGTACCCTCTTCAAGGGCAGTGCCATCGGAGCCACCGGCCATACGGTCGGCGAAGTGGTATTCAATACCGCCATGACCGGGTATCAGGAAATCCTCACCGATCCCTCCTACACCAAACAAATCGTCACCCTGACTTATCCCCATATCGGTAATGTCGGCGCGAATTCGGAAGATACCGAATCACGCGCCGTTTTTGCATCCGGTCTGATCATTCGCGATCTGCCGCTGTTGCACAGCAACTTCCGTGCGGAAGATTCGTTGTCCGACTATCTGGCCAAGAACAATGTCGTGGCCATCGCCGATATCGATACCCGTCGCCTGACTCGCATTCTGCGCGAGAAGGGTGCCCAGCCTGGCTGCATCATGGCTGGTGCCGATCTGGACGAAGCCCGCGCGCTGGAACTGGCACGTGGTTTCGGCTCCATGGCTGGCCAGGATCTGGCCAAGGTGGTCAGCTGTGCCGAGTCCTACCAGTGGAAACTGGGCGAATGGAAGCTGGGTGCCGGCTATAGCGAACAGGCCGAAACCCCCTTCCATGTCGTTGCCTACGACTTCGGTGTCAAGCACAACATCCTGCGCATGCTGGCCGAACGTGGCTGCAAGCTGACCGTGGTTCCGGCGCAGACGCCGGCCAAGGATGTGCTGGCGCTGAATCCGGATGGCGTGTTCCTGTCCAACGGCCCGGGCGATCCGGAACCGTGCGACTACGCCATCGCCGCCATCCGCGACATCCTGGAAACCCGCCTGCCGGTATTCGGTATCTGCCTGGGTCACCAGTTGTTGGGTCTGGCCTCCGGTGCCAAGACCAGCAAGATGAAGTTTGGCCACCACGGTGCCAACCACCCGGTGCAGGATCTGGACAGCGGCCGCGTGATGATCACCAGCCAGAACCACGGCTTCCAGGTGGATGAGTCCACCCTGCCGGCCAATGTGCGCGTGACCCATCGCAGCCTGTTCGACCAGACCGTACAGGGCATTGCGCTGACCGACCGCCCGGCATTCTCCTTCCAGGGACACCCGGAAGCCAGCCCCGGTCCGGAAGACGTGGCCTATCTGTTTGACCGCTTCATCACGGCGATGAGCCAGGCGAAGTAAACGGACCAGAACGGAGAACAAGCATGCTGGGCATTACCGATATCACCACCTACCTGATTGGCACCATCATCATCGTGTTGCTGCCAGGCCCCAACTCCATGTATGTGCTGTCGGTGGCGGCACAGCGCGGCATCCGCCGCGGCTTTGTGGGGGCCTGCGGGGTATTTGCCGGTGATGCAATCCTGATGACGCTGGCCGCCACGGGGGCGGCAGGGGTGCTCAAGGCCAATCCGGCCCTGTTTGCCGTGGTCAAGTATGCCGGTGGTGCTTACCTGACCTGGCTGGGCCTGCAGATGCTGCGTGGCGCCTGGCGTGCCTGGCGCAGTGCTTCCCGTACGGAAGACGCTGCGCCGCAAGCACAGCGCGAAGTGGACGCCAGCCGTCCCTTCGTCAAGGCGCTGGTCATCAGCCTGATGAACCCCAAGGCCATCTTGTTCTTCGTGTCCTTCTTCGTGCAATTCGTCGACCCGGCCTATCCGCACCCGGTGCTGACCTTTCTTGTGCTGGGCGGCTTGCTGCAGTGCTGCAGCGCCCTCTATCTGGCCACCATCATCGTGTCCGGAGCAAGACTGGCCGAAGCCTTCCGCCGCCGCCGCAAACTGTCCTCCGCCATGTCTGGCGGGGTGGGCGCGCTGTTTCTGGGCTTCGGGGCCAAACTGGCGGCAGCCAGCCTGAACTGAACAATTGAAATTGACTGAGCGATAACATGCCGAAACGTACCGACCTCAAGAGTATTCTCATCATCGGCGCCGGCCCCATTGTCATTGGCCAGGCCTGCGAGTTTGACTACTCCGGCGCCCAGGCCTGCAAGGCCCTGCGTGAAGAAGGTTACAAAGTCATCTTGGTGAACTCCAATCCGGCCACCATCATGACTGACCCGAACATGGCCGATGTCACCTACATCGAACCGATCACCTGGCCTGTTCTGGAAAAAATCATTGCCAAGGAACGTCCGGACGCCATCTTGCCCACCATGGGCGGCCAGACCGCACTGAACTGTGCGCTGGACCTGGCCAAGCATGGCGTGCTGGAAAAGTACAATGTCGAGCTGATCGGTGCCACCGAAGACGCCATCGACAAGGCAGAAGACCGTGGCCGCTTCAAGGAAGCCATGGCCAAGATCGGCCTGTCCTGCCCGCTGTCCTTTGTCTGCCACAGCATGGAAGAGTCGCTGGAAGCGCAGTCCAAGGTGGGTTACCCCACGCTGATCCGCCCGTCCTTCACCATGGGCGGCTCCGGTGGCGGCATCGCCTACAACAAGGAAGAATTCCTGGCGATCTGCGAGCGCGGCTTTGAAGCGTCTCCCACCCATGAACTGCTGATCGAGCAGTCCGTACTCGGCTGGAAAGAGTACGAAATGGAAGTGGTGCGCGACAAAAAAGACAACTGCATCATCATCTGCTCCATCGAGAACTTCGACCCGATGGGCGTGCATACCGGTGACTCCATCACCGTGGCTCCGGCACAGACCCTCACCGACAAGGAATACCAGATCATGCGTAATGCATCGATCGCGGTACTCCGTGAAATCGGCGTGGATACCGGTGGCTCCAACGTGCAGTTCGCCACCAATCCGGTCAACGGCGAAATGATCGTGATCGAGATGAACCCGCGTGTATCGCGTTCGTCGGCACTGGCTTCCAAGGCCACCGGCTTCCCGATTGCCAAGGTGGCTGCCAAGCTGGCCGTGGGCTACACCCTGGACGAACTGAAAAACGACATCACCGGCGGCGCAACCCCGGCTTCGTTCGAACCGTCCATCGACTACGTGGTCACCAAGATCCCGCGTTTTGCCTTCGAAAAATTCCCGCAGGCCGACAACCGCCTGACCACCCAGATGAAGTCGGTGGGCGAAGTGATGGCCATGGGCCGCACCCTGCAGGAATCCATGCACAAGGCGCTGCGTGGCCTGGAAACCGGTCTGTCCGGTTTCAACTCGGTGACCAGCAACGAAGAAACCATCCGTCACGAAGTCAGCACCCCGGGACCGGAACGCATCCTGTACGTGGCCGACGCCTTCCGCGTGGGCATGAGCCGCGACGATGTGTTTGCCTTGAGCAAGATCGACCCGTGGTTCCTGGCGCAGATTGAAGACATCGTGGGCGAAGAAAAAGCCCTGGCCGGCCGCAAGGTGGAAGAGTTGAGCTTTGACGAACTGCGTCGTCTGAAGCGCAAGGGCTTCTCCGACCGTCGTCTGGGTGAACTGCTGAATACCGACCAGGCTGTCGTGCGCGCCAAGCGCTGGGCATTGGGTCTGCACCCGGTCTACAAGCGTGTGGATACCTGCGCGGCCGAGTTCGCCACTTCCACCGCCTATATGTATTCCAGCTACGAAGAAGAGTGCGAAGCCAACCCGTCCGACCGCAAGAAGGTCATGGTACTGGGTGGCGGCCCCAACCGTATCGGTCAGGGCATCGAATTCGACTACTGCTGCGTGCATGCGGCGCTGGCGCTGCGTGAATCCGGTTTCGAGACCATCATGGTCAACTGCAACCCGGAAACCGTCTCCACCGACTACGACACCTCCGACCGTCTGTACTTCGAGCCGCTGACGCTGGAAGACGTGCTGGAAATCTGCCGTATCGAAAAGCCGTTTGGTGTCATCGTGCAGTACGGTGGCCAGACCCCGCTGAAGCTGGCGCGCGCGCTGGAAGCCAATGGTGTGCCCATCATCGGGACCAGCCCGGACATGATCGACGCCGCGGAAGACCGCGAGCGCTTCCAGAAGCTGCTGCACGACCTGGGCCTGAAACAGCCGCCGAACCGCACTGCGCGTACTCCGGCCGATGCCATGAAGCTGGCCGAAGAAATCGGCTATCCGCTGGTGGTGCGCCCGTCTTACGTACTGGGTGGCCGTGCGATGGAAATCGTGCACGAGCCGGCCGACCTCGAGCGCTACATGCGCGAAGCGGTCAAGGTATCCAACGACAGCCCGGTACTGCTGGATCACTTCCTCAATGACGCCATCGAAGTCGACGTGGATTGCATCTCTGACGGCACCTCGGTGGTGATCGGCGGCATCATGCAGCATATCGAACAGGCTGGTGTGCACTCCGGTGACTCCGCCTGCTCGCTGCCGCCGTACAGCCTGTTCCCGGCGGTGCAGGACGAAATCCGTCGCCAGACCGAAGCCATGGCGCGTGCGCTGAATGTGGTTGGCCTGATGAACGTACAGTTCGCCATCCAGGGTGACACCATCTACGTGCTGGAAGTCAACCCGCGTGCCTCGCGTACCGTGCCGTTTGTTTCCAAGGTAACCGGCGCATCGCTGGCCAAGATTGCCGCTCGTGCCATGGCTGGTATCAGCCTGATCGAGCAAGGCTTTACCCAGGAAGTCATCCCGCCGTATTACGCGGTGAAGGAAGCCGTATTCCCCTTCATCAAGTTCCCTGGTGTCGATACCATCCTTGGGCCGGAAATGAAGTCCACCGGTGAAGTGATGGGTGTGGGCAAGAGCTTTGCGGAAGCCTTCGTCAAGAGCCAGCTGGCTGCCGGCGACAAGCTGCCGCGCACCGGCAAGGTGTTCCTGTCGGTACGCCAGTCCGACAAGAACGGTGCGGTAGACGTGGCACGTGAGCTGCAGCGTCTGGGCTTTGGCGTGTGTGCCACCCGTGGCACGGCCAAGACCCTGGCCGAAGCCGGCATCGTGGTGCAGGTGGTCAACAAGGTAAACGAAGGTCGCCCGCACATCGTCGACATGATCAAGAACGGCGAAATCGACGTGCTGGTCAATACCGTGGATGAAAAGCGCCAGGCCATTCAGGACAGCCACTCCATCCGTCGCAGCGCGCTGCAGGCCCGTATTCCGCAATACACTACCCTGG
This sequence comes from Aquitalea sp. FJL05, assembly GCF_003852595.1. NCBI lineage: Bacteria > Pseudomonadati > Pseudomonadota > Betaproteobacteria > Neisseriales > Chromobacteriaceae > Aquitalea > Aquitalea sp. FJL05. The sequence continues at coordinate 81,783 of NZ_QAJS01000019.1, forward strand.
CTGGTGCCAAGGCCGTGTGTGTGGGCATGGCGCATGTGGAAGAGTTTGATGTTTACAGCGTTCAGGAACTGCACGCCTCCATCAAGCACTAATCTTGCTGCCAGCTGGAAGCTAAGGGACAAGTTGTGCGTTGAAGCTTTGAACCACAAGCGATTTGCCGTTACAATCTAGCTATTGAACCCGCAACACCCAAGCCGCCGTCTCGTACGGCGGCTTGTGTTTTTGATGACGGCGGGGTACCGCCTCAGGAGAACACCCGAATGAACAAAGTCCCGTTGACTCTGCGTGGCGCCGAGCTTCTCAAAGAAGAACTGCAACGCCTGAAGAGCGTGGAACGTCCGGCGGTTATCGAAGCGATCGCCGAGGCGCGTTCGCATGGCGACCTGTCGGAAAACGCCGAATACGATGCAGCCAAGGAACGCCAAGGCTTCGTCGAAGGCCGCATTGCCGATCTCGAAGGCAAGATTTCCAATGCCATCATCATTAATCCGGCCGAGCTGGATGCCGATGGTCGCGTGGTGTTTGGTGCTACTGTCGAACTGATGGATCTGGAAACCGAAGACAAAGTCACCTACCAGATCGTGGGCGACGATGAAGCCGACATCAAGGTCTGCAAGGTTTCGGTCAATTCGCCGATTGCGCGTGCGCTGATCGGCAAGGAAGCCGGCGATGTGGCCGAGGTGGTGGCACCGGGCGGCATCCGCGAATACGAAGTGCTAGACGTCAAGTACATCTAAAACTGTCAGATCAAACGCGCGGCTATCGCGCGTTTTTGCTGTGTTTCAGGGAGAGCGCGCATGGATGGGTTGCGAGCGATTACCAGAACCTTCTGGATAGGCGGGCTGTGGGTCATTGGCCTGATTGTCACGCCGGTATTGTTCAAGATGCTGGATACGGTGACCGCAGGCATGGTGGCTGGCAAGCTGTTTGCCGGCATTGCCTGGGTTGGTCTGGTCTGCGGTGTATTTTTGCTGGTGGACAATGTCTGGCGCAATGGCGTGCGCGGCATGAAGGAGAGCAGCTTCTGGCTGATCGTCGGCATGCTGCTGTGCACCGTCATCAACCACTTTGCGGTCACCCCCATCATCGCCGAGCTGAAGTTGCAGATGAACCATGCGGCGGAAGGGCTGTTTGGCGGTGGCTTTGCCACCTGGCACGCCATTTCCAGCCTGATTTATCTGGTGCAAAGCCTGATGGGCCTGGCCTACATCCTGCGCCGTGACTGAGCAGGTCTGAGCACCAGCAGGGCCGGGACAAAATAAAAGCGGTGGAGTCCCACCGCTTTTGCTATACCGGCCAAGAGCTGGCTCAGGATTGCGACGCCAGCTTCAGTGCCTTTTTGTTCTTCGGCAGTACGATGCGCTGTTTGTCGCTGGGACGCCACAGCACCAGCAGTTTGCCGATATGCTGTACCGGAGCAGCACTGAGATCATCGCAGATTTGCTCGTACAGCGCGATGCGGGCAGCGCGGTCATCACCTTGTACGCGGATTTTGATCAGCTCGTGGGCATCCAGGCTGATGGCGATTTCGCGCAGTACGGAGTCGCTCAGGCCATTATTGCCGATCATCACGACCGGGTTGAGCGTCTGGGCCAGACCCTTGAGGTGTTGGCGCTGGAAAGGTTGCAGTTCGATTTTCATTGGACAGGCTTGGTTTCAAAGCAAAACCGGATTCTACTAGAGTTTGGCCCTTTGCCCAAACTCTGGCCACAAACAGACTGAAAAACAACAGGATAGCCCACCGGCTATGCTGGACGAGATTGGCAGAAAGCTACCCATGGCAAGAAGTACCAGCAGCAATATCTGGCTGCGCGAACATGTTAACGACCAGTATGTACAGATGGCCAAGAAAGACGGCTACCGGGCAAGGGCAGCGTACAAGCTGCTGGAAATCAACGAAAAAGACAAACTGATACGCCCCGGTACCGTGCTGGCCGACCTGGGGAGCGCCCCAGGCAGCTGGTCGCAAGTAGCCGCCCGTATCGTCGGTGAGCAGGGCAAGGTGTTTGCGCTGGATATTCTGCCGATGAATCCGATTGCCGATGTGGAATTCATCCAGGGCGATTTTCGTGAAGAAGAAATTCTGCAGCAGTTTGTCGACCTGCTGGATGGTCGTGCGCTGGACCTTGTAATTTCCGATATGGCACCCAATATCTCAGGAATGAGCGCCATGGATCAGGCCAGAAGTTTTCTCCTGTGTGAGCTGGCGCTGGAATTTGCGCGCGATCACCTGAAACCCGGCGGCAGTTTTCTCGTCAAAGTGTTCCAGGGCAGTGATTTCCAGTCCTACCTCCAGGCCATGCGCGAGCTGTTCGAAGAGGTGGTCACCCGCAAACCCAAGGCCTCGCGCGATCGTTCCAGTGAAATTTACTTGCTGGGCAAGGGCCGACGCTGACATACAACCCCTCGGGGTTTACAATCCATACCAATGAAATACGCAACCGCAAAGTCAGGGCACAGAGGAGTCCGCTACTCGTGAACAATATCGGCAAAAACATAGCCATCTGGGTCATCATCGGTTTGGTACTGATGACAGTATTCAATCAGTTCAACAAACGCCAGGACGCCCAGAACCAGATCGAGTACTCGCAATTCATCAGCGATGTCGAATCCGGCAAGGTGCAATCCCTGAGCATTGAGGGCCATCCCCTGCGTGGCCAGTGGCTGAAGGGTAAGCGGACAGACGGTTCGGCATTTGCCACCTACGCTCCGTACGACCCGCAACTGGTCGAAGACCTGATCAAGAACAACGTACGCTTCTCCGCCAAGCCGGAAGAAGAACCGTCCATGCTGATGAGCATCTTCATCAGCTGGTTCCCGATGCTGTTGCTGATTGGCGTGTGGGTTTTCTTCATGCGTCAGATGCAGGGCGGCGGCAAGGGCGGTGCTTTCTCCTTCGGCAAGAGCAAGGCGCGCATGCTGGATCAGGACACCAATACCGTGACCTTTGCGGATGTGGCCGGCTGCGATGAAGCCAAGGAAGAAGTAAAGGAAATCGTCGATTACCTGCGCGATCCGTCCCGCTACCAGAGTCTGGGTGGGCGCATTCCGCGCGGCATCTTGCTGTGTGGCTCCCCGGGTACCGGTAAAACGCTGTTGGCCAAGGCCATCGCTGGCGAAGCCAAGGTGCCGTTCTTCAGCATCTCTGGTTCCGACTTTGTGGAAATGTTTGTCGGCGTGGGTGCTGCCCGTGTCCGCGACATGTTCGAGCAGGCGAAAAAGAACTCGCCTTGCATCATCTTCATCGATGAAATCGATGCTGTCGGCCGCCAGCGTGGTGCTGGTCTGGGCGGTGGCAACGACGAACGCGAACAGACGCTGAACCAGCTGCTGGTGGAAATGGATGGTTTCGAAACCAACACCACCGTTATCGTGATCGCCGCGACCAACCGTCCTGACGTACTCGACCCAGCCCTGCAACGTCCGGGCCGTTTCGACCGCCAGGTGGTGGTGCCGCTGCCGGATATCCGTGGTCGCGAACAGATTCTGTCCGTGCACATGCGCAAAGTCCCGATTGCTGCCGATGTGGAACCTTCGGTCATCGCTCGTGGCACGCCGGGTTTCTCCGGTGCTGATCTGGCCAACCTGGTGAACGAGGCTGCGCTGTTTGCTGCCCGTCGCGCCAAGCGCCTGGTGGACATGGTGGATTTCGAGTCGGCCAAGGACAAGATCATGATGGGTGCCGAGCGCCGCAGCATGGTGATGTCGGAGGAAGAAAAGCGTAATACCGCTTATCACGAATCCGGCCATGCCGTTGTTGCCAAGCTCTTGCCCAAGTCGGATCCGGTGCACAAGGTCACCATCATTCCGCGCGGACGTGCGCTGGGTGTGACCATGCAGCTGCCGGAACAGGACCGCTTTGCCTATGATCGCGGCTACCTGATGGACCGTCTGGCCATTCTGTTCGGCGGTCGTATTGCCGAAGAGCTGTTCATGAACCAGATGACCACCGGTGCTTCCAACGACTTCGAACGTGCCACACAAATGGCGCGCGACATGGTGACCCGCTACGGCATGTCCGACAAGCTCGGTCCGATGGTGTATGGCGACAACGAAGGTGAAGTCTTCCTGGGTCGTTCCATCACCACGCACAAGAACCTGTCCGAAGCCACGATGCAGCAAGTGGATATGGAAATCCGCCGCATTATCGACGAGCAGTACGGGCTGGCCCGCCGTCTGCTGGAAGATAACCGCGACAAGGTGGAAGCCATGACCGCAGCCCTGCTGGAATGGGAAACCATCGATGCCGAGCAGATTAACGACATCATGGATGGCAAGCCGCCGCGTCCGCCCAAACCGGGCAGCGGTTTCCCGGCCAAGCCGGAAGACAAGCCGGCTGAAGCCAGCCCGGCAGCAGCAACATCTACGCCGGCTCAGGAACTCTGATCACCGGTTTTTGCAGGGCGGCAGCTTAGGCTGTCGCCCTGTTTTGCATTTATCAGGCAGATATTTCCCATGCAATTGCTTGAATGCGGGCGTTTCCAGCTCGATCTGACCCAGCCCATGATCATGGGCATCCTCAATGTCACGCCGGATTCGTTTTCCGATGGCGGTCGCTTCAACTCCCTGGATAGTGCGCTGCAACGTGCCGAAAGCATGCTGGCAGACGGTGCGGCCATTCTGGATATCGGTGGTGAATCCACCCGTCCCGGTGCGCCGGAAGTCAGTGTGCAGCAGGAGCTGGACCGGGTGATGCCGGTGCTGGAACAGTTGAAGGGCATCGGCGCGCCCTTGTCGCTGGATACCCGCCGTACTGCGGTGATGCGTGCCGCCTTGCAATTGGGGGCGGTGGATCTGATCAATGATGTTTCTGCGCTGGAGGATGATGGTGCGGTGGACGCGGTGGCTGCATCGAATGTGGCGCTCTGCCTGATGCACAAGCAGGGTAATCCGGACTCCATGCAGCAGGCCCCGCACTATCTGGATGTGGTGGATGAAGTGGGCCATTATCTGTTGCGCCGGGTACAGCTGTGCCGCGATGCCGGTATTGCCGATGCCCGTCTGCTGATCGATCCCGGTTTCGGCTTTGGAAAAACTCTGCAGCACAATCTGCAATTGCTGGCCGGACTGCGCCGTATCGAGGCCATCAGCGGCCTTCCCTTGCTAGTGGGGCTGTCGCGCAAATCCATGCTCGGTGCCATTACCGGCGAGGCCATTCCCTGCGAGCGGCTGGGGGCCAGCCTGGCCGTGGCGCTGTTGTCCTTGCAGCAGGGCGCCAGGATAGTACGGGTACACGATGTCAAGGCCAGCCATCAGGCCTTGCAGGTGTGGGGCGCGATGCAGGCCTATGCCGACTGACGCCGTTATAGCCGCAGAGTTTTGCTGTGCGACTTGGCGCACAGGTACAATGCATGACTCCCGCAGGGGCCATTTTGCTGTTATGCGTTGCCAGCCATGCTGCGGCAACGTGATTAGGATGATGAGATGAGTCGCAAATATTTTGGAACGGATGGTGTGCGTGGCGAAGTAGGGCAGTTCCCCATTACGCCGGATTTTGTTCTCAAGCTGGGCCATGCTGCTGGCCGGGTGCTGGTCGATCATGACAAGGTGCATCGCCCCACGGTGTTGATCGGCAAGGACACCCGGATTTCCGGCTATATGCTGGAGGCGGCGCTGCAGGCCGGCTTTACTGCTGCCGGTGTCAATGTACTGCTGACCGGGCCTTTGCCGACTCCGGGCATCGCCTATCTGACGCGTGCGTTGCGGCTGGAGGCCGGGGTGGTGATTTCTGCCTCGCACAACCCGTATCAGGATAATGGCATCAAGTTCTTTGCCGAAGGTGGCAAAAAACTGGATGACACGCTGGAGCTGGAAATCGAGGCCATGCTTGAGCAGCCGATGACCACCAACAGCTCGGTGGAGCTGGGGCGCGCCCGTCGTATTTCCGGTGCCGCCGAACGCTATATCGAATTCTGCAAGAGTACCTTCCCCGGCGAGCGCGATCTCAAACAGCTCAAACTGGTGGTGGATTGCGCGAATGGTGCCACCTACCATATCGCGCCCAAGGTATTTCACGAACTGGGTGCCGAAGTGGTGGTCATTGGCGGGGAGCCGGATGGCTACAACATCAATGACAAGGTGGGCGCGACCTACCCCAAGACCCTGCAAGTCGCCGTGCTGGAACACCATGCCGATTTCGGCATTTCGCTGGATGGCGACGGCGACCGGCTGATCATGGTGGATCGCAATGGCAAGGTGTATGACGGCGACCAGCTGATTTACATCATTGCCAGGGCCCGTGCCGCGCGCGGCGACCTGCGGGGCGGCGTAGTGGGGACCGTGATGACCAATATGGCGATGGAACTGGCCCTGAACAAGCTGGGTGTGGCTTTTGGTCGTGCCAAGGTGGGTGACCGCTACGTCCTGGAAATGCTGCACGCCAATGGCTGGCAGGTGGGGGGCGAGGCCTCTGGCCATATCCTGTGTCTGGACAAGCACACCACAGGGGACGGCATCATCTCCAGTCTGCAGGTATTGGCCAGTCTGGCCGAAATGGGCATCAGCATGGAAGAAGCCTGTCACGACTGGACGCCATTCCCGCAAACCATGATCAATGTCCGTCACAATGGTTGCGACTGGAAAGCGGCTTCTGCCGAGGCATTGGCCGCTGCCGAGGCTGCGCTGGTTGGCGTGGGGCGCGTGGTATTGCGTCCTTCCGGTACCGAGCCGGTGGTACGGGTGATGGTGGAAGCGAGCGACCGTGGCTTATCGGAAAAGTGGGCCAGAGAAATTGCTGCCACCATAGAGCGGGTCGCCTGAGCGGGTTTTTCTGTTTGGCAGTAAAAATGATAAGGCCACTACCTTATAGGTAGTGGCCTTTTGCATGGAGCAGGGGTGTCAGCAATACTTGCGCGGCACCCGTGGTGCCACGGCACACATCAGCTCGTAGCCGATGGTGCCGGCTGCCGCAGCCACTTCTTCAATCGCTACATTGGGCCCCCACAGCTCTACTTGGCTGCCGATATCGGCCGCAGGGATGTGGCTGAGGTCGATGGCCAGCATGTCCATGGATACCCGGCCCACTGTGGCGCTGCGCTGGCCAGCCACCATCACCGGTGTGCCATTGGCGGCAATACGCGGATAGCCATCCGCATACCCGCAGGCGACGATGCCGATGCGCATGGCCTGTTCCGCTCGGAAGTTCAGCCCATAGCCCACCGTATCACCAGCTTGTAGTTGCTGGATGGCGATGATGTCGGCACTCAGTGTCATGGTGGTTTGCAGGCCCAGCGCGGTACCGTGGCATTCGGCAAACGGCGAGCAGCCGTACAGGGTGATGCCCGGCCGCACCACATCGCCATGGGTCTGTGGATGGCGGAATACCGCAGCGGAGTTGGCGGCGCTGACCGCCAGGCCACTGGCTGCGGCCACTGGAGCAAAGGCCTGCCATTGTGCCGCGACGCCACGGGCATCATCGGCGGTGGCAAAGTGGGTCATGATGGTGCTGGTACGGACCTGGGGCAGGGACTGCAGATTGGCCAGAGTCGCTGCAACTTGCTCCGGGCGAAAGCCCAGCCGGTTCATGCCGCTGTTCACCTTGAGCCAGACCTCCACCGTTTGTGGCAGGGAACCTTCGCGCAGCCAGGCAATCTGGTGAGGGGAGTGAATGGCACCGCCAATGCGATAAGTGGCCATGGCTTCGACTTCGGCACGGTCGAAAGGGCCTTCCAGCAGGACGATGTCTTGCTGGATGCCGGCCTGGCGCAGGGCGATGGCGTCTTCGATGTTGAGCAAGGCAAATCCGTCGGCGCTGTCGGCCAGGGCTAGTGCACAGCCCAGACTGCCATGACCATAGGCATCAGCCTTGATCACGGCCAGCGCGCGGCGGCCTGCGGTTTGCTTGCGGGATTGTAAATAATTATGGCGCAGGGCGGAATGATTGATTTCCACCCGTATAGGGCGTGTCATGTCAAGAAAGGATAAGGTCGAGGTGTGCTATTATAAGCGCCCGATCATGCACTCGGACAATCAGCCCGCGGCCAAATCTTGTGTCAGGACAAGACCGCGCCGGTCGGCGGAGCACTATGGACATACTGCAGATACTTCTCGATTTCTTTACCGGTTACGGTTATGTGGCTGTCTTTACCGTATTGCTGGTGTGTGGGTTCGGCATTCCGATTCCGGAGGACATCACTCTGGTCGCCGGTGGCATCATCTCCGGTCTGGGTTATGCCGATGTGGATGTAATGTTTCTGGTCGGAATGGCCGGGGTGCTGGCGGGCGATGGCATCATGTTTGCAGCCGGCCGCTTTTATGGGCACAAGGTGCAGCGCTTCCGGCCCATTGCACGCATCCTGACCCAGGAGCGTTTCGAAGCGGTACAGGAAAAGTTTGAAAAGTACGGCACCTGGGTGTTGTTTGTTGCCCGTTTTCTGCCTGGCCTGCGCTCGCCCATCTTCATTACTGCCGGCATGACCCGTCGCGTCCCGTATTGGCGCTTTCTGTTGATGGACGGTTTTGCCGCGCTGATTTCCGTACCCGTTTGGGTGTATCTGGGCCACTACGGCGCAACCCAGCGCGAGTGGCTGATGCACATGGTGCATCGCGGCCAGGTGGGCATTCTGTCGGCTGTCGGCGTGCTGCTGACGGTGCTGCTCATCGTCTATCTGTGCCGCCGTAAAAAGTGCTGTGCTGCTTCCGAGCTGAAAAAATAGATTGCCAAGCGTGAAAAAAGCCACCAGACGGTGGCTTTTTTTTCGGGCCAGACTCAACCCACCTGCAGTAATTCCACTTCAAACACCAGGGTGGCATTCGGCGGAATCACCCCGCCGGCACCCCGTGCACCATAGCCCAGTTCCGGCGGGATGGTCAGCTTGCGCTTGCCACCTACCTTCATGCCGACCACGCCCTGATCCCAGCCTTTGATGACATGGCCGGCACCCAGCGGGAAGCTGAAGGGCTGATAACGATCCTTGCTGGAGTCGAACTTGCTGCCATTGGTCAGCCAGCCGGTGTAGTGCACGGTGACTTCTTCACCAGCAACGGCTTCGGCACCTTCGCCGACGGTCAGATCTTCAATGATCAATGCGCTCATCTTCTCGTAGTCCTTGTATCTGGTTCAAGCAAGGCGGAATTGTACCATCCGCCAGCTGGTGTGGCTGCTGGAGGTTCATGTTGTATTTGTATTTTGCAATCAATAGCTTATAAAGAAATTAACTGTCTGGTTTACCCACCCACCACCAGAAGGGGATTCGTCATGGACATTACCCACGGCACGTCCCGGGAACACCCGGTTGTTCACCATGTCTCTGTTACCCAACCACTGCTCTGGCTCAGGCAGGGCCTGAAAGACCTGCGCAAAGCCCCGGCTGATGCCATGTTTTACGGTGCAGCCTTTGTGCTGATGGGCTATTTGCTGATCAGCTATTTCGACAGCGCCCCACAGTTTGTGCTGACGCTCAGCACGCTGTTCTTGCTCGGTGGACCTTTTCTCGCCATCGGCCTGTATGATCTGGCGCGCCAGCATGAGGAGATCCGCGCGCCGCAGCGCGTCAGCCTGTGGCACAGCATGAGCGCCTGGAAGGCCAACCTGCCGGGTTTCACCCTGTTTGCCGCGTTGCTGGCGGTGCTGGTGTTTGGCTGGTTCCGTGTGTCCTTGCTGCTGTTTGCCTTGTTCTACGATACGGCAGCCTTGCCGAGTCTGGACGAGCTACTGGCCAATGCCATGCTGCCCGCCAACCTACCTTTCCTGCTGGCCTATTTTGGCGTCGGTTTCCTGTTTGCGGCGACAGTGTTCGCGCTTAGTGTGGTGGCCATTCCCATGCTGCTGGACAAGGAGGTCGATACGGTGACCGCCATGGTCAACAGCCTGCAGGCGGTATACAAGAATCTGCTGACGATGACCGTATGGGCCGCTATGATTGTGATCCTTACTGCCGTGGGTTTTGCCACCTATTTCATCGGCCTGATCATCATCATGCCGGTGCTTGGACTGGCCAGCTGGCATGCCTACCGCGCCATGATCACTTATGAAAGCTGATGCCTGACCGATGACCCACCCCTCCATCGTATTCCTCGACCGGGACAGCCTGCCTGTCCCGGTTCCCGTTTTCCCGTTTGAGCATGCCTACCGCGAAATCGCCGCCACTACTCCGGAGCAGATTGTCCGGCATGTTGGCGACGCCGACATCGTGATCACCAATAAGGTGGCTTTCACCCGCGAAACCCTGCTGCAACTGCCAGGCGTGAAAATGCTGGCCATTGCGGCGACCGGCTACAACCATGTCGACCTGGCATGCTGTCGTGAGCAGGGGATCGCCGTGGCCAATATTCGCCACTATGGCGATGAAACCGTGGCCGAGCATGCTTTCACGCTGATGCTGGCGCTGGTGAAAAACCTGCCGGCCTATCAGCGCGATGTGGCTGCCGGGGTATGGGAGCAGGCCCAGCAATTCTGTCATTTCGGTGCACCGATTCGCGATCTGAAAGGGGCTACGCTGGGCATTTTCGGCTCTGGCGGCATCGGTCAGGCGCTGGCCGAGCGCGCCCGTGCCTTTGGCATGCGGGTGCAGTTTGGTGAGCGCAAGGGAGCGAGCGTGGTGCGTGATGGCTATGTCAGCTTTGCCGACCTGCTGGCGACGTCCGACGTGCTGTCACTGCACTGTCCACTCAACGATGACACCCGCAACATGATTGCCCAGGACGAATTGATGGCCATGAAGCCGGGGGCCATCCTGATCAATACCGCGCGCGGCGGGCTGGTGGATGAACAGGCGCTTGTTGCCGCCTTGAAGTACGGTCAGCTGGGTGGTGCCGGTTTTGATGTGCTCAGTACCGAGCCGCCTACGGCAGGTAATCCGCTGCTCAAGGCCCGTCTGCCGCATTTGATTGTGACACCGCATATTGGCTGGGCCAGTCAGCAGGCCATGCAGCGGCTGGCGCAGCAGCTGGTCGACAATATCGCCGCCTATGTGGCGGGCAGAGCAGAAAACCGGCTGGCCTGAGCCTGGCGCAGGCGGCTGGCCAAACGCAGTTTTTGTTAAACATTGTTTAATCAGAAAAAATACTTAATGAGCAATGTCGGTATTGGGCAATAATGCCAATTGGATTGCTTTAAATATTGTTAATGATTGAATTAAGGCATAGTATTAAATGGTCTGGGCCCGTAACGGGTTCAGGCTGCCCCGCTTGATCCGCCGTGGTTGCTCTGTCTTCCACGGCGCTTTTTTTGTCTGCTCCAGACTTAGGCTGCAGCCCAGCTGCCAGACCAGGGGACTGCAAGGACGGGCTGTTCAGTCCGGAATATCGTTGGGATTGATGCGCGGGCGTTCTTCCTCGCCCATGCCCAGCTTGCCCCGTACACAGGAAATGTAGCGGTTCACATCCGGGCCGCCGCCATAGCGCTGCGCATGCCAGATCATCTCTCCCAGGCACTCCATCATCTCGTGCTGGGCGCGATGCTCGTCGCCATGGCGCAGGGCGAGTTGCGCGTACAGTGAGCGGATGCCGAAGGGCTGGTCAATCGAGCGTTGTTCCTCAATGGCCACGTGCAGGCCAAGATGCAGGAAGGGATTGGTCTCGCCCATTTCCGGCGTCCATTCCTGTTCCAGGTATTTTTCTGGATGATTCAGGATGGAGTGGTACTCAGGGTGGTCTATAAGAATGGAAAGCACGATCTTTTCCAGATCGGTCAATACCACACCATTCTGGTGTTTTTTCCAGGTGTCGAAGAAGAAGCCGCGTGCATCCTGGCGGCTGGGTGAAAACAGCATGTGCAATACCTGAGTACGTTTCTCGGATAAGCCAGGATTATACGGAAGGGAGATAGCCATGACCACGCTTTACGCATTCTCGGCCCTGACTGCCACAGGCAGTCAATTGCCCCTGGCCAGCCTGCAAGGCCGGGTGGTTTTGCTGGTGAACACCGCCAGTGAATGTGGCTATACCCGGCAATATGCCGGACTGCAGCAGCTGCATGAACAGCTGTCATCCGCAGGCTTGAGCGTACTGGCCTTTCCCTGCAACCAGTTTGGCGGGCAGGAACCAGGTAGCGATCAGGATATTGCCGCTTTTTGCAGCAGCCGTTTTGCCGTTGGCTTTCCGGTACTGGCCAAGGTCGAGGTAAACGGTGCGCAGGCCGATCCCTTGTGGCGCTGGCTGACCCAGGCGGATACACCGCACCCGCATCCGGTGAAGTGGAATTTCACCAAGTTTCTGGTGGATGCAGAGGGCAGGGTGGTGAAGCGCTACGAGCCGGCGGTGGAGCCGCATGAACTGCAGGAGGATATCGAGAACTTGCTGAAACGGGCAGCAGCCAGCGGCTGATGCCCGCCATGGTTTATTTACGACTGAAGATGATGTCCCACACGCCGTGCCCCAGCTTGATGCCGCGGGCTTCGAACTTGGTGAGCGGACGATAGTCCGGGCGCGGTGCATAGCCGTCAGCGGTATTGGCCAGATCACCATTGGCGCTGAATACTTCCATGATCTGGATGGCGTAGTCTTCCCAGTCAGTGGCTGCGTGCAGATAGCCACCCGGCTTCAGCTTTTTCACCAGCTTTTCCACCAGCGGGGCCTGGATCAGCCGGCGCTTGTTGTGGCGCTTCTTGTGCCAGGGGTCGGGAAAGAAAATATGCACCCCGTCCAGGCAGCCATCAGCCAGCATGTGGTCCAGCACTTCCACCGCATCGTGGCGGATGATGCGCAGATTGCTCAGCTCTTTTTCGGCAATCAGCTTGCACAGATTACCCACGCCTGGCGAATGCACTTCCACGCCCAGATAGTCGCGCTCGGGGTTGGCGGCAGCGATTTCCGCTGTTGCTCCACCCATGCCAAAGCCGATTTCCAGAATCTTGGGAGCCTGGCGACCAAAAGCCTGCTGCAGATCGATGGCTTCAGCCTGATATTCGATGCCCCATTTGGGCATGCCTTCGTCCATGGCGCGCTGCTGGCCTGCCGAGAGATGTCCCTGACGCAGCACAAAGCTTCTGATGGCGCGCCCGAATGCCGGATTTTCCATGTGATTCAAACAGATAATTGCGGGAAGACGCGCATGTTACCGAATCTTGCCGGCCTTAGCGAGTGCCACGGCTTGCCAGGCGGGATTTGCCGCCAGTTGCGCGACAAATTGGCGGGCTGTGGGATAGCGCAGTGTGACGCCCAGCTCCGCCAGGCGCGCATTGCGGATGCGCCGCGACTCCGCCATATACGACCACAAGGCCGGGCTCACCTGCTGGCGGACTTCGGCGCGGCTCAGCTGTGGTGGCATGGGCAGCGAAAGTGCCCCAGCCAGCATGGCATACCAGTCGGTGGTGGTTAGCGGTTCGTCATCGCAGGCATTGAATACCCGGATGCCACCTCGCTGCTGCTGCAGGCTGGCGATGCACAAGCGCGCCAGATCATCGGCATGGATGTGATTGCTATAGCTGTCTTCCGCCGGCAGGATCAGGGGCGTGCCTTGTAACAAGCGGGTCAGTGGCAGGCGTTCCAGCGCGTAAATGCCCGGTGCGCGCAAGATATTCAGCTGGCAGCCATGGCGGCCGGCAAAGCCGCGCAATGCGGTTTCGGCATCGGCCCGGCGTTGGGCGCGCCCGGTCTGGGCTTGCAGTGGCGAGCACTCGTCCAGCCAGGCTCCATCCCCATTTCCATACACGCCAGTAGTGCTGATATAGCTAAGACGCTGTGGTATCCTGTCGGCTTTTGCCAGTGCGTACAACAACTTGCGCGTGCGATTGTCCCGTACGCCGCTGCCGGGAGGCGGCGCGGTAATCCATACGTCATCGGCCAGCCCCGCGATTCTGTGCAGGCTATCCTGGCAGTCCAGATTGGCCATGATGGGTAGGGCGCCGCCCTGGCGTGCTGCCTCGGCTGCGGCCGGATGGTGGGCAATGGCGAAAACGCGCCAGTGCCGGACCAGCTCGGGCAGGGCGCGCCGGGCGACATCGCCCAGACCTGCAATCAATAAAGTACGCATAGGCAGCATATTACCCAGATTTGGAATAAAGGTACCCAATGAGTTCCCAGGTCAAAGTGCTCCCGAGTGGGCATACGTTCAGTGTTGAAGCGCATGAAACCATTCTGGAAGCGGCTTTGCGCCAGAATGTCGGCCTGCCTTATGGCTGCCGTGACGGTGCCTGTGGCGCCTGCAAGGGCAAGGTAGTGGAAGGCGAAGTATGCCAGGATGGCTATCAGGACAAAGCGCTGCCGGAAAGCGAACGCGTCCAGGGTATGACCCTGTTCTGCTGTGCCCGCCCACAGGGCGATGTCACCATCGAAGCCCGTGAAGTGGCCGGTGCCGGTGATATCCAGATCAAGACCCTGCCGTGCCGCGTGGAAAGCATGGTGAAAATGCATGATGTGGCTGTGCTCAAGCTCAAGCTACCGGTATCGGAACGCTTGCAATTCCGCGCCGGCCAGTACATCGACATTCTGATGAAGGACGGCAAGAAGCGCAGCTTCTCCATCGCCAATGCACCGCATGACGATGCCTTCCTGGAATTGCACATTCGCCATCAGCCGGGTGGCAGCTTCTCGGAATATGTCTTCAGCCAGATGAAAGAGCGCGAGATCATGCGCTTCAAGGGTCCGCTGGGTTCTTTCTTCCTGCGCGAAGAGTCGGACAAGCCGATTATTCTGGTGGCCAGTGGCACCGGCTTTGCACCGGTCAAGGGCATTATCGAGCATGCCATCCATCATGGCATCCAGCGCCAGATGGTGCTGTACTGGGGCGCACGTACCAAGGCCGACTTGTACATGGCTGAACTGGCTGCCAGCTGGCAGGCAGAGCATGCCAACATCACCGTGATCCCGGTGTTGTCCGAAGCCTTGCCGGAAGATGCATGGCAGGGGCGCACCGGCTTTGTGCACCAGGCGGTGCTGGATGACTTTGATGATCTGTCCGGCTATCAGGTGTATGCCTGTGGCGCACCGGTGATGGTGGAGTCTGCCCATCGCAGCTTTATTCAGGAGCGCCAGCTGCCGGAAGACGAATTCTTCTCCGATGCCTTCTTCCTGTCCAAGGACATGGGTGGCAGCAAGTAATCGCACCTAGCCGTACCAAGACAAAACCCCTGCATGCAGGGGTTTTTCATTTGCAATCCCGCTCTGTGCTGATGGCAGCATGCTGCCTGTCATCATCTGCTTTGCCACATTGACGGTCAGCAATCTGCCCGGCATGCGTATTTTTGACCTGCATCAACATCCCTGTTTTGAGTATGGCTATTATGACTATCGACTAATCAATCAAGGCGGCATACCGCCAGCTAGAGGAGTGGAAGATGGAACTGCTGGGACAACTTCTATCCGACGATGTCGGTGTATTGGGATTGGCCACCATTGTCTTTGCCACAGTGGTTGTTGTGGGAGTGATCGTAGTGATTACACGCAAAGTGAAAAACGCCGGCCCGAATGACTGAGCTGGCCTGATTGTGATTGGTGTCTAGATTTCCTCTTGATGTGTGTGTTGGTGGATACGGTGGTGGGCCGTATCCATTTTTTTTGCCTGCGATAATTTGTAAAAACAATTTAACGTTGTCTTTGTGAATGATTGCGCATTTTGAATTTAAAAATTCTATTGGGATATCTTCCCGCTTCCTCCTATAACGCCCTCGTTACCCCTAGTGTCAATCAGAAGTTGCCTGCCCTGCCTATTTGATCTTGATCAAACATGTGTTTGACGTTTCTGGAATCAGATCGGTCTCGCCATTATCATTACATCAACGAATAAGAAATTAATAATATACAGATAGTTTTCAGGTAAATGTATTTCACGGAGAACGAAAATGTCCACTGAAACTGAAGCACAAGGTGGCGGAGCACCCAAACTGAAACTGGGTGCACTCACCGCACTGGTAGTGGGGTCCATGATTGGCGGCGGCATCTTCTCGCTACCGCAGAACATGGCGGCAGGCGCAGGAGCAGGCGCCATCATCATTGGTTGGGCCATTACCTTTCTGGGCATGCTGACGCTGGCATTTGCCTTCCAGATGCTGGCCAACCGCAAACCGGAAGTAGAAGGCGGGGTATATGGTTATGCCCGAGCCGGTTTCGGTGACTACATGGGCTTCAACTCGGCCTGGGGTTACTGGATTTCGGCCTGGATCGGTAATGTTTCCTACTTTGTCGTGATGTTCTCGGCATTGGGCTTCTGGTTCCATGCCTTTGGCGACGGCAACACGCCGACGGCCATCATCTGTGCCTCGGTAGTGCTGTGGGCCTTGCATTTCCTGGTATTGCGCGGTGTGCATGGTGCGGCTTTCATCAACACCATCACCACCATTGCCAAGCTGGTACCGCTGGCGCTGTTCATCGTCCTGGTGGTGTTTGCCTTCAAGATTGACACCTTCAATCTCGACTTCTGGGGTAATCCGAAGCTGGGTTCCATCGTCGATCAGGTGAAGAGCACCATGCTGGTGACCGTGTGGGTGTTCATCGGTATCGAAGGTGCCTCGATGTTCTCTGGCCGTGCCGAGAAGATGAGTGATGTGGGCAAGGCGACCGTAGTGGGTTTCCTGCTGACCATTGCCCTGCTGGTTGCTGTATCGGTACTGGCACTGGGTGTGATGACCCAGCCGGAACTGGCCGCACTGAAGAACCCGTCCACCGCTTATGTGCTGGAAAAGGCGATTGGTCCCTGGGGTGCCAACATCATGAATGCTGGTCTGGTGATCTCTGTCGGTGGTGCGCTGCTGGCCTGGACCCTGCTGGCTGCTGAAGCACCTTACCTGGCCGGTAAAGATGGCGTGATGCCGCGCATTTTCGGTACCACCAATGCCAACGGTTCGCCTGCTGCCTCGCTGTGGCTGACCAACGGCCTGATCCAACTGTTCCTGGTCATCACTCTGTTCAGCTCGGCCGGTTATCTGGCACTGCTGTCGCTGGCGACCTCGATGATCCTGATTCCTTACCTGCTGTGTTCTGTGTATTCCTTCATGGTGGCCCAGCGTGGCGAAGGCTACCAGGCAGGTGAAGGCAAGGGCCGTGACCTGAGTATTGCCGGTATTGCCAGTGTGTACGGTGTATGGCTGATCTACGCCGCTGGTGTGAAGTATCTGTTCCTGTCGATGGTGCTGTATGCCCCGGGCCTGCTGTTCTACCTGTGGGCCAAGAAAGAACATGGCGAGAAGCCGTTCAAGGGTGCTGAAGCCGCACTGGCCGCCATCATCGTCGTACTGGGTGCCATTGCCACCTACGAACTGATTACCGGTCAGCTCTCCCTCTAAGACAACAACTGTTTAATGAGGAGCGCCCACCAGGCGCTCCCCGACTCCCTTACCACACATTGAAGGAGTTTGATCATGACTAAATTTGGTGTTCATTCCG
>NZ_QAJS01000002.1:0-120632 GCF_003852595.1 Aquitalea sp. FJL05
CGCACTGCCTTGTCAAACCCCGCTGGCAGGGAATGCCCTGCGGCGCGCGGTTTTCCGCGCATTGCATCCCCTCAACATCCGCCGCCGTGAAAAAAATAGTGTTAACAGGCCCTAGGCTTGACCTTGAAGTTGCTACAAGGTGTTTACTGTAAGCCAATGTCGCAGTGGAGACCAGCATGAAGCATCAACAGCCCCCTCGTCCGCATGGAAACCATGAGCATGCGCACACCCATGATCATGACCACGAGCATGGCCATGTCGAACAGCATGCCCATCAGCACAGCTGTGGCTGCAGCAACGCCACCACAAGCGCCCTGGCTGCACTGCCTGCGGCACAGGCCAGTGGCACACAGTCGCACACTCCTATCCGCATCCTGCAAATGGACTGCCCCACCGAAGAAGCACTGATCCGCAACAAGCTGGGCACGATGCCCGGCGTGCAGGACATGGAATTCAACCTGATGCAGCGGGTGTTGACGGTCAGCCATCAGCCAAGCGTGCTGCCGGACATTCTGGCGGCCCTGCGCAGCCTTGGTTTCGAACCGCAAACCGGCGACGCACCACCTGCCCGGCCCGCACAGCCTGCCGCCTGGTGGCCGCTGGCACTGGCTGCCGTGGCTGCAGCGGCGGCCGAAGTGTGTAGCTGGCTGGCCCTGCCCGGCTGGCTGGCGGCCTTGCTGGCGCTGGCCGCCATTGCGATTTGCGGTCTGGGTACCTACCAAAAAGGCTGGATTGCCCTGCGCAACCGCACCCTCAACATCAATGCGCTGATGAGCATCGCCGTCACCGGCGCAGTCTTGCTGGGACAATGGCCGGAAGCCGCCATGGTGATGGTGCTGTTTACCCTGGCCGAGCGCATCGAGGCCCGTTCGCTGGAGCGCGCCCGCAATGCCATCGGCAGCCTGTTGCAGCTGACACCGCCCCAGGCCATGGTGCAGCAGGCGGATGGCAGCTGGCAGAGCATGGACCTGGCCGACATCGCCATCGGCAGTAGCGTGCGGGTGGCTCCCGGCGAGCGCATCGCCCTGGATGGCGTGTTGCTTGCCGGCAGCTCCAGCGTCAATCAGTCGGCCATGACCGGCGAAAGCCTGCCGGTGGAAAAAAACGTGGGCGACAGTGTGTACGCCGGCACGCTGAATGCCAGCGGCTCGTTTGAATACCGGGTCAGTGCCGCCGCCAACGACACCATGCTGGCGCGCATCATTCATGCGGTGGAGCAGGCACAGGGCGCACGCGCGCCCACCCAGCGCTTTGTCGACAGCTTTGCCCGCTACTACACCCCCGCAGTCTTCCTGCTGGCGCTGGCTGTTGCACTGCTGCCGCCACTGCTGGGCGCTGGCAGCTGGCATGACTGGCTGTACAAGGCGCTGGTACTGCTGGTCATCGCCTGCCCCTGCGCACTGGTCATCTCCACCCCGGTCACCATCGTCAGCGGCCTGGCGGCAGCCGCGCGTCGCGGCATCCTGATCAAAGGCGGCGTGTGGCTGGAACAGGGCCGACACTTGCGCTGGCTGGCACTGGACAAGACCGGCACCATCACCCACGGCAAGCCGGAACAGACCGACTTTGTCGCGCTGGGTACAGCCAGCCCCGCCGACTACCGGCAACTGGCCGCCAGCCTGGCCGGCCGTTCCGACCACCCGGTATCACAAGCGTTATCACGTGCAGCACAAGCAGATGCCCTGCCGCTGCTTCCGGTCGAGGATTTCCTCGCCCTGCCCGGTCGTGGCATACAGGGCAATATCGCCGGCCAAAACTACGCATTGGGCAACCAGCGACTGCTGCAGGAGCGCGGCCACTGCCCACCAGAATTGGCCACACAACTGGCCGCTCTGGAAGCGCAGGGCAAGAGCGTGGTAGCCCTGCTGAACGATAGCGGTGCGCTGGCCCTGTTCGCAGTGGCCGATACCATCAAGCCGGGCAGCCCCGCTGCCATTGCCGAGCTGCACCAGCTGGGCGTGAAAACCATCATGCTCAGTGGCGACAATCAGGCCACGGCCAGCGCCATCGCCAGCCAGGCCGGCATCGACGTGGCACGCGGCAATCAGCTGCCGCAGGACAAGGCCGACGCGATAGCCGCCCTGTCTGGCCAGGGCCTGGTCGGCATGGTGGGGGATGGCATCAACGATGCCCCGGCACTGGCCCGCGCCGACATCGGCTTCGCCATGGGGGCCATGGGCTCGGACACCGCCATCGAAACCGCCGACGTGGCCCTGATGGACGACGATCTGGCCAAGATCCCGGCTTTTGTGCGCCTGTCACGCACCACCCACGCCATTCTGGTGCAAAACATCACACTGGCACTGGGCATCAAGGCGGTTTTCCTGCTGCTGACCCTGCTGGGCATGGGCAGCATGTGGATGGCGGTGTTCGCCGATGTGGGCGCCAGCCTGCTGGTAGTGGGCAACGGCCTGCGTTTGCTGCGCAAATAAGACTGGACGACGGGCGGCTGCATCACGGCAGGCATATTGCTTGCTTTAACCGTGACAGAAACGCTTCCACCACCCCGGAAGCGTGCCGTCCGCTCCCACCCCGACGCGGTACGGCTCGCCTGCAGGAGCCAGACATGACATCCGACACCCCGCTTACCTTGCTGATCACCCGCCGCATCGACCCGGCACGCCATGCCGAATTTCACCAGTGGATCCGTCACGGCGAAGCCCTCGCCAGCCAGGCCACTGGCTATCTGGGTTCGGGACTGCTGTCACCACCACCCGGCGACGACAGCTGGCAGATCCTGTTCCGTTTCGCCAGCCAATCCAGCCTGGATGCCTGGGCCGCCAGCCCCGCCCGCCAGCAATGGCTGCAACAGGGGGCCGGACTGATCCAGCACAGCCAGGTGCATTGCGCCAGTGGGCTGGACAGCTGGTTCGGCCTGCAAGCACCGCCGCGCTGGAAGCAGGCGGTGATGATCTGGCTGGCCTTCTTCCCGGTTTCGCTCAGCTTCAACCTGCTGCTGGGCGAACAGCTGGCCGCGCTACCGCTGGTGCTGCGCGTGCTGTGCAGCACGCTGCTGCTAACACCGGCCATGGTGTTCTGCTTCATCCCCTTGTGCAGCCGCCTGCTGCGCAACTGGCTGCAAGGCAAGCGCCAGCGCGCACCGACACTGGCCGGGGAACACTGAACGACAGCAGCATATGATTGCGCCAGCCAGTTTTTGTCATGATTTATTGTGCAAATCGGTCGGAATCAGCGATGTCCTCGTTTATGATAAGGCTATCGCTAGCAAGAGCAGCTTACTGATCGAAGGCCCCGCCAATGAACGCCCCCTGGCACAGCACGCTGGACAGCGGACAGCTGGAAGTGCAATTACGTCAATGGCAATCCAGCCATCCCGGCCAGCAATTGCTGGCGCTGGTAGCCGAGTCCGATCAGCAACGGCTGCCCGAGCTGCAAACCTGCTGCCTGCATCTGGGCATTGCGCTGGCTGGCGGCATTTTTCCGCGCCTGCTGGACGGCCAGGGCTTTTTGCCTGGCGGTGCCTGGCTGCTACCGCATTCCTCGCCGGCCAATGCCGCCCTGCTCGGCATTCATTCTGACCGTGGCGCAGCCATTGCAGCCCGGCAGATGGCCGACCAGGTGCAGCACATGCTGCAGCAGTGGCCAGCGGCACAGGGCAAGCCCACGCTGTTCATGCTGTTCGACGCCATGCTGCCGGATATTGCCTCCATTCTGGATGAGCTATACCTGCTGCTGGCCGATCAGGTGTACTACGCCGGCGTGAATGCCGGCAGCGAAAGCTTCCAGCCCATGCCCTGCCTGTTCGACCAGCACCACACCATTGGCCATGGCGTGCTATGCCTGCTGCTGCCTTCTTCCGCCAATCCGGTGATTGCCCATGGCTATGCCGCACCACAGCAGACCACCTGCGCCACCGCCACCGCCGGCAACCGCATCTTCCAGATTGACTGGCGGCCGGCTTTCGACAGTTACCGGCTGATGGTGAAAGAACAGTTTGGTGCCGAGCTGACCCGGGAAAACTTCTACTCCTTTGGCGTGCATTTTCCGCTGGGCGTGGTACTGGCCAACCAGCAGGTGCTGATCCGCGTACCGGTGGCGCTGGAGGACGACGGTTCGGTGTTCTGCGTGGGCGAGGTGCCGGAAAACGCCTTGCTGATCATGCTGCAAGCACCAGCAGAACCGGGGCAGGAATGCGTGGACAGCATTGTGGCCAGCTTGCGCCAGCGCCATGGCGATATCAGCCAGCAGCCGCTGCTGGGCTTTTACTGCGCCGGTCGCAATATGCACTTCGGGCCGGCGGCGCTACAGGAAATCAGCCACTTGCAAGCCAGCAGCGCGGCAGCACCACTGGTGGGCGCACTGACACTGGGCGAAATCGCCAGCCTGCAGGAGTGGGGCTATCCGCTGTTTCACAACGCCAGCATCCTGTGCAGCCTGTGGCGGTCGGCATGAACAAGGACCAGCTGTTGGCCGTGCTATACGACCTGTCACTCACCATCGGGCGCGAGGTGACGGTCGATGCCCTGCTCACCAAGGTGGTCCAGCGCCTGCTTTACCATACCGGCTGCCCCACCGGGCTGGTACTCAGCCACCCACAGGGGCTGGATGCCAGTCACGGGCGCTTGCTGAAGGTGATTGGCGACCATCTGCTGCAACAGCAACTGGGCGAGGACATCGCCCTGCCGCCGGGCCTGCTGGGCCGCAGCATTCGTTCCGACCTCCCCCAGACACTGCTGCAAGGCTTTAGCGGCCAGCCGCGCTACCCCTGCGGCCTGCGCCTGCCGCTGGACCAGCACCACACCATTCTGCTGCTGGCCCCGGCACCGCTGTTGCAGCAATTGCCGCTGGAGCATGTGTTTCCACCAGTGCTGGCCAATCTGTCACGCGCCATCAAGCTGTGCCAGGACAGTGAACAACTGGCCGAAACCATGCAGCGCGAACGCAATCAGGCCAAGGCTGCGCTCAACCGCGCGCTGCGCTTCAACCAGGCCCTGCTCAACGCCATTCCCATTGCCGTGTTCTACAAGGATGCAACAGGACGCTACCTGGGCTGCAATCCGGCATTCAGCCGCACCGTCGGCATGCAGGCCGAGGACATCATCGGCAAGCTGCCGGCCGAAGTATGGCCGGCCGAACTGGCGGCCATGTTTACCCAGAAAGACAGCGAGCTGATCGTCACGCGCCAGCCACAACTGTTCGAATACGTGATACGCAGCCAGCAAGGACAGCTGATGGATGTGGTCTACGCCAAAGACCTGTTCTACGACGATGACAACCAGATCGGCGGCATCATCGGGGCTTTCATCGACATCAGCGCCCGCAAGCAGGCGGAAGAGTCGCTGCGCCAGTCGCTGATCCAGGCCATCAGCGCCCTGTCGTCAGCCATGGTGCACCGCGACCTGAGCACGGCAGGCCACGAAGTACGGGTCAGCAACCTGGCCGTCGCCATCGGCCGCCAGCTGCAGCTGGGTGCCGAACAGCTGGAAGGACTGGGGCTGGCCGCCATGGTGCACGACATCGGCCAGATCCAGATTCCCTCGGAAATCCTCACCCGGCCGCGCCGCCTCAATCATGAAGAATTCGAGCTGGTCAAAATGCATGCCGAAGCCGGACATGAGATCCTCAAGGACATCCACTTTCCCTGGCCTATCGCCGACATCGCCTGGCAGCATCATGAAAACATGGATGGCAGCGGCTACCCACGCGGCCTCGCCGGTGAAGACATCCTGCTGGAGGCGCGCATCATCCACGTGGCCGACAGCATGGAAGCCATGCTGTCGCATCGCCCCTTCCGCCGCCAATTGGGCATGGAGCAAGCGATAGCGCAATTGAAGCATTACCGTGGCAGCATTTACGACCCGGCCGTGGTCGATGCCTGCCTCAGCCTGTTTGTCGATCAGGGTTATGAATTACCGGACAGCAAAAGAAAAAACTGACCATGTCCACTTCCACCGCTCACTCACCACTGAGCGCCTGCACCTTGCAGGGGCTGATTCGCCAATTGCCGGACCGCGTCGTCATCAAGGACAGCAGCTCGACCTTCATCGCCTGCAATCAGCGCTTTGCCGATGATCTTGGCCTCACGGTCGACGCCGTCACCGGCAAAACCGACTTCGACTTTTTCCCGTCACACCTGGCCGCCCGCTATCAGGCCGACGACCAGCGCGTCATCCGTAGCGGCCAGAGCATCACCCTGCAGGAGCCTGGTGCCTTTGCTGGCAACCCCGGCTGGCTGGAAACCAGCAAATCGCCGATTCTCGATGCCAACGGCCACTGCATCGGGCTGACGGTCATCATCCGCGACATCACCCAGCGGCTGCGAGACATCGACGAGATGCGCCGCCAGTCATGGGCGGTACAGGCCAATAGCCGGACCAACCAGGCGCTGGTGCAGGCGCGGGATGAAAGCGAGCTGTTGCAGGCGGTATGCGAGGCGATTGTGGCGGACCAGCGCTATCAGCTGGCGCTGATCTGCGGCATCAGCGATGTGCAGCAAAAGCAATTGCAAGTACTGGCCTGCGCCGGCAGTGCCCGTCGCTATGCCGAACAGCTGCGGGTCAGCTGGGACGAAACCGACCCCAACGGGCAGGGGCCCATCGGCCATTGCATCCGTCAGGGCAATACGGTCAGCCTGGGCGAGTTGCAGCAACAGCCACAATTCCAGCCCTGGCAAGCAGCGGTGCACCACTTTGGCCTGCAAGCCATCGTCGCCATCCCGCTGGTGGCAGGCCCTGACCTGATCGGCGCGCTGGCCGTGTACGCTGGCGAGGCGCAATCGTTTGGCCCGGTGGAAGTGCAGGTATTCGAAGAACTCACGCGCAATGTGCAGTTTGGCATCCAGTCACGCCGCACCCAGGTGGCCTATCAGCAATCATTGCAGGAACAGGCCAGTCAGGCCCAGGTACTGGAAAAAGCGCTGGAGAACGCACTGGCGGCCATTGCCTCGGTGCTGGAACAGCGCGACCCCTATACCGCCGGCCACCAGAAGCATGTCGCCGAACTGGCCGTGCTGATCGGACAGGAAATGGGTTTGTCAGCCGAACGGCTGCGCGGGCTGTATCTGAGCGGGGTGGTGCATGACCTGGGCAAGATCGAAGTACCGGCGGAAATCCTCAGCAAGCCCAGCCGGCTGCACCCGGTGGAGTTCGCGCTGGTCAAACGCCACCCGGATGTAGCCTACAACATCCTGAAAAACATCGACTTTCCCTGGCCCATCGCCGACATCATCCGCCAGCATCACGAATACCTGGATGGCTCGGGTTATCCGCTGGGCTTGAGCGGCGACGCCATCCTGCTGGAAGCGCGCATTCTCACCGTGGCCGACATCGTCGAATCCATGTCGTCCGACCGCCCCTACCGTGCAGCACTGGGCATCGAGCAGGCCATTGCCCAGATCCGGCTGATGCGTGGCGTGCAACTGGACCCGGAAGCCGTCGACGCCTGCATCCGTGTGCTGGAGCTGGGTGCTTTCACCCCGCACTTGCTGTCACTGGAAGGCAGCCACTAAGAGCGGCGAATAAACCCCTGGGGCAAGGCGTACCGCCGCAGCAGGGGTTTTGTCCGCGACGCTCAGCTGGCAGCAGCCTCAGCGCGGGCGTAGAAACTCCCCCACCTTGGCGGCCGTGACCTTTTGCAACTGGCACAGCTCACCATGCGCCAGGCCCGGGCGCTGATGCTGGCGGGCCGCCGTATCCAGCAGATATTGCAGCAGATGCGCCGCCATGCGGGCATCGGCCAGGGCGCGGTGGGCGCGACCGGCATCAGGCAAGCCCGCCCAGCGGGTGAGCGTGCCCAGCTTGTGGTCTGGTGCCTGCGGTAGCAGCCGGCGCGCCAAGAGCAGGGTGCAGGCAAAATCCTGCCGCCGCTGCCGGCCCAGCAAGGCCAGTTCGTGATCCCAGAACTTGCGGTCGAAGGCGGCGTTATGCGCCACCAGCGGGATGTCACCGACAAAGTCGGCCACCTCGGCCATGACCCGTGATGCCGGCGGTGCCGTGCGCAGCATGGCATTGCTGATGCCAGTCAGGCGCTCGATATCGGCCGGCACCCGCACCCCGGCATTCATCAGGCTTTGATAGCTGTCCAGCTCGCGGCCATCCTGCCACAGCACCACGGCCACCTCGGTGGCGCGGCTGCCCACGGCGGGCGACAGGCCGCTGGTTTCAAAGTCGAGTACGGCAAAACAGGCTGACATGGGGCTTAGTTCAGTGCGGCCTTGGCGGCCTCTTCCGGACTCAGGCCATCAAAAAACATGTCGGTAAACCACTCGGCATTTTCTTCGATCTGCTGTTGTGCTTCATCCGGCTTGGCACCGGCAGCCACGAACAGGGCTTCCACTTCGGCGCACCATTGCAGCAGGGCTTCGGTTTCCGGATCCAGCTCGTCGTCTTTGCGTTTGGACATGGTTGATCTTTCAATGAAAAGTAAAAACTGAGGCGGCATTGTACACGCCATCGGCAAGGTTCTGGCTGGCAACCGATGGATATTGCTAGAATCCGCCATCTTCACCTTGCGAAAAATCCTCATGAGCACTCTCGTTGCTGTCGATCTGGCCAAATGCTATCGCCTGCTGAATCACGGCCCCACCGTTCTGGTGTCCAGCGCGCATGGCGATCAGAGCAATGTCATGGCCGCCGCCTGGGCCATGCCGCTGGATTTCTCCCCGCCCAAGGTGCTGGTGGTGGTGGACAAAGCCACCCACACCCGCCAACTGATGGAAGCCTCTGGCGAATTCGTGCTGAATGTCCCCTGCCGGGCGCAGGCGGAGCAGGTACTCAAGGCCGGCAGTGTCAGCGGCAAGGACGTGGACAAGTTTGCGGTCAGCGGCCTGGAGGCGGTGGCGGGCGACAAGGTAGCCGCGCCGCATGTGGCCGGCTGCATTGCCTATCTGGAATGCCGCATCATCAGCGAGCCGCACAACCAGCAACAATATGATCTGTTCATCGGCGAGGTTGTCTGCGCCAGGGCAGACCCGGATGTCTGGCACGATGGTCATTGGCAGTTTGACGGCCACGATGACAAGCGCAGCCTGCACTACATTGCCGGCGGCAGCTTTTTCAGCATTGGCGAGCAGTTCAGCGTGCAAGTGGACAAAGCGGAAAACTGAAGCAGGCCGCCAGTACGGCGGCCTGCTGATGGTGGATTACAGCACCTGCTGCACAAAGCCATCGAATGCCGCCAGCAGCCGCTCGACATCCGCCGCCGTGGTCTGCGGGCACACCAGCAGCATATTGTGGAAAGGCGTGATCAACAGGCCACGATTGAGCAGGTAGAGGTGGATGATGTGCTCCATATCGCTGTCCAGAATGGCATCGGCCTCGCTGCCATTGCGCGGCGGGCTGGCGGTGAACTGAAACTCGGTACGCGCGCCCACCTGGGTGACACACCACGGCAGCTGATGGCGGACAATGACTGCACGCAGCCCGTCGGCCAACTGACCGGCCAGGGCAAACATGTGGGCATAAGCCTGTTCGGTCATCACCTCGGCCAGATTGGCGCGCATTGCCGCCATCGCCAGCATGTTGGCAGTCAGCGTGGTGCCGATGCCGCTATGCCCCGACACCGCTTCGCGCTTGGCCTGCTGCGCCCGCTCGGCCATTTCCGCCGAAAAACCGTACACCGCACACGGCACGCCGCCACCCATCGGCTTGCCCAGCACCATCATGTCCGGCTGCAGGCCATGGGCACGGGTGTAGCCACCCATGCCGGTGCTGATGGTGTGGGTTTCATCCATGATCAGCAGCGTGCCGTAACGGCGGCACAGCGCCTGCGCCGCTTCCCAGAAGCCGGGATCAGGCAGCACCATGCCGATATTGGTCATGGCCGGCTCTGCCAGCAGACAAGCCACCTGCCCGTCCTGCAAGGCTGCTTCCAGCGCGGCTGGATCATTGAATTCCACCACGCGGGTGTATTGCGTCAGGTCGTACACCTGCCCCAGCAGGCTGGCGCGCTGCACCGGCTTACCCTCCACCAGATCGACAAATACATCATCAATGGTGCCGTGGTAGCAGCCATTGAATACCAGCAGCTGCTGGCGACCGGTGGCGGCACGCGCCCAGCGCAGGGCGAAACGGTTGGCATCGGTGGCGGTCATGGCAAACTGCCAGTACGGCAGGCCAAAGCGGCGCGCCAGCTCGCTGGCCACCCATACCGCATCTTCCGACGGCAGCATGGTGGTAATGCCACGCGCGGCCTGCTCGGCCACGGCCTTGGCCACTGGTGCCGGACCATGGCCGAACATGGCACCGGTATCGCCCAGACAGAAATCAACATACTGATTGCCGTCCACATCCTCAAAACTCGCCCCTTGTGCCTGCTTCACATACAGGGTGAAGGGGGTGGACCAGTCATCCATCCAGTGCAACGGCACGCCGAACAGCAGGTGCTGGTCGGCACGGGCCGACAATTGCTGTGATTGCGGACGCGCCGCGATGAATCGTTCACGCTCCTGAGCGTGCAGTTGCAGGGCCTTGTCCCAGTTGATGCCGTGTCGTGTCGTCATCCATCTCTCCTTGATCTTGTTCTGTTCGGGCAGCCGCCCGCCATCATGTCATACGTGCAGCTGCAGGTGTTCGCGTTCCCAGGCGGTGATGCCGCGATTGAAGGTTTCGAATTCCTTTTCCTTCACCGCGCAGAAAGCCTGCACAAACTGCTCGCCCAGAATCTCGGATAGCTCGGGGCAGTCCTGCATCAGCGCTACCGCATCTTCCAGGCTGCGCGGCAGCTCGAAATCCAGATCGTAGGCGCTGTCGCTCATCGGCTCGCTGGCCTCCAACTGCTGCACCATGCCCAGATAACCACAGGCCAGCGTGGCCGCCATCGCCAGATAGGGATTCACATCCACCCCCGGCACGCGGTTTTCCAGCCGTCGTGCAGTCGGCCCGGATGGTGGAATGCGGATGCCGCAGGTGCGGTTGTCGTAACCCCAGCGTACATTGATGGGGGCGGCAGCATGGCGGCTGAGCCGGCGATAGGAGTTCACATACGGTGCCAGCATGGGCATCACCAGCGGCAGGTATTTCTGCATGCCGGCAATGTGCTGGAAGAACAGCGGCGTCGCCGTGCCATCAGCTACCGAAAAGATGTTTGCACCGCTACTGCTGTCGACAATGCTCTGGTGGATGTGCATGGCACTGCCCGGCTCGCCTTCCATCGGCTTGGCCATGAAGGTGGCGAAGATATTGTGACGGTAGGCGGTTTCGCGCACGGCGCGCTTGAACAGAAACACCTGATCGGCCAGCTCCATGGCATCGCCATGGGCAAAGTTGATCTCCATCTGGCAGGCACCCACTTCGTGAATCAGCGTTTCCACATTCAGCTTGGCCTGCTGGCAGAAAGTGGACAGCTCCTGAAAGAAGGGGTCGAAATCGTTGACGGCATCAATGGAAAACGATTGCCGCCCTACTTCGGAGCGCCCGGCGCGGCCAGTGGGCGGGCGCAAGGGTTCGTGCGGATTGCTGTTCTGGCAGATCAGGTAAAACTCCATCTCCGGTGCCACCACCGGCCGCCAGCCACGCTCGGCATACAGCTTGAGCACGCGCCGCAACACCGCCCGTGGCGAAATGGCAATCGGCTGGCCATCGAAATCCTCGCAATCGTGGATCACCACCGCCACCGGCTCGATGGCCCAGGGCACCAGGCGAATGGATGATGGGTCCG
Organism: Aquitalea sp. FJL05; assembly: GCF_003852595.1. NCBI lineage: Bacteria > Pseudomonadati > Pseudomonadota > Betaproteobacteria > Neisseriales > Chromobacteriaceae > Aquitalea > Aquitalea sp. FJL05. Next base: position 11,617 of record NZ_QAJS01000002.1, read on the forward strand.
GCACACACACCATGTCCGGATCATTGGCCCCGACAAAGCGTTCGAATTCGGCAAATTCGCCATTGACGGTAATGGTCAGCACTGCCCGTGACATCTTCATGCTGGCTTCCGCCAGAAACAGATCACGCGGCACGATCTTGCCGCGCGCCACGCCGGTCATGTCGGGAATGACGCATTCCACCTCGTGGATATTGTGTTCACGAATGAAGCTGTGCAAATGCTCATGCATGATTTCTCCTTTATGATCATATGTGCAAAATAGCTTGCATTCCAATACCGCACCAACCCGAATGAAATTAAATGTAAATACCGGAATTAAAGCTAGAAATAATCATAGTAAGATAAAATTTCAATGTCAATTTTTGATCAAATAAATGAAAAAAAGCTAAGCATCACAGCACTACTGCTGCTATGGTATCCTTGTGGCAAACTCCAATACTCACCGACCCGCCAACGATGAAGACTTCAGCCTCCTCCACCCTGCAGGACGAAACCTACACCACGCTGCGCCAATGGCTGTCACTCGGCCGCTGGCTGCCCGGCGAACGACTCAAGATCAAACAGCTGGCACAGGACATGCAGGTCGGTGAAATGCCGGTTCGCACTGCACTGCAACGACTGGTCGCGGAAAAGGCTCTGGCCAATATTCCCAACTGCGGCGTCACCGTGCCGCAACTGACTCGCACCCAGTTTGATGACATCCTGCAAACCCGCATGTTGCTGGAAGGTGAAGCCGCCGAAAAAGGCGCACGCAACCTGAGCGGTGCCGATTACAAGCTGCTGGAACAACTGACCGTCACCATGGAGCAGGCGATCAAGGAACACGACGTCAAAGGCTACCTGACGGCCAACGAAGAGTTCCACATCACCCTTTACCGCGCCTCCGGCTCGGCCATGCTGCTGGCCCTGATCGAAAGCGTATGGCTGCACGTCGGCCCCATCTCCAACCAGCTGCACCAGGACCCGCACGTGTGGAGCATCATGAACGACTGCCATGAAGACATGATGCGCGCCCTGCAGCGCCAGGACCCGTCCGCCGTGCGCCGCGCCATCGAGCGCGACCTCTTCAATGCCGGCCAGTATCTGAAAACGCTGTGTAACTGAGCATCAGGCCACCGCCTTAACGCTGTTCACTTAAAAAAGCACCGTCCCCACATATGGGAAACGGTGCTTTTTTGATTGCAGCAGCCACTCCAGCATAAGCGCGCTTTAAGCACACAGATCGGGCCACGAATACTTTGCTTAATATGTACAAACTCACTGCTGCTGCGCTGAACGATCTGAACGCCTCACGCTACTTGCCAGAATCACAGCCTTTCGTGACCTTGCCGCTGTCGATATCTTGCGTTGCGCAGGAGGTCTCTTGGTATTTTCCAGCCTTGAAAGCAAGCTTCACCAGGTAGCATTTCCCGCCACGGCATTGCGCCTCCTCGATGTCTTTCATCCCGTTTCTGCTACTGCCCAGCACCCGGAAAGCATCCGAATTGCCGCCGTAGAGAATGTTGTTTCGATCATCGACGATCCAGTGGCAGAAAATATGCGCACCATAGAAAGCCTGGAAATATGGGAAAGATTTGGGCCGCACAAAAAGAAAGGTCTTGTGATCAGCAGACAAGGGAATCTTGCGACTGACAAAGAGCTGCCGATAGTCGCCAGCCTTCACGCCTTTTTCTGCCATTTCTTGATCGGCCTGCAATTTTAAATCCGCATCAGAACGGACGATCACCCCCGCCAGCGCCTGAGACACGACCGACCAGCCCGTGGTTTTCTCTTCGGTGTAGGTTTCAAAAATGGGCTTGGCCAGCACTGCGCTGGAAAATAATGCGATCAAGATACCAAAAATCTTCATCATCATTCCTGGCTTAGGATGCTTTGAACATTGATCGCAACGAGTGAGCGGCATCAGCGCCTTGGCCGGTTTTTGCATCGGCATGGCAGGAACAGCACTACACCCCGTACCAGGCCATGAATACCTCCACTCCCCTGGCCACCCGTTCTTGCAGCAGGGTCAGGTCTTGTTCACTGACCACGCCAATCATGAAGGTCTGCTGATACTCAGCCTGTATCAGCGACAGCAAATGCATGGCGGCCACCCAGCCATCCGCCTGACGCAAGCGCCCGGCCGCCATTTCCGCCCCCAGATAGGCCGCCACCTTGTTCCAACCCTGGCGCGGGCCGGCATCATAAAACTGCTGCGCCGCCCCGGCACGCACCAACTCGCCGACGATGATGCCGCGCATGGCCATCAAATCCGGTCCCAGGATGACCTGCAGGTAGTTTTCCGCAAAAGCGCGCAAAGCGGCGGCAATATCCCCGCCCGGCACCAGTCGCGCATAAGCCTGCGACATGCGCTCCTCGGCCAGCATCTTCATCACACTCAGAAACAGCTCTTCCTTGGACTTGAAATAGCCATATAGCGTGGCTTTGGAGCCACCCACACGGCTGCAGATTTCCGCCATCGACGTAGCCTCGTAGCCACGCTGCAAAAACACCTCTGCCGCCGTTGCCACCATGTGCTGACGACGTTCTTCGCTTTTTGTACGCATTCACGCTCCGAAACAGTACCAAACTGTACAGTTTTTCTTGACGACAATATTCGGCTGCATTATAACCGTACCGTACCGTACAGTTAAAGACCTTGGCAATATTATGGACACCACATCAAGCATGCGCCGCGGGCACACCCTGTTGCAACTTTCGCTGCTAGCCAGCCTGTTGCTGACCGGCTGCGCCAGCGTGCCCGAACTGGGCCCGGCCGCCCGCAACAAAACCACCACCGAGCTGGCCAGCCAGCAAAGCCTCCCCGCCACCCCAGCCCAATGGGCCAACAGCAACTGGTGGCTGGATTATAACGACAGTCAGCTCAATGCCATCATGCAGGAAGCACTGAGCAACGCACCCGACCTTGCCGCCGCCCAGGCCCGCCTGGCCAAAGCTGCGGGTCAGGCCGAACAGGCCGGTGCCAGCCGGCTGCCCAGCGTCAGCCTGGACAGTTCGGTCACCAAGCTCAAGCAAAGCTATAACAACGGTATGCCGGCAGCCTATGTCCCCCACGGCTACAACAACTCTGCCAGCGTAGAGCTGAACTTCAGCTACGAGTTCGATTTCTGGGGCAAAAACCGCGCCGCCGTCGCCGCCGCCAGTACGGAACTGGCTGCCGCCGTGGCCGAAGCCGCGCAGAGCCGGCTGACACTGACCAGCTCGATTGCCGCCGGCTATGCTGAGTTGGCCCGCCTGTTTGCCGAACAGGATGCCGCCGAGCAAGCGCTGGCCGTGCGCCGCCACAGCGTCGAACTCTTGCAGCAACGCTACGACAACGGCCTGGAAACCCTGGGCAGCCTGCGCCAGGCCGAATCGCGCGCCGCCGGTGCCAGCGCCGACCTGAGCGCAGCGCGTCAGGCCATTGCCCAGCAGCGCTTCAGCCTTGCCGCCCTGATGGGGGCCGGGCCGGATCGCGGGCTGGTCATTGCCCGACCACAAGCCAGCCTGCTGCACGCGCAGGGCCTGCCCGCTACCCTGCAGGCAGACTTGCTGGGCCGCCGGCCCGACCTGGCCGCCGCCCGCCTGCGCGCCGAAGCCGCCGCCCGCCGCATTGATGTGGCCCACGCGGCGTTCTACCCCAATGTCAATCTGTCGGCCTATCTGGGCGTGCAGTCGCTGGGCCTGAGCCTGCTGGGCAAGAGCGGCTCGGACGTTGGCGGCATCGGCCCGGCCATTTCACTCCCCATCTTCCGTGGCGGTGCGCTGCAGGGTAATTACCGCGTGGCACGTGCCGAATACGATGCCGCCGTCGCCAGCTACAACCAGACACTGACCCAGGCCCTGCACGATGTCGCCGACGTAATGGCACAGGAAAAGGAGCTTGGTCCGCAACTGGAGCAGCGCCGACTGGCCCTGAAAACCGCCGAACAGTCCTATCAGGTCATGCAGAACCGCTACCAGGGCGGCCTGGCCAGCTACCTGGATGTACTGAACGCCGAGGATAACGTCATCGCCACTCGTCGCAGCGCAGCCAGCCTGGAAACCCGGCTGCTGCTGCTTGACGTCAGCCTGATCAAGGCGCTGGGCGGCGGCTATCAGCAAGCCTGAGCCCACCCTACCGGCACACACACAGACAAACCGCATACTAGAGAACCATCATGAGTGATATCAGCCACACCCTGCCTGCCAGCGAAGCTCCCCAAACCAGCGACCAGCTGTGCCTGGCCAAACGCAAGAAACTGTTTACCCTGCTTGGCGGTGTCGTCGCCCTGGGCGCACTGGCGGCCGGCAGCTACTGGGTACTGGTGGCCTCCCACCATGTCAGCACCGACAATGCCTATGTTGCAGCCGAAATTGCCCAGGTCACCCCGGAAGTCACCGGCACCGTGCGCGAGGTACTGGCGGTGGATACCCAGGCCGTCAAGCGCGGCGACATGCTGGCTCGGCTGGATGACAGCGACGCCAAACTGAATCTGTCGCAGGCCGAAGCCGAACTGGCCCGTGCCGAACGCCGCGTGCAAGGCTATCTGGCCAGCGACGAAGGCCTGCAGGCGCAGATTCAGGCGCGTATTGCCGACCAGGCACGCAGCAATGCGCAGCTGGCCTCTGCCCGCGCCGACCTGCAACGCGCCGAGCTGGACCTGCATCGTCGCCAGGCACTGGCCAAGAGCGGTTCGGTATCCGGTGAAGAGCTGAGCAATGCGCAAAACGTGTTCAGCACGGCCAGCGCCAGCCTGGCCGCCGCCGAAGCCGCTGCCAAACAGGCCGAAGCCAATGCCCGCGCCGCGCAGGGTTCGCTCAAGGCCAACCAGACCCTCACCGTCAACACCACGGTGGACAACAACCCCGAAGTGGCACTGGCCCGCGCCAAGCGTGACCAGGCTCGCCTCGACCTGGCACGCACGGTGATCCGCTCCCCGGTGGATGGCGTGGTGGCCAAGCGCCAGGTGCAGACCGGCCAGCGCGTGCAGTCCGGCACCCAGCTGATGTCGGTCGTGCCGTTGCAGCAGGTACATGTGGACGCCAACTTCAAGGAAGTGCAGCTGGACAAGGTACACATCGGCCAAGCGGCCACGCTGACGGCCGACCTCTACGGCAGCCGCATCACTTACCACGGCAAGGTGGCCGGCCTGTCCGGTGGCTCGGGTGCCGCATTTGCCACCATCCCGGCGCAAAACGCCACCGGCAACTGGATCAAGGTGGTGCAGCGCCTGCCGGTACGCATTGCGCTGGACCCGGCCGAACTGCGCGCCCATCCGCTGCAAGTAGGGCTATCGATGGAAGTCACCATCGACACCGCCAGCACCAGCCATAGCGAGTAAGCCATGTCCAGCAGCCAAACTCCCACCACCCCGCAACCGCTGCAGGGCAATACGCTGTGGCTGGCCGCCCTGGTGCTGGCCGCCGCCAACTTCGTGGCCGTACTGGATACCACCATTGCCAATGTGTCGGTACCCAATATTGCCGGCGGCCTGGCGGTTTCTTCCAGCCAGGGCACATATGTGATCACCTCCTATGCCGTAGCCGAAGCCATCACGGTGCCGCTCACCGGCTGGCTGGCCGCGCGGCTGGGTACGGTGCGGCTGTTCATCGGCTCCATGGTGCTGTTCGGCCTGTTTTCCCTGCTGTGCGGCATGGCCGGCTCACTGGAAACGCTGGTGCTGTTCCGCGTGCTGCAAGGCCTGGCCGGCGGCCCGCTGATGCCGATGTCGCAAACCTTGCTGCTGCGGATTTTCCCCAAGGAAAAAACCGGCGCAGCCATTGGCTTATGGAGCATGACCACACTGATTGCGCCCGTCATGGGGCCGATTCTGGGTGGGGTGCTGTGCGATCAGGTGAGCTGGCCGTGGATTTTCTGGATCAACGTCCCCATCACCATGCTGTGCGGCTATGCCGGCTGGCAGCTGCTGAAGAGCCAGGAAAGCCTGCGCGAGAAAATCCGCGTCGATGCCGTCGGGCTGGGCCTGCTGGTGGTGTGGGTGGCCGCCTTGCAGATCATGCTGGACGAAGGCAAGAACCTGGACTGGTTCAACTCGGCCGAGATCATCGCCCTGTCGGTAACGGCGGCAGTCGGCTTTGCCGCCTTCCTCATCTGGGAGCTGACCGAGCGTAACCCGGTGGTAAACCTGCGGGTATTCCGCCACCGTGGCTACTGGGCCAGCGTGCTTACCATCTCGCTGGCTTTCGGCTCCTTCTTCGGTGCCACGGTGCTGACCCCGCAATGGCTGCAGAGCTATATGGGCTACACCGCCACCGAAGCCGGCCACGCCACGGCCATGAGCGGCATCCTGGCCGTGCTGGTGGCACCGCTGGTGGCGCAGCTGTCCACCCGGGTTGATCCGCGCCCGCTGGTGTTCATGGGGGTGATGTGGCTGGGCGGTGTCACGCTGTACCGCAGCTTCTCCACGACTGACATGGGTTTCTGGCAAGTGGCGCTGCCGCTGTTGTTCCAGGGTGTAGGCATGCCCTTCTTCTTCGTGCCGCTCACCGGGCTGGCCATGGCCAGCGTCGAGCCACAGGAAATGGCGGCCGCCGCCGGGCTGATGAGCTTCATGCGTACCCTGTCCGGCGCTTTTGCCACCTCGCTGGTGACCACCGCCTGGGATGACAAGGCCAGCTATAACCATGCTGATCTGGTCGGCAGCATAGACAGTACGGGCAGCACCTTGCGCACACTGCGTGACAGCGGCCTGAGCATCGATGCCGCCACCGGCCAGCTGGCCCAGCTATTGCAATCACAAAGCATCATGCTGGCGACCAACCAGATCTTCTGGCTGACCGGTCTGTCCTTTATCGTGGCCGCCTGCGCCATCTGGCTGGCCCCGCGCCCGACACGGGTGGCCGATACCAGCCAGGCGCACTGACACGATCTGCTTGCGTGGTGGCCATGAGCTCACTGGTGATGGCCACCGCGCCTGTTGGCACAGGTTGTCTGCAAGCAAAAAAAGAAAGCCGGGTATAAACCCGGCTTTCTTCATTTTAAGGAACAAGGCAGTTGCTTATGTCCCAGCCTGTAATGCTCAGGCTTGCGGTGCAGTGCCTTCCGCATGCGACACCACTGCATCGATCTGCAGCAGGGCATTGCCCGGCAGCGCTGCCACGCCAACGATACGGCGGGCCGGCGTGCCAGTCGGGAAGAAGGTGGCATACACCTCGTCGATGGCAGCGATATCCTCGATATTCTTGAGGAAGATATTCACCTTGACCACATCAGCCAGCTGGTGGTTGATGCTTTCAACAATGGCCTTGATATTCTTCAGGCACTGCGCAGCCTGTTCCTTGATGCCGCCAGCCACCAGCGCACCGCTTGCTGCATCCAGCGGCAGTTGGGCGGACAGATGGTTGTAGTGCGAGAAGGCTACGGTCTGGGTGGACAGACGGTCTTTCGGTGCAGCAGCGGTGTTATTTGCCTTGATCACGATGCCGTGGCGGTCTTCAACTGCTTGCGGCGGCGTGCCATCGCCATGCGATACCACGACTTCGATTTGCACCAGTGCATCCATCGGCAATGCTGCGGCAGCAATAACCGTACGGGCAGGGAAATAGGCTACCGCGCGGGCAATGGCCGAATCCGGGAAAAAGGTCGTATAAACTTCATTGACGGCATCAATATCTGCGAAGTTTTTCAGGAAGACATTAACCTTGACGATATCGTCAAAAGGCACGTCAATCCCTTCCAGAATGGCCTTGACGTTCTTCAGGCATTGCGCGGTCTGTTCTTTCACACCGCCAGCTACCAGTTGACCGGATAGCGGATTAATCGGCAATTGCGCCGAGATATTGTTGTAGTGGGAAAAAGCCACGGTCTGCGTGGACAGCGGGCTGATCGGTGCCTTTTCGATATTTTTGGCGATTTTCACCAGATCACCGGCTTGCGGTGCATTCGGAATGGTACCTTCACCATTGGAAACAAGTGCTTCCACTTGCACCAGTGCGCCCAGCGGCAATGCAGCGACCGCTACTGTGGTCAATGCAGGGCGATAAGCCGGGAAGAATGTGGCATAGACCTGATTTACCGCGTCAAGATCGGCAATATTCTTGAGGAAGATGGTGATTCTGACCACATCATCCATAACATGGTCGATACTTTCGACAATGGCCTTGATGTTTTTAAAGGATTGCTCAGCCTGCTCTTTTACACCGCCAGCTACCAATTGGCCGGATGCCGGATCAATCGGCAATTGTGCCGACAGATTATTGTAATGAGAGAAAGCGGCTGTCTGCGAATAAGGACCCATATTCTCAGGAGCATTTGTCGTATTTCTTGCCAGAACTGCGTTATATCCACTCATGATCATGCTCACCTTTTACTTGATTTAGGGTATGCCGTAGTCAACATTTGCCGATTCTTCATCCGCCATTGCTACGGCTTCTTTCCGGATATGCATCATTTGTTTATGCCAACAACAGTTGCATGATCCGAAAGGAAAAACTTATATGAATAATGAAACGGTAATATAATGAACTGCTAATGCTTAGTCAACACAGTTGAGCTTGATCCAGGTCAACAAAACGACCATTGCCCTGCGCGTGATTTCCGGCAGCAAATAGACCGCTGCCTGGCAAGCAGGATATGACTTCACAATATTTTTGGCGGAGTGGATTTTTTACTGCAGCAGCGACAGGCCGGACAAAACAAGACCCAGTACTGAATTTCCCAGACAAAACGGCCCGGAACGGGCGATTAATACCCTTGGGCAAGGGTAATGAATTGGCGCGATCTTGCTACCGGGTATGCAGATTCGACTGCATCTGCCTATTTATCAATCAAATAGCCAATTGACCCAATTCATGCGCGTTTGGGCAGCGCATCACTCACTGCGCCGGCAAAGAGGAAGACGCAGGTTTAGGTTAAAGTTATTTTGCATAAGACCTGCTAACACCCCCGTTCCTGCCTTGCACCGGCTTGCCGTAATAGGCGTATTGTCAGCGTCGGCAGGCCTTGGCCCGGCTGCCCTGCGAGGTGTTGTTAGCGATGCTAAGCAGAAAAACAGCCAGACGATGACACACACTAAACAGCATGTACCATCGCCGGCGGGTCCAGGCGCGCTGGACGGCAGAACAAGGCAGCCCTGCCCGAACCAGCGCGCCTGCGCGCGAGCACGACTCAGCGTGGTGCCGCCACGCCGGGTACGGCGAAGCCCGGTGCCTGCTGCGGGTTTTCCGCCCGCGTAATGTAGTCCTGCATCTGCGGACGATAGCGCTGCCACAATTGCGCCAGTTCGGCGACGGGCTCCTGCTCGCTCCAGTCAATGCGCAGGTCGATCACCGGCCATGCCTGGCTTGCCACCAGCTTGAGCCCGGCAGCATGGATGGGGCCGGCTTCCCCACCGGCGGCCACAGCCGCCTGCATGGCAGCCAGCAGGCGATCGGCCAGATGGCCAGAGCTGGCGGCAAAAGCGGCCACCATTTGCTGCGGCACCGATGCACTGTGCAGGATGTTGCCACCGGCTACGCAATGCGGGCCACTGGCGGTGGCGTAGACCCCCAGGGCATGCTCGCCGCTGAAGGTGACCGCCTCGCCACTGGCGGGCAGCGCCAGCAGCTGCCGCCATTGCAGATGGGGATCTGCCTGCGCCAGCTGCTGCAGTAGCGCATCGCCGCGCAGCCCGTTGGCCATGGCTTGCAGTGCCAGCGGCCCCAGCAGCGGATTGGTCACGTTCTGGCTCATCACTGCTCCCACTCCGGCCTGCAGGTAACAGCAACGGCTGGCGACGGCAATGCTGGACGAGGCCACCGCCACCCCCAGCATGCCGGTTTGCGGGCAGCGCGCCGCAATGGAGAAAGTCATGGCTGATAGCCCTCGGGGATGACGGCGGTGATGTCGATTTCCACCAGCCATTCCGGCCGCGCCAGCGCCGAAATCACCAGTCCGGTGGACACCGGATACACCCCCTTCAGCCACTTGCCCACGACCTGGTACACCGTTTCGCGATAGCGGGTGTCCACCAGATAGATGACGATCTTGCACACATGATCCAGACAGCTGCCGGACTCTTCCAGCAGCATTTTCACATTGGCCATGGCTTTTTCGGTCTGTACTGCGACATCGCCGATGCCAACCGATTCGCGCGTGTCCAGATCCTGGCCGATCTGCCCGCGCAGGAAAACGATATTGCCGGCCACCACCGCCTGACACAGATCATTGTCGAGCTTTTGTTCCGGATAGGTTTCTTTGGTATTGAACGGACGAATGCGCTTGTGAACCATATTTCACCTCATTGCAGTGGATGACGGGCTGGCGAAACAGCCCGGATGTGTCTGATTGGCCCGGCTGTTGTTTCAGGCCGGTGCGGTGGCAGGGTGAGCGGCCGCCACGTGATAAGCCTGATATTTGCGCTGGGTGGAGATATGGTCGGCAATGAACTTGGCATCGTGCCACACGCCCCAGATAAAGCTGGAACCACGGCGCGACAACCAGGGCAGGCCAAGAAAGTACACGCCCGGCTCGGCGGAAATGCCGCGCTGATGCAAGGGCTTGCCCTTGTCATCGAAGGTATCGACCTGCAGCCAGCTGTAATCCACGGCAAAACCAGTGGCCCAGATAATGGTGCTGATACCGGCCTCGGCCAAATCTAGCTCAAGGACCGGATGACTGACACAGGCCGGCGCAGGCCCGATCAGCCGCGCTTGCGGCTCGGGCGGCAGGTCCAGCCCGTTGCGTTCGATATAGGCATCGGCCGCATCCAGCAGCGCCAGATAGTTGGCATCGCCGGCAGCGATGTTGGCCGCCAGATCAGGCTGGAAGCGCATCACCCCCTGCAGGTAGTCACGGGTCATCCCCAGCAAGGTGATGCCTTGCTCAGCCAGCCGGCGGAAGTCCACCGTATGCCCGCCACGCGCGCCACTGACGGCGATGGTGACATGCTCGCGGCCCGGCTGGACTTTCTGCGCATCCCACTCGCCCAACACCCCCAGCCACCAGCAAAAGTCGCGCTGGCGATAGCTGCGTGGCGGACGATCATGCGGGCCAACCGACAGATAAACCTTCTTGCCGGCGCGTTGCAGTTCGTCAGCAATCTGCACGCCGGAAGAACCCGAGCCCACCACCAGTACCGCACCTGCTGGCAGCTGCTGTGGATTGCGATAGGCAGCTGAATGCAGCTGGGTGATGCCAGGCTGCTCGGGCAGGATGGCCGGGATGAGTGGTCGCTGGAAAGGGCCGGTAGCCGCTACCACGCGCTGTGCTTCGATCAGGCCGGCGCTGGTTTCCACGGTGAAGCCGGGACGGCCGCTATTGCGCGTCACCCGCGTCACTTCCACCCCGGTACGGATGGGTGCCTTGAAATGGCGGGCATAGGCTTCCAGGTAATCCGCCACCTGCTCTTTTGCCGCAAAGGCATCTGCTGCGACATCAGCAAAATCCAGGCCGGGAAAGCGGTCGTGCCAGGCCGGGCCATTGCACACCAGCGAATCCCAGCGCTCGGAACGCCAGCGTTCGGCGATGCGCTGGCGTTCCAGCACCAGATGTGGTACGTCCAGCTTGCTCAGGTGTTCGCTCAGGGCAATGCCGGCCTGGCCGGCACCGATGACCAGCGTATCTGTCTTTTCCATCACCATCGTCGTCTCCTCCCCTGTGTATGCCCCGCCCGCCGGCACGACAAGGCCAGCGCGGGGATGCCGGGCGGCATGGGTGGCATGCCGGCCTGACCACTGCAGTCTAGGGAAGCGTCTTGGATACGGAAAATATATATATTGTCTTTATTGCATCACTATTTTCTATGCAAATATTGCTGTGCCAAGAGCCGGCCAAGGCCGACACCTGACCGATCGCCCACTACCCGGCACAGCAGAAAGCGCAAGACAAAACGCAGAAAGTAGCGGATAAAAAAATGGCCGCGACATCAGGCCAGCAGGCAATCTGCCGGGACTGGTCAGCATGACGGAATCATCAAAGATGGCTTTTTTGTTGTCCGCTTGTAGAATGCAGCACGGCAAACCCAAGCACCGCACGTATTTTTCATTGAACGCCGTTTACACATCAAGGAAATCACCATGGCAAAAACCGGCCACATTTTTCTGTTTTCTTGCCTGCTGGCGCTGCAGTCGGCCACCGCACTGGCATTGGAAAAGCCTGCCGGTCACCCCATCGTGACCATTTCCGGGCAGATTACCGAAAAGAACAGCGGTGCCAATGCCGTGTTTGACAGCGCCATGCTGGACAGGCTGCCGCAAGTAAAAATGACCGTGCCGACACCGTGGTACAAGGAAGAACAAACCTTTGAAGGGCCGCTGTTCCGTGACGTGCTGAAAGCGACCGGCAGCAAGGGCAGCAAGCTGTATGTGGTTGCCCTGAACGACTACGCCGCAGAAATACCGCTGGCCGATCTGGAAAAATACGATGTGATCCTGGCCCGCAAGATCAATGGCAAAACGCTGACGGTGCGCGACAAGGGGCCATTGTTCATCATGTACCCGTTTGACAAGAAGCCGGAGCTGCGCAACAAGGAAAGCTATTCGCGCTGCGTATGGCAGGTCAACCGCATCCGCGTTGAATAAATCACCACCGGGATAGCCAGTGTCACTGTTCTCACGTCAATACCGCGTCAACAACCAGGTGTGGCTGCTGGGCATCCTGATGCTGGCGGCACTCTTGGTGGTCGGCATGCTCTACCAGCGCCAGCAGGCCGAGATGAAACGCTTTGCCGAGCAAGGCCAGGACAATGTGGTGTGGGTGTATTCCCAGCTGGGGATAGACTACTTCCGCACCGTGGGCGCCGCCAAGGTAGCCCAGGCCACCGGCCAGACTGCGGATCTGGACGAGCTGCAACTGCGCTACAACATCCTGGTATCGCGTATCAATCTGCTGAAGGAATACCGCTATGCGGCGCTGTTTACCAACAATCAGTGGTATCGCCAGCAGATCAGCAGCCTGAACAATGTGGTCGTGCGCACCGACCGCAAGCTTGCCGCCAGTGACGGCTATTTCGACCGGGCACAGGCCACCGCCCTCATCGGCGAGCTGGACAGCGTGGTGGAGAATGTGCGCGAGCTGACGGTGGGAGCCAACAGCCAGCTGACCGATGCGGCCAATGTCAGCAACCAGAGCCTGCAAAACATCAATACCACGGTAGCCATCACCGCCGCCTTGCTGATGCTGCTGGCAGCACTGATCGCCGCACTGGCCTACCGCAACCTGTCGCACAGCGAAAGACGGCGGGAAGAGGCCGAAGCACTCAGCCGCAAGCTGGACCGGGCGCTGGAACAGGCCGAAGCGGCCAATGTGGCCAAAGGGGCATTTCTGGCCAATATGAGCCACGAAATCCGCACCCCGATGAACGGCATCATCGGCATGACCGAACTGACGCTGGACACCGACCTGGCCCCCAGCCAGCGCGAGTACCTGGAAATCGTCAAATCCTCGGCCGATGCGCTGCTCATCATCATCAACGACATCCTGGACTTCTCCAAGATAGACGCCGGCAAGCTGGTGCTGGAATCACTGCCCTTCTCGCTGCGCAGCCTGATCAGCCAGACCATCTACCCCTTTACCCTCAAGGCCGAAGAGCGCGGACTGGAAGTGGTCTGCCAGATCGACCCGAGCTTGCCCGACCGCCTCATCAGCGACCCCTCGCGCCTGCGCCAGGTGCTGAACAATCTGCTGGGCAATGCGGTGAAATTCACCCAGCAGGGCGAGATCGTCCTCAGCGTCAGCGGCAAGCGCCAGTCGGCCGACAGCTATCTGCTGACTTTTTCCGTGCGCGACACCGGCATCGGCATTGCCCCGGCCAAACAGAAAATCATTTTCGATGCCTTTGCCCAGGCTGACAACAGCACCACCCGGCGCTATGGCGGCACCGGCCTTGGCCTGTCCATCACCCAGAAACTGGTGACCCTGCTGGGTGGCGACATCCGGGTAAACAGCGAGCCTGCGCAGGGTTCGGAGTTTGTTTTCTGCATCCCGCTCAAGCTCAGCGCGGAGCAGACAGCCCCCAGCCAACCCGCCGAGCTGGCCGGCCTGCCGGTACTGGTCTGCGATGACAACCCCACCAACCGCAGCTGGCTGGCCGCCCTGCTCGGCAACTGGGGCATGCAGGCCACGCTGGCCGCCGATGGCTTCGAGGCGCTGGCCCTGCTGCAACAGCAGTCCTTTGCGCTGATCCTGCTGGATGGCCACATGCCGGGCATGTCCGGCTTTGATGTCGCCGGTCAGTTGCAGCAACAAGGCTGCCAGGCCGACATCATCATGCTTACTTCCTCCGGCGAGCGCGGCGATGGCCGCCGCTGCAAGGACCTGAACATCGGCGGCTATCTGACCAAGCCGGTTTCGCAGGAAGAGCTGCTCGCCGTCATCCGCCAGCGGCTTGGCCTCACGGCTGAGAATGGCACAACGGGCCTGGTCACCCGCCACACGGTCAGAGAACAACACCAGCAGCTGAATGTGCTGCTGGTGGAAGACAACGAGGTGAACCAGAAGCTGGCACTGGCCATCCTGTCCCGGCGCGGCTGCATGGTCAGCATCGCCAACCATGGCCAGGAAGCACTGGACATGCTGGCGCAGCAGCCATTCGACCTGGTGTTGATGGACATGCAGATGCCGGTGATGGACGGCCTGGAAGCCTGCCACCATATCCGCCGCAATGAAGCCCTGGCACAACAGCCGCGCCTGCCCATCATCGCCATGACCGCCAATGCCATGAAGGGCGACCGCGAGCGCTGTCTGGAGGCCGGCATGGACGGCTATGTCAGCAAGCCCATCGATGCCCAGCGCGTGTTCGAGGAAATCGAACGGGTACTGGCCGGCGAGCACGACATGGCCACACCACCCTCCCCGCCAGCGCTGCCAGCCGGCACGGACAAGCTGCCGCTGCTGAATTACCAGGCCACGCTGGACAACTGCGATGGCGATAGCGCCTTCCTGCAGACCCTGCTGCACAGCTTTGTCACCGACTCCAGCAAGCGCATGGCCGGCTTGCAGCAGGCCATCGCCCAGTCACGGCTGGATGAGGTGGCCCGGCTGGCCCATGCGCTGCAAGGCGCGGCCTTGTCCATCGGTGCCAAACCCTTTGCCCTGCAATGCCAGCAGCTGGAAACGGCGGCGCGGCAACAACAAGGCGCCGCGCTGGCCACCCAGCTGCAAGAGCTGGAGCAGGGCCACCAGGCACTGCTGGCGGAAATCCGCCCTCATCTGGCTGCCACCGATACCTCAGATCGCTAAGGTGACTGCCCGCCGTGTGCTCGGCTGGTCAGCCAGCCCCGGGCAGCAGGCGGACGACGGGTAAATTTTCGTAAGAAGCAGTCAAAGCCGCTGGCGTTATTAGCCAGTCGCGGTAAAGTCGCGCTGCGCATTCCAGACCACTGGAATGCGCAGCGCCTGTTAACACGATGTTTTCTGCGGCGCGGATGTTGAGCAGCGCACTGCCTTGTCAAACCGCGCTGGCAGGGAATGCCCTGCGGCGCGCGGTTTTCTGCGCATTGCATCCCCTCAACATCCGCCGCCGTGAAAAAAATAGCGTTAACAGGCCCTAACCAAGGCAAGCCATGAACAAGACTGTCATTTCACTCCTGCTGGGCACGCTGCTCAGCGCCTGCGCCAGCCACGCCCCGGCCTTGCCGGATGGTCCGGCCGGACCCATCCGCAAGGAAAGCGGGCAAGCCGATTGTCCGGATTGCAGCAAAATCGTGACTTACCGTGCCGAACGCAGCTTTGGCGCAGAACAGCGCGCCGGTGATGCCCGCTTCAAGGGCACGCTCAGCGCCAGGGCCAGCTTGCTGGCCAGCAATCACCATGCCAGCGGCGACTATGCCTACCGCCTGCTGCTGGACATCAATGCCAGCGGCAACTACCTGGCGGTCACCCCGCAAGCGGCACGCAATCAGCCCGTGGCCCAGGTGCAGCAGCAGGATGCCGAACAACTGCATGTGTGGTGGCAGGACAGCGCCGGGCGACGGCGCATGCTGCTGCCAAGCGCTGACTCGCGCAGCCAGCCGCTACAGGATTTCCAGTGCAGGCCAACACCGGGCGACGGCTACTGCAGCTGGAAGCAGTATGTCGAGCTGCCGACTGCCGCCGTGCAGGAGGCGATATGGCTGCAAGCCCCGCTGCGGCTGTTTGTTGGCAGCATGCACAGCAACACGCTGTATGGCATGCGCAGTTACAACAACAAGTCGTCGGCGTCGGTGGTGACCCAGTACAAGGGTGCCAGCGTGGAGCTGCCGGCACAGCATGTGCTGGGTTTCAGCCAGGCCATGCACACACTGGAGATTGAAATAAGACAGTAAGCCAGCCGAGGCCGCCCGCGCTCAGGGCAGCCAGCGGGCCAGCGGCGTCAGGTCCAGATGCTGTTCCAGCATGTCGGCCAGCCGTTCGATATGCGCTTCGCGGATGGCGGGATAATCCAGCGGCTGCGGCGCAGCCAGCCTGGCCCATGCCAGCAAGGCGGTGAGTGCGGCCGGCTGGTCGAACAGGCCGTGCAGATAGCTGGCCAGAATCTGACCGTCGGCGCTGATGGCCCCGTCGCAGCGGCCAGCGTCCAGCAGCACTGCCGGCTGCGCCAGCGCCGGGCCACTGCTGACCCCCATGTGGATTTCATAGCCGCTCACCGCGGCGCCGCCCACTGCCAGCTGGCCGCTCACCCGCGTCAGTTGCTTGTTCTCGGCCAGCGAGGTGTCCATGTCCAGCCAGCCCAGGCCGGCACTGCTGCCCGCCTCACCCTCCAGCCCCAGCGGGTCGTGCAACTCTTTGCCCAGCATCTGCAAACCGCCACAGATGCCGATCAGCTTGCCGCCGTAGCGCAGGTGGCGGGCGATGTCCGCCTCCCAGCCGGCAGCGCGCAAGCTGGCCAGATCAGCCCGCACGCTCTTGCTGCCGGGCAGGATGATCAGGTCGGCCGGCGGCAGCGGCTGGCCCGGCTTGACCAGCAACAGCTCCACCTGCGGGTGCAGGCGCAGCGGGTCGAAATCGGTATGGTTGCTGATGCGCGGCAGCACCGGCACCACCACCCGCAGCGTCTGCTGCGGCGTAGCGCCGGCTTGTGGCCGGTTCAGCGCCAGGCTGTCTTCCGCCTCGATATGCAGGCCGTTCAGATAAGGCAGCACGCCCAGCACCGGCTTGCCGGTACGCTGCTCCACCCATTCCACGCCAGATTGCAACAAGGCAGGATCGCCACGGAAGCGGTTGATCACCAGCCCCACCACCCGTGCGCGCTCGCTGTCGGACAGCAATTCCAGCGTCCCCACCAGATGGGCAAACACACCGCCACGCTCGATGTCCGCCACCAGCACCACCGGGCAGTCCACCGCCTCGGCAAAGCCCATATTGGCGATATCGCCCTCGCGCAGATTGATTTCCGCCGGGCTGCCCGCGCCTTCCACCACGATGCACTGGTATTGGCTGGCCAGACGGGCGTGCGATTGCAATACCGCCTGCATCGCCACCGGCTTGTAAGCGTGATAGGACAGCGCGTCCATATTGCCCGCCGCATGGCCCTGGATGATGAGCTGGGAGCCGGTGTTGCTATTGGGCTTGAGCAGCACCGGGTTCATGTCGGTATGCGGCTCCACCCCGCAGGCCAGTGCCTGTACCGCTTGCGAGCGGCCGATCTCGCCGCCGTCCACCGTCACCGCACTGTTCAGTGCCATGTTCTGCGGCTTGAACGGGGCCACGCGCAAGCCGCGCCGCGCCAGCAGACGGCAAAAG
The DNA here is from genome assembly GCF_003852595.1 of Aquitalea sp. FJL05. Taxonomy (NCBI): domain Bacteria; kingdom Pseudomonadati; phylum Pseudomonadota; class Betaproteobacteria; order Neisseriales; family Chromobacteriaceae; genus Aquitalea; species Aquitalea sp. FJL05. Next base: position 29,237 of record NZ_QAJS01000002.1, read on the forward strand.
CCGGTGGCGAAAGTGCTCTTGCCGGCATCCGAGGTGGTGCCCTGAATCATGATGGTTTTGGCGGACATGCAGTTCTCCGGCGCGCAATTTTTCGGGAAGACCCCTAGAATGTCGCTTTTTCAACGGTAGGGCAGCGCGGCAAGCGGCCGCCCCGAAGCCGGCGATTATATAGGCGCGTGACGTGATTTCAGCTGTTTTTCTGTTATTGGCCGTAGTGCTGGACCGCTTGCTGGGCGAGCCACGGCGCTGGCATCCGCTGGTGGGCTATGGCTATCTGGTGCGCAGGGTGGAACAGGCGCTGTACCCGGCACAGCCACTAGCCGAACCGGTGTGGCGCATGCGCTTGCGCGGCGTGCTGGGCATCAGCCTGCTGCTACTGCCACTGACTGCCCTGGCTTGCTGGCTGTCACGTTTACCGTGGCTGGGCCAGCTGGCATCGGTAGTGCTGCTTTATCTGGCCATTGGCGCGCAAAGCCTGCGTGAACATGCCCAGGCGGTGCTGGATGCGCTGCGCGCCGGCGACCTGCCGCTGGCCCGTTACAAGGTGTCGATGATAGTCAGCCGCAATACCAGCGCGCTGGACGAAACCGCCGTGGCACGCGCCACCATCGAATCGGTACTGGAAAACGGCAGCGATGCCATCTTTGCCGCCGTGTTCTGGTTTTTGCTGCTGGGCGCGCCCGGCGTGGTGCTGTACCGCGCCGCCAATACCCTGGACGCCATGTGGGGCTATCGCAATGAGCGCTTCCTGCATTTTGGCTGGGCAGCCGCCCGTTTTGACGATGTGCTGAACCTGATCCCGGCCCGCCTCACCGCGCTCACTTACATCCTGCTGGGCCATACCCGTCAGGGCTGGCAATGCTGGCGCGCCCAGGCCCCCACCTGGTACAGCCCCAATGCTGGCCCGGTGATGGCCGCCGGTGCCGGTGCACTGGGCGTGCTGCTGGGCGGTGCCGCCAGCTATCACGGCAAGCTGAAGCAGCGCCCCACGCTGGGCCTGCAACGCCCGCCCTTAGCCGAAGACATCGCCCGCGCCATCGCCCTGGTACAACGCAGCCTGTGGCTGTGGGTGGCCGTGGCGCTGCTGGGCGGCGGCCTCATCTGGAGCTTCACACATGCTTGAACACGGAGGCGGCATCCTGCGTGCCGCGCAGCAATACGGCATTCCCGCGCAAGACTGGCTGGACCTGTCCACCGGCTTGAACCCACAAGGCTGGCCAGTGCCGGCGGCCAGCCCGCGCAGCTGGCAGCGGCTGCCCGAAGAGGATGACGGGCTGGAACAAGCGGCGGCGGATTACTACGGCAGCCCGCTGCTACTGCCGGTAGCCGGCTCGCAGCCGGCCATCCAGCTATTGCCCACCCTGCGTCCAGCGTGCCGGGTGGGCATGCTGCCCTTGTGTTATGCCGAACACCCCTGGCACTGGGAGCAAAACGGCCACCAGCTGAGCCGCCATGCTCCGGAGGACATCGATGCCGCCATCGACCAGCTGGACGTACTGCTGCTGTGCCACCCCAACAACCCCACCGGCACCACCTTTTCCCGTGCACAACTGCAGGACTGGCGCGCCCGGCTGGCCTGTCGTGGTGGCTGGCTGATCATCGACGAAGCCTTCATGGATGCCACGCCAGAACACAGCCTGCTGGCTGATGTGGGCCTGCCGGGGCTGATCGTGCTGCGCTCCATCGGCAAGTTTTTCGGCCTGGCCGGGGCGCGGGTGGGTTTTGTGTTTGCCTGGCCGGCGCTGTTGCAGCAACTGGCCGAGGCCATCGGCCCGTGGAGCATCAACGGCCCGGCGCGTGAAGTCGTCAAACAAGCCTTGCAGGACAGCGCTTGGCAACACCACATGCGTGCGCAGCTGGCTACCGACAGCGCCCGCCTGCAGCAATTGCTGCAGATGCACGGACTAAACCCGGCAGGCGGCAGTGTGTTGTTTCAGTGGCTGCAGGGCGCGCACTGCCCGGCGCTGTTCGATTTCCTGGCCCGGCGCGGCATTCTGCTGCGCCAGTTTGCCGATGGCCCCAGTCTGCGCCTGGGCCTGCCACCAGACGAGGCCGGCTGGCAACAGCTGGAAACCGCACTGGCGCAATGGGAAAAGCCTTGAAAATCAGTCGGCAGAATTCCCATTTACCCGGTTGTCACGTATCATGCGCGCTTCAATGACGGTGCCCCGCCAGGGGTGAAACGGGAATGCGGTGAGACACCGCAGCTGCCCCCGCAACTGTAAGCGACGAGTCCGCATCACGATGCCACCGGGGCCAACCGGGAAGGCGATGCCGGGTAAAGAAGCGCGAGCCAGGAGACCGGCCGTCATCCGTGTCGACGCAGGCTGAATCCGGGCGGGGTGTACCGGGGGAATGCACCGTGCCGCCCATCGCCGGCGCGCCGTGCCCTCGCCTGCGGCGACCTATCGTCACCAGAGGGCCGCCATGAATTCATCCAGCCAGCCGTTAGCGGCACGCCACGCCACCCTGCCGGAATGCCGCCGATGAGACAGCACTATCGCCATGTGCTGATGTGCACCGGCCCGCGCTGCACCGAAAACGGCCAGCAGGCCGAAGCCATGTTCAAACAGCTGGGCCAGGCCATCGACGCCTGCGACGGCCTCAAGGTGAAACGCACCCGCAGTCATTGCTTCGCCGTATGCAAGGAAGGCCCCATCATGGTGGTCTACCCGGAAGGCGTGTGGTATCGCAAGGTGGATGCCAACGCGGTGCAGCGCATTGTCAGCGAGCATCTGCAGGGCGACGTGCCAGTGGAAGCCCTGATTTTCCATCGCCTGGGTTTGGGCGATGTCAGCAGTGAAAGCACGCCATGACGCAGCACAACCAGGGCGGCATCGTGCTGCTCAGCCACGCCGGCACCGACCTCACCGCCCTGAGCCGTGCCCCGCTGCCGCCAGACTTCGACAGCGTCGCCAGCTTCGCCCTGCAACACATTACCGACGCCAGCCAGATGCAGGCCCTGCTGGACGGCAGGCTTGCCAGCGCCCGCATCCTGCTGCTGCGGGTGCTGGGCCGGGTACAGGCCATCCCCGCTTTCGAAGCGCTGCACCAGCAGGCGCTGGCACGCAAGCAGGCGCTGATCATCCTCAGCGGCACCGGCGAGCCGGACCCGGAGCTGGCCGCGCTGTGCACCGTGCCGCCATCCATCCAGCAAGAGGCCAATGCCTATCTGCAAGCCGGAGGCAGCAGCAATATGGCGCAATTGCTGCGCTACCTGTCCGACCGTCTGCTGATGACCGGCCACGGCTACCTGCCTGCGGCCGCCCTGCCGGAACACGGCCTGTATCACCCGGAACTGTCCGACGCTTGCAGCATGGATGACTGGCTGGATGATTGGTGTGAAATTCGCCAACCCGGCTGGCCCACGGTAGCCATCAGCTTCTACCGCGCCCACTGGCTGAGCGGCAACACCCGCTTCATCGACATGCTGGTGGACATGCTGGCCGAGCGCCAGATCAACGCGCTGCCGCTGTTTACCTCCTCGCTGCGCAGCCAGGACGAAGCCGGCATGCCGGCAGCGCTGCAATTGCTGCGCGACACCCGCGCCGGCCAGCCCTGCGTGCTCATCAACACGACGTCCTTTGCCATGGGCGAAGTAAATGCCGAAGGTGCCACCAGCGCCAGCTGGGCAGTAGAGGCCTTCGAGCAGCTGGATATCCCGGTGCTGCAGGCCATCACCAGCAGCATGACGCAGGCGCAGTGGGAGCAATCCGAGCGTGGGCTGAACCCGCTGGACACCGCCATGAATGTGGCGCTGCCGGAGTTCGATGGCCGCATCATCGGCGTGCCGGTGTCGTTCAAGCCGGAAGACCCGGCCAGCAGCGACTACCAGCCACTGCCGGATCGCATGCGCCGCCTGGCCGGCATTGCCGCCCGGCTGGCACGGCTGAAGCACACCCCGGCTGCCACCAAACGGGTGGCCTTCATCTTTACCAATTCCAACAGCAAGGCCTCGCAAGTGGGCAATGCGGTGGGGCTGGACTCCGCCGCCTCGCTGTATGCGCTGCTGCAAGCCATGCAGGCCAATGGCTACCAGATCGGCCCGCTGCCAGACAGCAGCGACGCGCTGATGCACCAGTTGATCGACCGTGGCTGCTACGACACCGACTACCTCAGCGCCGAGCAGTTGCGCCAGGCCATTGCCCGCGTACCGCTGGCGCGTTATCAGCAATGGTTTGCTGAACTGCCCGCCCCGCTGCAACAGCGCATGCTGGAACGCTGGGGCGCCGCGCCGGGCACCGCCTATGTCGATGGCGACCAGCTGGTATTTTCCGGCATGGAGCTGGGCAATGCCTTTGTCGCGCTGCAGCCGCCGCGCGGCTATGGCATGGACCCGGACGCCATCTACCACACGCCGGACCTGCCGCCCACCCATCACTATTACGCGCTGTACTGCTGGCTGCGTGACGAATGGCAGGCCGACGCCATTGTGCACGTGGGCAAGCACGGCACGCTGGAATGGCTGCCGGGCAAGGGCGTGGGCGTGTCGCAACACTGCTTCCCCGATGCCCTGCTGGGCGACATGCCCATGTTCTACCCCTTCATCCTGAACGATCCGGGTGAAGGCTCGCAGGCCAAGCGCCGCGCCCATTCGGTGATCATCGACCACCTGACGCCGCCGATGACCACCGCCGACACCTACGGCCCGCTGGCCCAGCTCACCCAGCTGGTGGACGAGTACTATCAGGTGGAAATGCTGGACCCGAGCAAGCTGCCGCTGTTGCAGCAGCAGATCTGGGACCTGATCAAGGAGGCGCGGCTGGACAGCGATCTGGCCGCCATGCTGGGGCATGACCATCAGCATGATGAACACGAACACGGTCATGGCCATCACCAACATGCGGCGCATGATCACCATCATCATGCCCACCCGCCCAAGGCCGCCCAGCCGGGCTACCGCCTGAGCCAGCCCGCCAAGGCTGCCAGCGCCAGCACGGTCAAGGCAGGCAGCATGCAGTTCCGCCCGGCGGCCAAGAGCACCGGCCACAGCCATGGCGCGCATGATCATCACCATCATGGCCACAGCCACGACCATGATGAGCACGGCCACGACCATGCCCACGAGTGGGATGCCACGCTGAATGCCGACGGCGTACCGCTGACACTGGCCAAGATGGAGGGCGTGGACGTGGCCCACCTCATCGAAGACATCGACGGCTATCTGTGCGAACTGGGTGCGGCGCAAATCCGCGACGGACTGCACATCCTTGGCCGCATGCCGCAGGGCGAGGCGCTGGTGGACATGCTGTGCGCCCTCACCCGCCTGCCCAATCTGGCGGTGCCCAGCCTGCCGGCCAGCGTGGCCGCCACACTGGGTGTGGACTGGGACGGACTGCAGGAAGACAAGGGCCGCCGGCTGGAAAACCTGCCGGTCCCGCTGGAGATGAGCAGCCCACAGCTGCTGCACACCCGCAGCGATGCCATCGACCATATCAATCAACTGGCGCGCCTGCTGGTTGCCCTGCTGCTGGCCCCGGATGCAGCTTCGATTCCCGCCGCCATCGCCACCGTGCTGCCGCAGGCCGGCAACAGCACCGCGCTGCAACAGGTGCTGGGCTTTATCCGTGACGAATTGCTGCCCAACCTGGCGCGCACCCACGAGGAAATCGGCAACCTGCTGCGCGGTCTGGCCGGTGGCTATGTGCCAGCCGGCCCCAGCGGTGCGCCCACCCGTGGCATGGCGCACATCCTGCCTACCGGGCGCAATTTCTACTCGGTCGATCCGCGCGGCCTGCCTTCGCAAGCAGCCTGGCGCGTGGGCAGCGAGCTGGCCAATGAAATGCTGGCACGCCACCGCAAGGAAACCGGCCAGTATCCGGAATCGGTCAGCATCAGCGTATGGGGCACCAGCGCCATGCGCACCCATGGCGACGACATTGCGGAAATCCTCGCCCTGTTGGGCGTGCGTCCACGCTGGCAGGCCGAAAGCCGCCGCGTGGCCGGTATCGAGGTGATTCCGCTCGCCGAACTGGGCCGCCCACGCATCGACGTCACGGTGCGCATCAGCGGCTTCTTCCGCGATGCCTTCCCGCAGCTGATTGCGCTGGTAGACGATGCCGTCCACGCCGTGGCCGCACTGGACGAAGACCCGGCGGACAATTACCTGCGCAAACACTATCTCGACGACATCCGCCAGGGCCTGCTGCAAGCCCTGCCGGACAAGCAAGCCGAACCGGCGCTGCTGCGCGTGTTCGGGGCCAAGCCCGGCAGCTATGGCGCGGGCATCCTGCCGCTGATCAACGAGCAGAACTGGCAGAGCGATGCCGACTTCGCCACCGCCTACATCAACTGGGGCGGTTATGCCTATGGCCGCAACGTACAGGGGGCCGATGCCCGTGCCGCACTGCGCCACCGCCTGTCCGGCGTGGAAGTGGCCCTGCACAACCAGGACAACCGCGAACACGATATCTTCGACAGCGACGACTACCTGCAATACCACGGCGGCATGATCGCCACCATCCGCAGCCTCACCGGCCGCCAGCCACGCGCCTTCTTTGGCGACAGCCACAACCCGGACCAGCCACAGGTGCGCGGGCTGAAGGAAGAAGTGCTGCGGGTGTTCCGCTCCCGCGTGGCCAACCCCAAGTGGATTGCCAGCATCCAGCAGCACGGCTACAAGGGCGGGCTGGAGCTGACCGCCACCGTGGACTACCTGTTCGGCTACGATGCCACCGCCCACGTGGTGGACGACTGGGTGTACGAAGAACTGGCCGCCCGCTATGCGCTGGACCCGGCCATGCAGCAGTTCTTTGCCGACAGCAACCCGTGGGCGCTCAATGCCATCAGCGAACGCCTGCTGGAAGCGGCCCAACGCCAGCTATGGCAAGCACCCAAGCCGGAAACCCTGGCCGCGCTGCAACAACTGCACCTGAACACCGAAGCCATGCTGGAAGCACGTGGCGAACATCCGCAGGGCCGCCCATGAAACAGATCTACCCCTTTGCCGCCATCGTCGGCCAGCCACAACTGAAACAGGCGCTGCTGCTGTGCGCGGTGGACCCGACGCTGGGCGGCGTGCTGATCCGTGGCGACAAGGGCAGTGCCAAGAGCACCGCCGCGCGCGGGCTGGCGGCCATTTTGCCGCCCATCCGCCGTGTACCCGGCTGCGCCTTCAACTGCGACCCGGCCTCGCCATTGGCCGAATGCAGCTGCTGTCAGGGCGAACATGCGGCGGCGGAAGATGCCGCCGTCCCCTTCGTCAACCTGCCGCTGGGGGCCAGTGAAGACCGCGTGCTGGGCAGCCTGGACTTTGAACAGGCGCTCAAGCAGGGCCGCCAGGCCTTCAAGCCCGGCCTGCTGGCCAGCGCCCATCGCGGCCTGCTCTACATCGACGAAGTCAACCTGCTGGCCGACCATCTGGTGGATGTGCTGCTGGACGTGGCCGCCATGGGCGTCAACACCGTGCAGCGCGAGGGCCTGTCCATCAGCCACCCGGCGCGCATCACCCTGCTCGGCACCATGAATCAGGAAGAAGGCGAGCTGCGCCCGCAACTGCTGGACCGCTTCGGCCTGATGGTGGACGTGGCCGCCCCGCGCGATGCGGCCATCCGCAGCGAGGTAGTGCGCCGCCGCCTGGCCTTCGAGGCCGACCCGCAAGCCTTCTCCGCCCGCTGGCAGGCCGAAGGCCAAGCCTTGCAGACGCAGATCGGCCAGGCTCAGTCCATGCTGGGCGCGGTGACGGTGAGCGATCAGCTGTTCGACTTCATCAGCCAGCTGTGCTGCGAATTCGAAGTCGCCAGCCTGCGCGCCGACATCGTGCTGCACAAGGCGGCACGGGCGCTGGCCGCACTGGATGGCCGGACACAAGTCAGCGCCGAAGACATCCGCACTGCCGCCATGCTGGTGCTGCCACACCGCCGCCGCCGCAAGCCTTTCGAGCAAAGCGGGCTGGATCAGGACAAGCTGGACGAGCTGACCCAGCAGGCCCAGAATCCGCCGCCGCCCGCCGCCGACACCTCGCCCGCAGACAGCGGACAGCAGTCGGAACAGCCGGCCGACACGCCGGATGACGACAATCAGGGCGAAACAAGCCCGGACAGCGGCAGCGAACAGGTGTTCGCCAGCGCCGCCGCCAGCGATATCGGCACCATTCGCCTGGCCAGCCGCAGCACGGACAGCCAGGCCAGCGGCCGCCGCAGCAGCGTGCTCAATGCCCAGCGCGGCCATAGCGTGCGCGCCATTCCGAACACCCAGCCGCAGGCACTGGCGCTGGATGCCACCCTGCGCCACGCGCTGCAACGCAATCCGGCGGAATTTGCCGTCACCCGCGCCGACCTGCACGACAAGGTGAGAACCGCAAAACAGGGCAATCTGATCGTGCTGGTGGTGGATGCCTCCGGCTCCATGGCCGCACAACAGCGCATGGAAAAGGTCAAGGGCACGGTACTGAGCCTGCTGCAGGATGCCTACCAACGCCGCGATCAGGTGGCGGTCATCGCCTTCCGTGGCCGCAGTGCCGAGCTGGTGCTGCCACCCACCCGCCAGGTGGAACAAGCCGAACAAGCCCTGCACGCCCTGCCCACCGGTGGCCGCACGCCCCTGCCGCATGCGCTGCAGCTGGCTGGCGACCTGCTGGCACGCCAGGGCGCGCAAGGCCTGATGCCGCTATTGGTACTGCTGAGCGATGGCCGTGCCAATGTGGCGCTGAGCGAAGAAGCCGACCCCTGGCAGCAAAGCCTGCAACTGGCCGGCGAACTGGCGGCAGCGGCCATTCCGGCGCTGGTGCTGGATACCGAACAGGACTACGTGAAACTGGGCCGCGCCCGCCAGCTGGCCGAAGCGCTACAGGCGGAATACCTGCCCTGCGAGCAGCTGTCCAGCGAACAACTGACCATCACGATTCAGGCGCGACTGGGCTGACGCCGCCGTCTGATCGCATAAAGGAAACCACATGATTATCTGCATCGGTGCCGGTCCCGGCGATATTGGCTACCTGCCACGCCGCTCGGCCGACCTCATTGCCCATGCCGACGTCGTCGCCGGCTTCAACGCCGTCATCGACGTGGTGCGCCCGCTGATTCCGGACAGCGCCCAGGTCATCCAGATGGGCTACCGCGACCAGGTGGCCCAACTGGACGAGGTAGCCAAGCTGCACCACGCCGGCAAGAACTGCGTGGTGGTGTTCATGGGCGACATCCACTTCAGCGGCTTCCAGTATCTGGAACGGGTGGAGCGCGCCTGCGGCCACCCGGTGGAAACCATGCCCGGCCTGTCCTCGGCCCAGGTACTGGCCTCGCGCGCCAAGGTGTGTTTTGACGAAACCACCTTCATCACCTTCCACCGCCGTGGCGACCTGAGCCCGTTCAAGCGCCATCTGGTGCATGTGCTGCAAGACCAGCGCAATGCCATCGTGATTCCCTGTCCCTGGGACGAAGCCCGCTCCTTCATGCCCTGGCATATCGCCGCCTATCTGCTGGAAAACGGCATCCCGGCCGACCAGCAGGTGGAAGTGTGGGAAAACCTCACCCGGGGCGAGGCCGAATGGCACGGCACGCTGGCCGAATGCGCGGAACACCGCTGCTCGGACATGAGCATCATGCTGATCCGCACCAAAGCGCCGATGGACAGCCAGATCGAACCCAGCCATCTGCCTACGCCGGAGCAGTCTGCATGAGCACGCAGGATTACAGCATCGTGCTGGCCGGGCATGGCAGCCGCGATCCGGCTGGCATTGCCGAATTCATGGCGCTGGTGGACATCATGCGCCAGCGTGCACCGCAGCGCCGCATCTACCACGGCTTTCTGGAATTCGCCACGCCCACCATCGATCAGGCGGTGGCTGCGGCCATTGCCGATGGTGCCAACACCGTGGTGATGACCCCTGGCGTGCTGCTGGCCGCCACCCATGCCAAGAACGACATGCCCAGCGAACTGCTGGCCTTGCAGCAGGAACACCCGGACACCGCCTTCCATTTTGGCGCGGCGATGGACCTGCACCCGCGCCTGCTGGAACTGTGCCGCCTGCGCATCATCGAGGCCGAAGCGCGCTCGCCGCACACCGTGGCGCGCGGCGACAGCTGCCTGGTAGTGGTGGGCCGTGGCACTACCGACCCGGACGCCAACTCGGAAATCGCCAAGCTCACCCGCATGCTGGAAGAAGGCATGGGCTTTGGCAGCTCCTTTGTCTGCTATTCCGGCACCGCCCGCCCGCTGGTGGCCGATGGCCTGAAAGCAGCCAGCCTGCTGGGTTACCAGCGCATCGTGGTGCTGCCCTATTTCCTGTTTGATGGCGTGCTGGTCAAGCGCATTTACGGCGCAGTGGACGATCTGGCCGCACGTTGTCCGGATATCGAAGTGCTGGCCACACCCTATCTGGGCGTACACGAGCATGTGGCCGAGGTGTTTCTGGAGCGAGCGCAGGAAGGCGTGGAAGGCCGCGCCAGCATGAACTGCTCGCTGTGCAAATACCGGGTGCAGATCATCGGCTTCGAGCAACAAGTAGGTACGCCGCAGCAAGGCCACCACGGCAAGGTGCGCGGCCTGTTGGCCCAGCCGGCGGTAGCACAGGCTGCGCCCAGCTGGCCGCCCTATGTGCCGCACCCCATCGAGGCGGAGAGCATGCGCATCATCCGCGAGGGGCGCGACTGGTCGGTCTTCCCGGCCGAACAGCACACCGCGCTGCACCGGCTGGTACACACCACCGGCGACTTCAGCAGCGTGGACGAGCTGGTGTTTTCGCCCGGCGCGGCGGATATCGGCATGCGCGCCCTGCTGCGCTGCCGCCGCATCGTCACCGACGTCACCATGGTGGAAACCGGCCTCAAGCGCGCGGTACTGCAGCAACTGGAAGTGGAAACCTGGTGCGGCGTGCACGACAAGGAAACCTATCTCTTGGCCGAGGCCCACGGCCTCACCCGCTCTGCTGCCGGCATCCGCCGCGCCTGGGAAAAGTTTGGCAACGAGGTGATCGTGGCTATTGGCGATGCGCCCACCGCCATCATGGAACTGGTACGGCTGGTGCGCGAACACGGCTGGCGGCCCCAGCTGGTGGTGGGCCTGCCGGTGGGCTTTGTCGGCACCCGCGAATGCAAGGATGCACTGCGCGGCCTGTTGCAAGTGCCGCGCATCACCAATAGTGGCACCCGTGGCGGCTCGCCGTGGGCGGCCACCATCGTCAATGCGCTGATGATTGACGCCATCGGCCATGTGCATCAACAGCAACAGGCGGCACAAGACTGATGAGCCACGAACGGCGCGTTCCCTACGACCTGACGGTGCCGGCCCCCAACGGCCTGCGCCGGGGTCGCACCACCGGCAGCTGTGCCACCGCCGCGGTGAAGGCCGCGCTGGCCTGCCTGCTGGACGGGGTGCGCGCCAGCGAAGTGGACATCAGCCTGCCCGACCCGGACTACTACCTCACCGTACCCATCCAGGCGGTGGATCTGCTAGACCAGGACACCGCCCGCGCCGAAGTGCTGAAAGACGGCGGCGACGACCCGGACAATACCCACGGTGCCACCATCTTTGCCGAGGTGCGGCGCAATGGCAGCGGCCAGCTGCGTTTTATCGCCGCCGAAGGCGTGGGCATGGTCACCCTGCCCGGCCTGCGCATTCCGCCGGGCGAACCGGCCATCAACCCGGTACCCCGGCAGATGATGCAGTGGGCGGTGACCGAAGTGCTGGCTGGCCGTGCCGACCCCGGTTTTGACCTGGCCATCGGCTGCGTAGAGGGCGGACGCATTGCCAAGCGCACCTTCAACCCCATGCTGGGCATTATTGGCGGCATTTCCATCCTGGGTACCAGCGGCATTGTCGAGCCGATGTCGCTGGCAGCGTGGATGGCCTCCATCGAGGTGTATATCCGCGTGGCGCTGGGCGATTTGCCTGCCGCCATCGCCTTCACCCCGGGCAAGATAGGGCGCGGCTACGCCGCCGACGTACTCGGCCTGCCGAAAAAGCAGGTGGTGCAGATTGCCAACTTCGTCGGCAGCTCGCTGGAGCAGGCCGAAGCGATCTTGCAGGAACAGGGCCGGGTGCTGGACACGCTGTGGGTGCTGGGCCATCCCGGCAAGCTGGCCAAGCTGCTGGACCCCACGGTATGGGACACCCATTCCGGCAAAAGCGCCATGGCCATGGGCGATGTGGCGCAACTGGCACAGGAGCTGGGCCTGAGCGCGGCGCTGGTACAGGCCATCCGCCAGGCCAATACGGTGGAAAACATCGTGCAGATATTGCAAGGCCATCCGCAGGCACAAGCCTTCTGGATGGAGATAGAACAGCGGGTATCCACCCGCATGCACAGCCGACTGCCCAGCGCCCGCCGCGTGGCGGTGCGGCTGTTCAGCATGGACGGCACGCCGCTGGGCGAAGCCGCCGGAGACACACATGAGTGAACTGGGACATTTCATTGGCGTGGGCGTAGGCCCCGGCCAGGCCGGGCTGATACCGGTGGCTGCGCTGCAGGCATTGCAGCAGGCCGACATCATCTACCTGCCGCGTGCGCGTGGCAGCGAGCAATCGGTGGCACAGCAATGTCTGGCCGGCCTGCCCATAGCCGCCAGCAAATTCCGTGACGTGGAATTCGTCATGGACCCGGACCGCAGCCTGCTGGCCGACCACTACGCCGCGCTGGCCGCCAGCGTGGCCGCCGAACTGGAGCAAGGCCACAACGTCGCCTATCTCACCATTGGCGACAGCATGACCTACTCCACCTACGGTTACTTACTGGCCGCGCTGCGCGAACGCCTGCCCGGTCTGGTGCATACCACCTTTCCCGGCGTCACCAGCTTTGCCGCCACCGCATCGGCACTGTCCTGGCCGCTGGGCGAAGGCAAGGAGCGCATGTTGATCCTGCCCTGCCCGGACGACATGGCCGAGCTGGCAGCGGACATTGCCAGCCACGACATCGTGGTGCTGATGAAAATTGGCAAGCGCCTGCCGGATGTGCTGGCGCTGCTAGCTAGTCTGGGCATTGCCCAGCATTGCGCCTTTGCCCGCCGCATCGGCCTGTCCGATGAAATTCTCTGTCCGGATGTCAGCCAGCTGGACGCCTCGGCCAGCGGTTATCTGGCCACCATGCTGATCCGCCGCCAGGCGAGAGAGAAACGTCATTCATGAAAGTCCACTTCATTGGTGCCGGCCCCGGTGCCGCCGACCTGATCACCCTGCGCGGCGCGCGCCTGTTGGGTAGTTGCGGCATGGTGCTGTATGCCGGTTCGCTGGTGCCCACCGACATGCTGCAACACTGCAGCGCGGGGGCGGAGATTCTGGACACCGCCGAACTGTCGCTGGACCAGCAGGAAGACTGCTACCGCCGCGCCCAGGCTGCCAATATCGACGTGGCGCGGCTGCACTCCGGCGACCCCGCCATCTACGGTGCCACTGCCGAGCAGATGCGCCGGCTGGAAGCGCTGGGCATTGCCTACGAAATCGTCCCCGGCGTGTCCTCGTTTACCGCCGCTGCCGCCGCACTGGGCAGCGAACTGACCCGCCCGGCCATCTCGCAATCCATCATCCTCACCCGGGTGTCCGGCCGCGCCAGCGCGGTGCCGGAGCTGGAATCCATCGCCCGCTTTGCCGAGCACCGCGCCACCATGTGCATCTTCCTGTCCGGCCAGCGGCTGAAATACACCGTGGCCGACCTGCTGCTGCACTACCCGCCGGACACCCCGGTGGCACTGGTGCGCCGCGCCAGCTGGCCGGACCAGTCCATCCACCGCAGCACGCTGGGCAAGCTGCTGGATGAGGTGAAACAAAAGGACTGGCTGCTCACCACCCTGCTGCTGGTGGGCGCGGCGCTGTCGCGCGAAGGCGGGGTGGAATCCAGCCTGTACGCCGCCGGCTTCACCCATATCTTCCGCGATGGCAGCGACCGCAAAACCCCGCGCCCCAGCAAGCGCAAGCCGGAGCTGGCTGCAGAACCGGAACAGGACCCGGAGCAGCAAGCGTCGTGAGCCACACCGCCATCTGGACGGTGCGCGAATCGGCGCTGCCGCTGGCGCGGCAACTGGCCGCCGCACTGGACGCCACCGTCTACCAGCCCTGGCAGCGGCCAGATGACAATGCGCGCCAGCAGTTTGCCGCCGCCTTCCATCAGCACCGCCAATGGGTGTTGCTGATGGCCAGCGGCATTGCCGTGCGCTATCTGGATGGCCTGCCACAAAGCAAACTCACCGACCCCGCAGTCGTCGTGCTGGACGAAGCCGCGCGCTTTGCCATTCCGCTGCTGTCCGGCCACGAAGGCGGTGCCAATGCGCTGGCCTACCAGATTGCCCGCCTGACCGCTGCCACTCCGGCCATCACCACGGCGACGGAAGCACTCAAGCCGCTGACGCTGGGCATAGGCTGCCGCCGTGGCAAAAGCGCCGAGGCCATCGAACTGGCCGTGCTGCAAGCGCTGGCCGGACGCAGCCTGACCGAGGTACGCGAGGTGGCCACCATCGACTTGAAGGCCGATGAAGCCGGCCTGCTGGAATTCTGCGCCCGCCACGCGCTGCCCTTGCGGGTGATTGCCCGTGCCGACGTGGCTGCCCGCGGCTGGACCGGCCAGCCCTCCGCCTGGGTGCAACAAAACGTGGGCGTGGACGGCGTATGCGAGCCGTGCGCACTGATCGCCAGCCCGCGCGGGCGGCTGTTAGTGCCGAAGATGGCACGTGAGGGGGTGACGGTGGCGGTGGTGGAGGATGGGTTTGTGTCTGCATCCGAATAAATATGCCGCTAAAACAAACCCGACGCGGCCCCGGTACCGTCAGCGCGAGCCGACGCAGACGTGCCGCCCAGGGTCTTAAGCGGTCGGCTGTCCGCAGCGGCACGACGATAGCGCGCCGCAAGTTCCGGCCGCGCCCTGGGCGGTGCGGCTGGGGCGGGAATTCGACGCGCTGCGGGTCGCCTTTTCTTTGGGTCCTTGCTGTTGGCGAAGTGGCGAAGCAAAAGAAAGTACCTCGACGGCGGGGCGAGACCCGCGAAGTTGATTTTGCTGTTGGTTTTTCGTTGGAAGGTGCTGGTTAGAAATCCGCTACGCGGATGATGATTTACCTGCCGCTTCCGCGCGGCGGACGGGAAGGAGGGATTGCCTGGCCAATCCCTCCTTCACCTCCCAGGCCACCCCACAAGCATGGCCTGCGGCTGCCCGACAGGGCCCGACCGGTACGAGGCGCGCCTGAACTCGCGATTTGCTAACGTCAAATCGCTCAGACAGGGCAGGCGCTTAAGACCTCGCCCCGGCCACCCGCCGGCATGCTTGATGGGGCCCATGGGGGCGTTGGTACGGTGGTTGATTTATGAAAAACAAACAGCATCGTTGGTGACCCAGTCTCCAGACGAGGCCAAGACAGCAGTAAAAATTAGGATGTGCCAGGTATCGTCGCAATCGTTGGTTCGTTGAAACAACAAATTCGACGCAGCCCCAGTCCCGTCAGCGCGAGCCGACGCAGACATGCTGCCCAAGGTTTTAAGCGGCTGCATGTTTGAGCACCGTGACGGTAGCACGGTGCGAGTTCAGCCGCGCCTTGGGCAGGATGACTGGGGCGGGAATTCGACGCGCTGCGGGTCGCCTTTTCTTTGGGTACTTTCTTTTGGCGAAGCAAAAGCAAAGTACCTCGACGGCGGGGCGAAACCCGCGAAGTTGATTTGTTTTTTGCGTGAGTAACTGGAAGGAAAACCGCGCAGTAAAACCCGGCGACGTAGGACCACAGTCCAGCACCGCTACGTAACAAATGCAGGATTTACATCCGCAATGCGCACCACGCATTGCCCAGACAAACACATGGCAGGCCCCGCCTGCTCGCAGCAGAAAGCATGAAGCAATGACCGGCAAACTCTATCTTGTCTCCGTCGGCCCCGGCAGCCGCGAACTGATCCCGCCAATGGTGGAGCAGGCGCTGGCCGCCAGCGATGTCATCGTCGCCTACGACCTCTACCTTACATGGATCCAGCCGTGGATTGCCGGCAAGGACATCCGTACCCTGCCGCTGACCCAGGAGCGCGACCGCGCCCAGCTGGCGCTGGCCGAAGCCCGTGCCGGCAAAACCGTTGCGCTGATTTCCAGCGGCGACATCGGCATCTACGCCATGGCCACGCTGGCCTACGAAGACATGCGCGAGGATGATACCTTCGATGTGCAGCTGATTCCCGGCATCACCTCGGCCAATGCCTGCGCCTCGCTGCTGGGCGCGCCGCTGTCGCACGACTTTGCCACGCTCAGCCTGTCCGACCTGCTGTGCCCGTGGGAGTGGATCGAAAGCCGCGCCCGCCATATTGCCCAGGCCGATCTGGCCGTGGTGTTTTACAACGTGCAAAGCAAGCAGCGTCAGGAAGGCGTGTACCGCATTCTGGACATCATGCTGGAACACAAGCGGCCGGAAACGCTGTGCGGCATCGTGCACAATGCCTACCGCGAAGGCCAGACGGTGGAAATCGTCAGCCTGGCCGAGCTGCGCACCCGCCAGTTCAACATGCTGACCTCGCTGGTGATCGGCAACCGCTTCACCCGCCGCAAGCGTAACTGGATGTTTACCCCGCGCGGCTATTTCAACTGGCAGAACACGGCCGACACCGTCAAGGCCGACACGCTGCCCAGCGCAGCGGCCTGGGTATTTGCCGGCACCAGCGACGGCAATGCGCTGGCCCGCCAGCTGGCGGCAAACGGCCAGCCGGTGATTGTCAGCACGGCCAGCGACTACGGCGCAGAGCTGGTGGAAGCCAGCAGCCCCGGCCTCACCAGCATCAGCGGGCGGCTGGGTGTGGAGCGCCGCCGTGAGCTGCTGCAACAAAGCCAGGCACGCTGCATCGTCGATGCCACTCATCCTTACGCCACCGAGATGTCACAACAGCTGATGGCGCTGGCGCAAGAGCTGGCCCTGCCCTATCTGCGTTATGAACGCTCCAGCGCTCCGGACCAGCACCCGGCCATCCACTGCGCCAGCATGGCGGATGCCGCCGCACTGGCAATGCAGCACGGCCAGCGCATTTTCCTCGCCACCGGCAGCAAGGAGCTGGCCAGTTTCGTGCAGGCCGAGGGCGCGGCCGACAAGCAATGGTTCGTGCGGCTGGCACCGGACCCGCAACACCTGCAACGCGCCATCGATCTGGGCATTCCGCGCGCGCGGCTGTGCGCCATGCAAGGCCCGTTTTCGCAGGCCGCCAATGAAACCCTGTGGCGCGACTGGCAGATCGACTGCGTGGTGAGCAAGCAATCCGGTGATGCCGGTGGCTATGGTGCCAAGGCTGCGGCTGCCGCCGCACTGGGCATTCCCTTCATCGTGGTGGACCGTCCGCAATTGGACTACCCGGTCAGCTTTGCCGACTTCACCAGCCTGCAGGCCGCGCTGGAGCAACTGGCATGAGCAGCCCGCGCATTCCGGTCACCGTGCTCACCGGTTTTCTGGGTGCGGGCAAGACCACCCTGCTGGCCAATCTGATTCGTGACAGCAAGCAGCGCCGGCTGGCCATTCTGGTCAACGAGTTTGGCGAGGTGTCCATCGACGGCACCATTCTGCGCGACAGCGACACCGCCGGCGTGGAAATCCACGATCTGGCCAACGGCCTGGTGGCTTACGACGACGACGAGCACTTCCTGCCCACCATGCTGGCCTTGTGGCAGCGCCGCCAGCAGATCGACCATGTGCTGATCGAAACCTCGGGGCTGGCCCTGCCCAGCGCGGTGATGGAACAGCTGCAAGGGCCGGAGCTGGCCGAGCGCTTTGTGCTGGACGCCACGCTGGCGGTGGTGGACACCCCGCTGCTGCTGGCGGGCGACTTTGACGCCGGCCAGGACCAGCAGGACGACGCGGTGGCCAGCCTGTTCCGCCAGCAGCTGGAAAACGCCGACATCGTGGTGCTCAACAAGATCGACCAGTTGGACGATGCCGCCATGCTGCAAGCGGAAAGCACGGTGCGCCAGCTGGTGCCGTCCATCCGCTTCATCGAGCTGGCCTATCAGGCCAAGCTGGACACCCGGCTGACGCTGGGCCTGCACCTGCACGAAGTCAGCGGCAGCGGCCACCGCCATTACGGCCCGGTGTCCAGCCTGCCGCTGAATCTGCGTCCGCTGGCCAACCAGACCCTGCTGGACGGCCACAGCCACGGCGGACTGGCCGCCCACAGCCATGGCCTGACCACCCACAAGCATTTTCACGAACAGGACCCGGGTTGGCAGTCCTTCCTGATTCGCAGCAAGGACGCCCAAGAACCGGCACGCCTGCTGGCAGCGGTGGAAACCATTGCCCGCGAAGAAGCGCTGCTGCGCATCAAGGGCCATGCCGCCTGCGTTGATGGCAAGGGCCGGCTGGCGCTGCAGGCAGTGCGTCAGCGCGTAGAGCTGCAACAGGAACCGGACACCGCCGCGCCACGGCAGGCGCAGCTGGTGTTCATCGGCTATCACCCCAGCCGGCCGCGCATTGTGGAGCTGCTACGCACACTCACCGGCACCCACTGGCAGTGACAGCGGCTGACAAAAACCCTGTCGCTGCGTTGCGCCTCCTTGCCGTACTGCTTGTACTGTCTGCGTCGGCGCGCCTTGCCACAGGGACGCTGCGCTCTTGTCAGCCGCTCTGGATGTACCCATAAGCAATAACCCGACCGCTGTATCAGACCAGCAATCAGAAGGAAACCGCCATGAAAACCGACGCCGCCGCCCACCAGCGCATGGTGGAAAAGCGCAAGGCCGGCTTTGAAAAGAAAAAGGCCGCCGCCACCAAGGAAAAAGGCTTGCTCATCGTCCATACCGGTACCGGCAAGGGCAAGAGCAGCGCCGCCTTTGGCATGGGGCTGCGCATTGTCGGCCACGGCATGCAGCTAGGCGTGGTGCAGTTCATCAAGGGCGCGCTGCACACCGCCGAGCGCGACCTGTTCAGCCGCTTCGACAACTGCCGCTTCCTCACCATGGGCGAGGGCTATACCTGGAACACCCAGAACCGCGAGGCCGACATCGCCACCGCGCGCCAGGGCTGGGACGCCGCGCTGGAGATGCTGCACAGCGGCCACTACGACATGCTGATCCTGGACGAGCTGAACATCGTGCTGAAGTACGACTACCTGCCGCTGGACGAGGTACTGGCCGCGCTGGCCAGCCGCCCGGCCAATCTGCATGTGGTGATTACCGGCCGCCATGCGCCGCAGGCGCTGATCGACGCCGCCGATCTGGTCACCGAGATGAAGCTGGTCAAACACCCCTACCGCGAGCAAGGCATCAAGGCCCAGCAAGGCGTGGAGTTCTGACATGGCCATCCGCCACTGCCCGGCGCTGTTCATCAGCGCCCCGGCTTCGCACCAGGGCAAGACCACCCTCAGCGCCGGGCTGGCCCGCTACCACCGCCAGCAGGGCCGGCGCGTACGCGTGTTCAAGACCGGGCCGGATTTTCTCGACCCCTATGTACTGGAACAGGCCAGCGGCCACACCGTTTACGCGCTGGATTTGTGGATGAATGGCGAGGACGACTGCCGCCAGCGCCTGTATGCGGCGGCGGCCGAGGCTGACCTGATCCTGATCGAAGGCAGCATGGGTCTGTTCGATGGCACCCCCAGCAGTGCCGACCTGGCGCAGCTGTTCGGCGTGCCGGTGGCCGCCATCATCGACGCCTCCGGCATGGCGCAGACCTTTGCTGCCGTGGCGCATGGCCTGGCGACATTCCGCCCCGGCCTGCCGTTTTATGGCGTACTGGCCAATCAGGTGGCATCAAGCCGCCATGCGGAAATGCTCACCACGGCCCTGCCCGCCAGCCTCAACTATCTGGGCGCGGTGATGCGCCAGCAGGACATGGGCCTGCCGGAGCGGCATCTGGGCCTGGTGCAGGCGCAGGAGGTGGCCGATCTGGAAGCGCGGCTGCAGCGCGCCGCCGCCCAGCTGGCCAATACCGCGCTGGCGCAGCTGCCGCCGCTGGTCGCCTTTCAGCCCGCCCAACCAGCGGTCCTGCCACGCCTGCTGCACGGCGTGCGCATCGCCATCGCCCGTGACACCGCCTTCAGCTTTATCTACCCGGCCAATATCGAGACGCTACAGGCATTGGGGGCCGAACTACATTACTTCTCGCCACTGGCTGACGAAGCGCTACCCACCTGCGACGCCGTCTGGCTGCCGGGCGGTTACCCGGAACTGCATCTGGCCACACTGGCCGCTGCCAGCCTCTGCCGTACCGGCCTGCACGCCCATGTGGCTGCCGGCAAACCGCTGTATGCCGAGTGTGGCGGCATGCTGTATTTGCTGGACAGCCTGGCCGACAAACATGGCCAGCGCGCAGCCATGCTGGGCCTGCTGCCCGGCCATGCCCGCCTGGGTAGCCGCCTGAGCGCGCTGGGCCTGCAACAACTTGAGCTGGATGGTGAAGTGCTGCGTGGCCACACCTTCCACTACTCCAGTCTGGACACCCCCATCGCTCCGCTTACCCATGCCAGCCGTGCCACAGGTAGCGGGCAAGGCGAGCCGGTGTACCGCCATGGCAGCCTGCTGGCCAGCTATCTGCACCTGTATTTCCCGTCCAACCCCGAAGCCTGCGCCAGACTGTTCCTGCCATGAATGCCTATCCCCAAGCCGAAATCGACGCCGTCTACCGCGCCATCCGCGAGCGGCGCGACATGCGCCACTTCAAGCCGGACCCGGTCGATCCTGCCCTGCTGCAACGCCTGCTGCAAGCCGCCCATCTGGCCCCCAGCGTCGGCTTCATGCAGCCCTGGCGCTTCATCCGCATTACCAATACCACCCTGCGCCGCCAACTGCATGACGAAGTGGAAATCGAGCGGGTGGCCACCGCCAAGGCACTGGGCCAGCGTGAAGAAGAATTCATGAAGCTGAAGGTGGAAGGCATTGTGGACTGTGGCGAGGTACTGGTGGCGGCACTGATGGACGGACGCGAGCGCCATGTATTCGGCCGCCGCACCCTGCCGGAAATGGATATCTGCTCGATAGCCTGCGCCATCCAGAACATGTGGCTGGCCGCCCGCGCCGAAGGCATTGGCCTGGGCTGGGTATCGCTGTTCGACCCGCAGCGGCTGGGCACGCTGCTGGGCCTGCCAGCTGAAGCCAAGGCAGTGGCGATCCTGTGCATCGGCCATGTCGAGGCCTTCTACGACAAACCCATGCTGGAACAGGAAAACTGGGCCAGCCGGCAAAACCTGGCCGAGCTGGTATTTGAAAACGGCTGGGGTCCGCTCAGTGCCGTTCAGGCGGCATCCTGAGCATAGGCCTGCACCCGGTTGCGCCCGGCCTGCTTGGCTGCGTACAAGGCCTGGTCGGCGTGGCGGTACAGATCAGCAAAGGTCTCGCCTTGCTCACGCACGGCCAGGCCCATGCTGACGCGGTAACTCAGGCTGCCGCTGTCGGTGGCAATGTGCTGCGCCGCCACCGCCAGGCGCAGGCGTTCGGCCACGCGCATGGCTTCGGCTGGCGGTGTGGCCGGCAGGGCGATGCCGAATTCTTCACCCCCCATGCGGCCAATGTAGTCTGCGGCACGCACGTGCCGGCGAATCAGCTCGGTAAAAGCCACCAGCACGCGGTCACCGGTCTGGTGGCCATGGCTGTCGTTGATCTGCTTGAAAAAATCCAGATCGGCCAGCACAAAACAGAAGGCATCGCCGGTGAGGTTTGCCCGCTGTAGATCGGCCAGAATACGGGTCTCGAAGCTTTGCCGCGTCAGTGTGCCCGTCATGCCATCGCGCTCGGCACGCCAGGTGGCATCGCTCAACAACTGCTGCTGCACCATGGCCGCCGCCAGCATGGACAGGCCGGGTACCAGCGCGGCGGTCAGACTCATGGACATCACATTGGCCGGCGTACTGGCAAACAGGTCGGACAAATTACCCAAACCAGCGCCGTAATAGATGGCTCGCGCGGTATGCAGCAAGGCGGTGGCAATGCTGCAGGCGGCACCCAGCCAGTAGACGACCGCTCCCTGGCCGGCCGGACGGTGGCGGCACAGCAGATAAGCGGTGGCAACAAACACCACGGCGATACCGCCCGAGGCAATGATGACGCGCAGCCGGATCACATCCACCACCAGGGTGAACCACAACAGGCCAGCAAGGGCGCAGAGTATCAGTGCCAACCAGAAACGGCTGTAGGCGGGCCGACCCAGAAAACGGGCGCAACCGATATAGAACAGGCTGGCGGCAAGCAGCCCCAGTCCATTGCTGAGCACCACGCTGAACACCAGCGGCAGCACGGTGCGCAGGCCCAGCGCCGGCAGATAGGCCACCATGGCGATATTGGCGGCGATCCAGCTGCGAGTACCCGCCACCCCGGCTTTGCGCAAGGCCAGCAGCTGCACCAGGATGCAGGCGCACAAAATATCGGTTACCAGGAAAACCGGCAACAACACGGGAACGCTGGCAGGTGCGGACATGGCGGAAATTCCGGACTGAAGACGGCGATGGCCGATGCTATACGCGCGACCAGACAGGCACAACAGAAATCACACCCGCCTGGCATGAATTGCCACCATTTCGGATTCGCCTGCACTGAGCGGGGGGTGGCAGAACCTTATCAGCGCTGACAAAACCTCGTAGAAGACCCGCCCCCAGGTGTGCCGACGCCGACAGCAGCAGGTGTACGACAAGTCCGTGCAACACAGGAGCGGGGGTTTGGTTTGCCGGCCCTAGTGGCCGGTTTGCGTTTTACCCTCTTCCCAGCCGCCACCCAAGGCCAGGAACAGATTGACCTGATCCTGCGCCAGCTGACTTTCCGCGCTGGCCACGGCGCTTTCGTTGCCAACCAGGGTGCGGTCGGCATCCAGGCTGGACAAATAGGGTGAACGCCCCGCCTGATACAGCCGGCGGTTCTGCGCGGCGGCCTGTTTGGCACTGTCGCGCGCCGTGCGCAACAAGGTCAGCCGCTGCAAATCCTTGCCGTACAGACTGAGGCTGGTTTCCACCTCGCGCAGGGCATTGAGCACCACGCCGTCAAAGTGGGCCAGTGCGGCGGCATTATCGGCCTTGGCTGCCGTCACCCGCGCCCGGGCACCGCTGTCGGGAATGGTCCAGCTGATCAGCGGGCCATAGCCGAAACGCTGGGTGGAACGCTGACCCACATCTTCCAGCAAGCCGGTAAAGCCAGCCGATGCCCCCAGCGTGATGCTGGGGTAAAGCTCGGCGGTGGCCACGCCTATCATGGCGCTGGACTGTGCCAGCTTGCGCTCGGCCTGCTGCACATCCGGCCGGCGTGCCAGCAAGGCCCGGCCATCGCCCACCGGAATGGCTTGTGCCAGTTGTGGCTCCTGCGCGCAGGACAGTGCCGCTGCTGGCAGGGTCTCGGCCGGGGTCTGTCCCAGCAGCATGGCCAGGCGGTAACGGGCGGCATCGCGCTGGGCCTGATAGGCCGGCAGGCCAGCGGCGACGCTGTCGGCCTGGGCCTGGGCGCGCAGCACATCCGTAGCAGTGAGCCGGCCGGCACCGGCCAGGCGGCGTGTCAGTTCCAGCTGTTTCTGCTGCAGGGCGGACTGCTGCTGCAATACCTGATAGCCATGATTGGCCGAGCAGATCTGCAGATAGCTGCGCACGGTTTCGGCGGTCACGGTGATGCGGGCGAGATCCCGGGCAGCCACGCTGGCTTCGCTATTGGCTTCGGCGGCCTCGTCGCCGCGTCTGAGCTTGCCAAACAGGTCAAGCTGATAGGCCACGCGTATGCCCTCGTCACCCAGATTGCTCACCGGCAGCGGCACATCCAGCAACATGCTCTGGCCGGAGATGCGTGCGCGTTCGGCCGATGCCGACAGCGCCGCATGCGGGCCAGCCTCGGCATTGACCTGGCTGGCTACCGCCAAGGCCTTTTGCAGATTGGCGGTGGCGGCACGCAAATCGGTATTGGCCTGTTGTGCCTGCTCCACCAGCTGGTTCAGCACCGGATCGTGGTAGAGCTGCCACCAGCGCGGGGCAAGCGGCTGGCTGGAGGTCAGCCGGCCATCGGCATTGGCAAAACGGCCTTGTGCTGCCTGACGTTGCATGGCGGAATTGGCCGGCAGCTGGTAATCCGGGCCAACGGTGGTGCAGCCGGCAAGCGTGGTCAGCGCCAATAGCAGCCCGGCAGGATAAAGACGGCTCACGGCTGGCCTCCCTTGACGGCCACCACGGCCACGGTGGCGGTGCGCCCGGCAATCATGCGGAAGTCGGCCGGGACTTCATCCAGGGTAATGCGCACCGGAATGCGCTGGGCCAGCCGCACCCAGTTGAAAGTAGGATTCACATTGGGCAGCAGGGTGGCACCATTGCTGCGGTCACGGTCTTCGATGCCGGCGGCAATGCTCTGCACATGGCCGCGCAGCTTGTGCGCCTCGCCCATGATCTGGATTTCCACCGGCTGGTTGACCTGCACCCGGTTCATCTTGGTTTCTTCGAAATAGCCATCCACATGGAAGGAATGGGCATCCACCATCGACAACACCGGCTTGCCGGTGCTGACGTAATCGCCCACGCGCGGGGTGCGGTCGTTGAGATAACCATCCACCGGGCTGCTCACCACGGTGCGCTGCAGATTGAGCCGGGCCACTTCCACCGCGGTTGTAGCGGCAGCGACACTGGCCTCGTCCTGTTGCACACGGGCTTCGCTCTGCTCGATGTTTTCCCTGGCCACCAGATCACTCAGGCCACGGTTGCGTGCCGCTTCGCGTTTTGCCTGCGACAAACCGGCGCTCTGCTGTGCCAATGCCGCTTCGGCCTGCTTGAGTGCCAGCGCGTAGCGGGCGCGGTCGATGACGAACAACACCTGGCCGCGTTTCACCAGCTGGTTGTCAGTGACTTTCACCTCGGTAATCAGCCCGGACACATCCGGGGCGATCTGCACCACGTCGGCGCGGATATGGCCATCCCGCGTCCACGGCGCATTGGTGTAGTAATCCCACAGATAACGCCCCACCAGCACGGCCGCCACCACCACGATCAGGGTCAGCACTACCGGCCCTGCTTTGCCTATCAGCTTTTTCATCATTACCATCCGCGAGTCAGCACGACGAAACCGCCGAGCACAATCACATACAAGGCAAAGTTCATCAGAGAACGGTGCCATACCAGTTTGTAGAAGCCCAGCTGACCCAGGAGGATGCGCAGGCCGGCGGTGACGCCAAAGGCCAGCACCATCAGGATCAGCAGGCTGGGGAAATACACCCCGTAGATTTCAACTTCACCAATCACGACGTCATGCCTCCTGCAGGCAAGGGTGGGCAGGCTGCCAGGGCATAGCTGCCGGCAACCGGAAACAGGGTGATGCGCAATTCGACCAGCGCATTCAGTACGGTCTGGACGTGATGATCGCTGCGGCGCGATTCGGCCAGAACCTGATTGAGTGCCGCGTCGATGCGCTGCAACAGGTGTGCATCTGCCTGGCGGTAATGCCGCTGCGCCAGCGCCTGGCGGTAATGCCGCTCCACCTCGTCCAGCACCTGCTGCACCGCCACGCCGGCGGGGCCGGTCTGGGCATTTTCATCACGCTGCAGATGCAGCACGCTAAAACCGGCACGCAACTCGTTGAACACCTGCGGCAGCTGGTCATGGCCACTGGCGGCCAGCCGTGGAATCAGCAGGCCCAGCCGGTCCAGCATGCGGGCGGTGAGCTGGGCATAGTCATCCAGCCGGCGACCGGCCGAGGTTTCGGCCAGATCATGCCAGCTGGCACGACGCAGCCGGCGGATGGCCAGCTCGATGCCAAATGGCCGCACCAGCAGGCTGAACAGCAGCGCAAACGACACGCCCACCACGGTAGCCACATTGCCGTTGAAGAAGGCAGTGAAGTCGGTATCGTAAGCGCCTTGCAGGCTGAGGAAGGTGGCGGTGTTCACCGTCAGCATCATGGCAATCATGGTGAACTGCGGCCGGGTAAACAGCGTGCCCACCAGCAAGAACGGGACAGCCAGCATGGCCACCAGCATTTCAAAGGTATAGGCCGCCGGAATCACCATGAACAGCAGCACGGTCGTCAGCGCGATGCTGACCAGCGCCCAGATCAGGAAGGTACGCATCATCGGTGCCGGCTCGTCCAGCGCAGCAAAGAAGCAGGAAGCAATCGCCACCATGATCACGGCACCGGAACCATCGGTCCAGCCCAGCTGTATCCATAGCTGGCAGGCCAGGAAAATGGCGGTCGAAGCCTGCAAGGCTGAAAACGCCATCATGCCGTAATCGTAATGCCGGGCCGTGCCGCCCACCGGCCAGTGACGATAAGCCGGTTTCCATTGGAAGGTGGGGTGCTCTTCGGCAATCAGTTGCTGCAATAGCCGGCAGTCCAGCCACAGATTGATCAGCGATTGCAAACGCGCCAGCCCGTGGGCAATCAGCAGCGCCTGCCAGCTGTCGCCGCTGGCAATCTGCTGTTTCAGCGCGGCCAGCCGCCGCTGCAGCAAGGGCACATCGCGCCGCAGATGGCCCAGATCGGGACTGGCCATCCAGTGCGCCACTTCGTGCATCAGCTCGCTCAGCCCGACAGGCATGCCATCCTGCTGCCGGAGCAGCGCCTGCTTGGTTTCGGTCAGCGACGACAGAATGGGCAGCAACATGCTCATGCGGCCGCGCAGCTCGCGGGCATTTTTCACCACGGCGAAACTGGTGGTGTCGTAAGACAGGTGGGAGATGAACTGATCCAGTGCCAGGATATCCGCCGCCAGCTTGTGGCGGCTGGCATGCAAGGGCTGGCCGGCGGCATCGCTCTGTTGCAGCAGCTCGCAAGCCCAGTCGCGCGCATCGCCCAGCCAACTGGCAATGCGGGCCGAGAAAATGGGGGCGACTTTCCCCGGCCACACCAGCGCCGACACCACGCTGGCACACAGGATGCCAACCAGGATTTCCTCGCTGCGCGCCAGTGCCAGATCGAAAATGCCTTCCGGATTATTCAGCGCCGGCAAGGCAATCATCGGCAGCGTATAGGCAGACAGCATGAACAGATAGCTGCGCGGGGTACGGTCCAGCAGCGAGATGCTCAGCAGCGTGCCGGTCCACAGCGCCACCACCAGGCTGAGCAGGGTGGGCGCATTGACAAACAGCGGCATGAAAATGACCGCCGCCGTCGCCCCCAGCAAGGTGCCGCCAATGCGGTATACCGCCTTGGAACGGGTGGCCCCGGTCAGCGGATGCGACACCACATACACCGTGGCCATCGCCCAGTAAGGTCGTGGCAATTCCAGCGCCATGGCCAGATACAGCGCCAGCATGGCAGCGACAAAGGCCTTGGCCGAAAACAGCCAGTCACGCCAGCCCGGCAGCGTCATGCGCGTGCCTGGCCAGCCATGGCTGCCAGTTCGGCCACCAGCCCCGGCCGCTGATAGGCGGACTCTACCGCCGCAAACACCCGCAAAGTGGCTTCCAGATCGGCCGGCGACACATCGCGGAACACCAGCGCGCGCAAATGGACCAGCTCGGCTTCGATCTTGTCGGTCAAGGCGCGGCCTTCGTCGGTGAACCACAGGGTATTGGAGCGGCGGTCCACCTTGTCTTTTTCGCGGCGGACCAGGCCAGCACTAGCCAGTTGGTCGATGACCCGCACCAACGATGGCCCCTCGATGCCAATTTCCTCGGCAAGTGCCACCTGGTTGATGCCTTCCCCCAGCCGGCCAATGAAAATCAGCGCCGAAGCGCCCGGCGCGGTCAGCCCGTGGTCAAGTACCACTTCCTGGGAAATCTGCCGCCATTTGCGCCCGGCATGCATGATGGCGCTGGTGATGCCAAGCCGTAGTAAATCTACACTGTTCATAATGCTTCGCATGTGAATGATTTGATTGCTAATCAATTATAGAAAACAGCAAGCCTGCCAGGCAAGTACTTTATCGCGGCAGCCTTAGCGATAACCGTCGGCAATCACTTACCGGAGCGAGAGTGTGAGCCAGCCACCATCGGCTGACCAGAGATCAGTGCATGTACAGGCCAGGGCGGGGAAACGCAGACATCGTGTCGCTCTGTACACGATAGATGAGATAAACATGTGCCGCGCAAAATGAAAAAGCCCTGATTGCTCAGGGCCCGGTCTGCAGTGAAAACAACTCAATCGCCGTGACGATAATAGCCATCGCGCCCGTCGCGGCCATGCCAGCCACGGTCATGCCATTCGCGATCATGCCAGTCGCGGTATTGCCCGTGCCGGTCCTCATGCCAGTGCGGATAGCGCGGCGGCTCGACATAGCGCACGGGGGCAACATAAGTCACCGGCTGGTAAACCGGCACTGGGGCCGGTGCCGGGCGGTAGTCGCGGTAGTCATCACGCTGGTAGGCCAGCGCGGTACCAACGCTGCCGCCCACCGCGCCACCGATGATGGCACCGTTACGGCCGCCGATGGATTGGCCGACGGCAGCACCCACCGCACCGCCAAGTGCACCACCCAGAATGGCAGAAGAATCGGCATAAGCCATGCCGGTGAAGGAAAGCGCCAGCAGCGCGGGGATCAGGATTCGGGTTTTCATGGACTGGACCTCCAGTGCGTTGATACCAGTCCAGATTAATCAATGGCAGGTAACCGCTTGTAAAACAGTGTGAAGAACTATTGCCCGCCCCACCCTGCTACACATCTGCACACAAAAACCGCCGTGCCGCTGCGCTATGCGCTCATGCGTGCGGCTTCGCCCCCATCGCACGCAGAAAGCGCTGCTGCGCCCGCCATAGCTGCGGATAACTGAGGCAGCGATAAGGCAGGCCATGTGCCGCCGCCTGCTGCTGCACGATGCGGGCCAGCGCCGGATAGTGGCGATGGCTGTAGGCCGGAAACAGGTGATGGGTCAGGTGCAGATGCAGTCCGCCAAGCAAGCCGCCGAGCCAGGCAGGTGCCGGCAGCCAGTCGCAACAGGTGAGAAACTGGTGCTCATGCCAGGTGTGCGGCAAGCGGCCGTCAGCATCCGGCTGAAAAAACGCCACATCAGCCCAGTGCGTGCCAAGAATCATGGCCACCAGAAAACAGGACGCCAGCATCTGCCCGGCCACATAACACAGCAGCACCGTGCCCCAGCCAATGGCGCTGCCCTGCAGCAGCCACAACGGCAGCCCCAGTGCCAGCAGCACATGGGCGGCCTTGCTGGCCAGAAAATGTGGCGTACTGATCGGCCTGGAGTCACGCAGCCGCAGCTTGCTCCTGCCCAACCAGTCCAGCCAGTCGCCATACCAGCACAGATAAGGCAAGGACAAGGCAGCAATCAGCGGCCAGTAGCGATGCTGCCAGCGATACTGCACGGCCCAGGCCTGAAAGGGTGTCTGCCGCAAGAAGGGATTGGGCTCGATGTCCAGATCGTATTCTTCGACATTGGGGTAGGTATGGTGCAGATGAACATGACGACGGGTCCAGATATCGGCATCCACGCCCATCGGCAGGCTGGTCAGCCGTGCCAGCAGCCGATTGAGACCGGCAGAGCGGAACACGGCACCATGCGCAGCATCATGCAGGCTGTTCATCGCCAGCAGCATGGCCAGCACAAACGCGGCGATATAAGCTGCGGCAAAGCTACCCACGTGCGTGGCATGCAAGGCCTGCCAATAACAGTAGAGGCTCAAGCCGCCCAGCACTGCCGCCTTGCCGGCAATGCCAAGTCCGGCGTAGCGGTGACCACCCTGGGTGGCCAGATAGTCCTGCGCCGCCTGCTGCAGCGCCAGTCGGAACGCCAGTTGCCGGGAAGACTGAAAACGCAACTGACTCATGCCGCTCCCTCCGCACAGTGCCAGCCCAACACGCCATGCAACAGCAATAGTGCAGACAGTGTCAGCGCTGCGGCATCACGCAGGCCTAGCAGCACACAAACCAGGGGCAGCCCCAGCGTCAGGGCCAGCCATGCCTGCCAGCCACGCCGCTGCCGATCCGACATCGCCCCCAGGGCCAGCGTACCGGCCAGCAAGCCGCCAAACAGGCTCCACTGCTGCCAGGGCGAGAAGCTGCCGGCCATCTGCACGTAGTAAATCACCCAGCCAAACAGCACCACCGCACCGCTGGCAATATAAGGGCCACTGATCTGCCAGCCCTCACCTGCCCTGCTTGCTGGCCACCAGCGATCCGACCAGGCCGCCAGCCAGGGATTGCTGGCCAGTAGCGGGTTGAAGGACGCGGCACTGCCCGGCACGCCATATACCAGTGGCACATCGTCGCGCGGCGGCTGGTAACTGCCGAAGCAGCGGTCCCACAGCAGAAAAGTGCCGCCAAAGTTGCGGTTCAGATAAAGCGGATGGGTGGCGTGATGCACCCGGTGCGCAGCCGGGGTCACCAGCAGCCCCTCCAGCCAGCCGGAACGGCCGACAAAGGCATTATGGTTGTACAACTGCACCGCGTAATGAAATGAGGAAGCAGCGACAAACAGCTCCAGCGGCAGGCCCAGCACCGCCAGCGGTGCCACGAACAGCAGCGAAGTGAGCGAGGAATACCAGGAATTGCGAATGCCCAGCGACAGGCTGAAATGCTCACCCTGATGATGCACACGATGTACTGCCCACAGCAGCGGCCAGCGGTGATGGGCGCGGTGCATGCAGTAAAAGCTGAGATCCCAGCCGACGATGGCCACCAGCCACTGGGCATAGAACGGCAAGCGATCCACCAGATGCAGGTTGGCATGGGTCAGCAGCCAGCCAAACATCGCCACCTCGACGCCGCGCAGCGCCCACATCAGGATATGGCCGGAATTCAGGTTGAACACGATTTCATGCCAGGGAATGGCCTCCTTGCGCCAGTAGCGCAAGGCCAGCAGTTCCAGCAGCACGATGGCCAGCATCAGGGCAAAAGTCAGGGCAAATACATTCATGCGCAACGATACCGAAAAAAAGAATGCAGAACAGGACGGGCCGCCAGCCAGCCACTCAACAGACCAAGCAACAAGCCAGCACCCAGATCCAGCGTCAGGTGGCGGCGCAGCTGAATCACCGCCAGCAAGATGGCCAGCGCCCACAGCAGTAGCAGCGCATTGCGCCAGGGCCGCCGGTCATCCCACAGCGCCCACAAGGCCAGCCAGGTCAGTGCGCCATGCAAGGACGGCAGACAGTTACCCGGGGTGTCGAAGCGCAGCAAAAGCTGCAGCAAACCGTGCGACGGTGCGGACACGACTGGCGGATAGGCAAGCGTGGTGGGCCACAACAGGAAAACCATGCCTGCCAGTAATGCCGACAACTGCATGGCGTGTTGCAGCCAGCGCAGCCGTTGCTGCGGCGTCAGCCAAAAGGCCGCGGGAACCAGCAGAAAAAACGACAGATACAGCCAGATGGCCGCAGGATCGAAAGCCAGCAGCCGGTCGCTGGCCAGTTCCGGCAGCACCCAGGCCGGTCCGCTGCGCAGACTGCCCAGGGTATAGGCACAGCCCACCGAGCCCCAGCCCAGCAACAGATGCCGCAAACGTGGCGGCAATTGGCGCAGCAGCCGCTTCATGCCTGCTCCCGGATGATGCGCCGGCGCTTGCGGCTGGTATCCAGCGGCGGCAAGTGCTGCTCGTGTTGCCACTGCAACGCTGCCACATCCACGCCAGCGCCTTGCAGTACGCGCTCCAGATGCGCCTGCACGGCCACCTGCTGCCGCTCCGGCAACGCCAGATGCAGCGTCAGTGAGCAGGAACCGGTCTGGCGCAAACGATAGTCGGCATCAAACGGCAAGACCTGGGCCAGCGCACGGCCAAGCAGGTCGGCAAAGACCGTTTGTGGCCGCCCGTGGCGGTCGGGCAGCAGCAGCATGTCGTCACAGCGCCCTTCCACCCCGTCCAGCGCCATGCTGGCCCGCCCGCATGGACAGGGCGTGGCACGCGCCAGCAGCACGTCGTTCAGCCGGTAGCGCACGATGGGCTGGGTATAGCGGCTGAAATCGGTAATCACCGGCACGAAGCGGCGGTGCGCGTCATCCAGCCATTCCGGTTCGACATGCAGGTACTCCTCGTTCAGATGCAACACCCCGGCGGCACAGGTGCTGGCGAGAAAACCCTCGGTCGCCTGATAGATTTCATGCACGGCACCGAAGGCCTGTTCGATCAGCTGCCGGTCCTGCGCTTCCAGCACCTCGGCAATGGAGTACACCCGCTTGGGCTGTAGCCGGATGCGGCCTTGCAGCTGCGCCAGCGCCAGTTCGCGCAAGACCTGGGCCGGTGCCAGCAAGATGCTGGGCTGATAATCGGCCAGCAAGGGCAGATGCTCGGCAAACGGGCGGAACAGGTCGAAATAGCGAAACGTCAGCCAGCGGCTACGCACGGCGGTGTAGAGATTACTGTTGGCGCGCAGGAACAGCGCCACCCGCTCGCGCGCCAGCAGGCCATCCGGCAAGGCGCGCGCCAGCATGATGCCGGCCCACTGCGCCTGCTCGCGCCGACTCACCACAAAGGCCGCCCGCTGTGCGGTGGTGCCGGAGGACAGCCCCACGGTATAGGGGCCGATGGTGGGAACAAAATCCCGGCTGTGTTCAGCACGCAGGGCGATCTGCATCACCTCATCCAGCCGCAGGCCAGCGCTGTTCATCTGGTCGAAATGCTGCAGCATCAGCGCCTTGTCCATCCGCGGCCATTGCGCCAGCGGCAAGTCGCCCAGCGCGGCAAAATACGGGCTACGCTGCTGCAGGCGACGGCAAAACACCGCCAATTGCTGCTGTTGATAGCGTTCCAGCGCCGCCCGGTCGTGAAATTGCAGCCGCCGCGCCTGCCAGTAGGCCAGCATCACCCGCAGTAGCCGCATCATGCCGGGCCATCCTCTTGCTGGTGTGTCAGACGAATATCATGCAAGCCATTGCGGTACAAGGCATGCAGCCGGCCCAGCGTCTGGTAGTAGGCAGCACGCTGATGCTGGATCAGGAAAGTCAGCTCGGCAGGACCGCGCAAGTCCTGGAATCCTTCGCGGGCCCAGGCGGCATCCGAGGCCAGCAAGGTCCAGCCCTGCTCGGTGCGGACAAAAGCGCCCAGATGCCCCGGCGCATGGCCGGGCAGGTCCACCACCAGCACCTCACCACTGCCGGAAAGATCGCGGGCGTGGGTGAAAGGTGCCAGCTCCGCCGGCAGCTCAAGCAGCTCAAGCGCTTCGACAAAGTGCAGCCGGCTGTCGATATCGGCGGGCAGCAAGGCAGGCAGAAAAGCCTGACGCAATGCGGCAAGCCCAGACAGACCGCGCACGGCCTGCCAGCCCGTGGCCGAGCACCATAACTGGGCCTGAGGGAAGTCGCGCAGGCCGGCGATATGGTCGGCATGAAAGTGTGACAACACCAGCGCATGGATATCGCGACTGGCCAGACCGCGTGCCTGCAGCTGGCTTGACAAGGCATCTGCCGCATTGAAAGTCACCGGGGTCACCAGCGGATACAGGCGATAGACACCCTGGCGCGTGGCGGCATGAAAGTGCTCGGCATAGCCGGTGTCCCACAGCAGCAGGCGGTCGCGGGTTTCGATCAAATAAGCACGCGAGGGAAAGCAGCGGCTGGCCAGCCCTGCCCCTTTGAGCGCCATGCAGGCCGGATGGGTACAATGACCCACGCTGAACTCATGCAATCTGGCCATCAGCCTGCTCCCTCAGCCCCTGCTCCCTCAGCCAGTCCGCAGTACGCTGTATGCCCTCTTGCATGCTGTAGGGCGGAACATAAGCCAGGCGTTCGCAGGCGCGACGGTTGTCCAGCGTCATGTCGAAATGCACAGCCCCCAGGCTGTAAGGGGTGAGAACCGGCTCACGCCCATTCAGCCGTGACAGCCACTGCAAGGCCAGGCTGGCGTAATGCAGCACAGGATAAGGCGGGCTGACGATGCGCATCGGCCAGCCCAGCTCCTCGACAAACAGCTGTTGCAGCACCTGCTTGAGCACGGCCGGCTGCTGATTGGTGATATTGAACACTTCGCCGCTGATCAGACCGGGCTGACAACTGGCCAGCCACATGGCATGGGTGACGTTGCCGACATAGGTCAGGTCCAGCAACACCGCGCCGCCTCGCGGCAAGGGCAGCCGCGCCCCCGGACGGCGCAACAAACGCGCCAAGCGAGGGATCAGCACCTGATCGTATTCGCCGAAAATGGCACGCGGCCGCAGGATGATGCAGCGCATGCCCTGATAACGGGCCACGGCCTGCTGCACCTTGTCCTCGGCCTGCGCCTTGCTGCGGGCATAGGCGTTGACATACTGTCGCGGGCGATAGCTTTCCGGAATCTGGCAGCGATGCTGAAAATCGAAATACAGCGCCGGCGTGGAAATATGCACGAAATGGCTAACGCCTGCCTCGCCAGCCGCCTGCAGCAGGCGCTCGGTGGCCAGCACATTGGCAGAGATGAAATCGGCCTCTACCCCCCAGGGCGCAGACAGGGCGGCACAATGCCATACCGTATCGATGCCGTGCAGCAGACCTGCCATTTCCGCGCTGGTGGCAAGCGCCAGATCCAGTTGCAGGAATTCCGCCCCCTGCGCCACCAGTTGCCGGCCAATGTCCAGCTTGCGGCCGGTGGCGCGGACCCGACAGCCACGCTGCAGCAGCATGGTCACAGCATTGCGCCCCAGCCCTCCGGTTGCACCGGTCACCAGCACCTGTTTCATAAGTCCCATACCAGCCCGCCCAGACTCAGCCCGGCGGCGGTCCCCAGCATCAGCAGACGCTGGCCACGCACGGCCCGCCCGCTGGCTACGGCCTCATGCAGTACGGTGGGCAAGGACGCCGCCACCTGATTACCGTGACTGGCGTAGATATCGACAACCCGTTCACGGCCGATGCCGAGTTTTTTCGCCATATGCTGCATGGCCAGATGGCTGGCCTGATGCGGCAACACCCAGTCTATGCTGTCCAGACCACCCGGCGTGGCAGCCAGCAGGCCGTCGATAAAGGCCGGCATGCGTTCCGAAGCCAGCTTGAACACGGCCTTGCCCTGCATCTTGAACAGAAAATCGCTGGCCACCGCCCCACGGCGCGGATTGCACTGGGTGCCACCGGCGCGGATTTCGCAATAGCGCCGCCCTTCCGGATAGCTGGCCAGCCGGAACGCACGCAGGCCCTGCCCCACGCCCCCCCGCTCCACGATGGCGGCGGCGGCACCATCGCCAAAAATCAGCGAGGCTTCGGGATTGCTCCAGTCCAGCCCGCGCGAGGCCAGATCGGCCGCGACAATGGCAATGCGGCGGTAAGCGCCGCTTTGCAGCAGGCTGTCGGCCACCTGCAAGGCACTGAGGAAGCTCAGACAGCTGGCATTGACATCAAACACCGCCATCCCAGCGGGCAGGCCGGCGGCATGCGCGATGAAACAGGCTGTCCCCGGCAGCGCCTGCTCGGGGATGCCACATGCACTGATCAACAGATCGATATCCCCCACGCCCAGCCCGGCATTGTCCAGGGCCGCATGCAGGGCACGCGCGGCCAGTGCGCTCTGTGTCTCCTGTTCGCCAGCAAAATAGCGGGTATGCACGCCGCTTTTGCGCAAGCAATCACCCGGGCGACAGCCCAGACGCAGGTCAAGATCGGCAGCGCTGACCGACTGTTCTGGCAACGCCTTTCCGGTGGCAATCAGTTTCATAATGTGTGTTCATGACTTCATCTTTGCGCCAGTGCGACCAGCTTAGCCTGATGGCAGCTGCGTGCGGATCAGCAGCACCCGCTCTGGAAATCAATTTTCCTGAAATCACTATTTACGTTTAATTTAAACCGAGCAGTTTATGAGTGTTGCATAATGAACGCAATGCGTAATGTCACCTACCGGTAATACTAGGCGGCGAGCCGCTTGACCCGGCCCTGCACAGGGAAGTCAGCGCCCTGCTGTAAATCAAGGGGAAACCACGGTGAAAATACTCCGCTACAACTATCCATTTATCCTGCAATAGCAAGCTATAATGCCGCTTTTCCAAGCCTCCTCACCCATGCGCCACAGTTTCCCGCGTAAGCTCGTGTTCCTCAGCAGCCTGGTGTTTGCCGCCCTGCTGTTTGGCACCTCCGGCTACATGCTGATCGAGGACTGGAGCTTTTCCGACAGTCTGTTCATGACCGTCATCACGCTGGCCACCATCGGCTATGGCGAAACCCACAACCTGTCGCTGGAAGGCCGCTATTTCACCATTGCGCTGATCGTGTTCGGCACCGGCGTGGTCGGTTATGGCATCTCCTCCCTCACCCTGATGCTGTTTCAGGGCGACCTGCCGCTTTATCTGAGACGAAAGAAAATGGAAAAACTGATTGCGCGCATGCGCCAGCACACCATCATTTGCGGGCTGAGCCATACCGGGCGCTACGCGCTGGAAGAGTTGCTGGGCACCCGCCATCAGGTGGTAGTCATCGAAAAGGACGAGGCCAATATCGCCCTGCTGCAAGAGCGTGATGTGCCCTTCATCGTCGGCGATGCTTCTGAAGACGAAAACCTCAGCGCCGCCGGCATCACCCATGCCCGCGCACTGATTTCCTGCCTGAGTGCCGATGCCGACAACGCCTTTGTGGTGGTAACAGCCAAGAGTCTGAACCCGGCGGTACTGGCCGTGGCCAAGGCGGAAAACGAAAGCTCGCGCAAGAAGCTATTGGCGGTGGGCGCGGACAATGTGGTGATTCCGTCCCACCTGGGTGGCATGAATATGGCCAATATCGTGGCCCACCCGGAAACCCTGCACTTCTTCGAACACCTGCACCATCGCTATCCCAACCAGTTTCATGCCCAGGTGCATGTACTGGACGAGCGCTGGGAAGGCCAGCCGCTGGGCAGCTTTCTCAAGGATGGCTTCGATGGCAAGGCCATGGTGATTGCGCTGGAGCGCAGCCCCGGCGAGGTGGAGTTTTCACCAGATCCGGAAGTCATCATGCACACTGGCGAATCGCTGCTGCTGATCCGCAACCAGCAAGCCAGCAGCTGAGCAACACACCAAACGAAAAGGGCCGACACATACGCATCGGCCCTTTCTTCATTTCCAGCGCAGCTTAGAGCTGCTAACAAAACCTCGTAGAGAACCCGGGTCAAGGCGCGCCGGCGCAGACAGTACAACTAGTACGGCAAGGAGGCGCAGGGGGGGGGTTGTTAGCGGGTCTTAATGCCGCCGCGCCAGCCGCTGCAATACCGAAACCAGAGTATCGACCTCTTCGCAGGTGTTATAGAAAGCCAGCGAAGACCGCACCGTGGCTTCCAGCCCGAAGCGCCGCAGAATCGGCTGGGCGCAGTGGTGGCCGGAGCGCACCGCAATGCCTTCCTGATTCAGCGCCTTGCCCACCTCCTCGGTGCGATAGCCCGGCAGCACGAAGGACAGCACGCTGGCCTTGTTGGCCGCCGTGCCCACCAGCCGCAGGCCCGGCACCGACTGCAGGCCGTGGGTGGCGTATACCAGCAGGCCGTGCTCGTAATGGGCAATGGCTTCCAGCCCGATACGCTCGACATAGTCGATGGCCGCGCCCAGCCCCACCGCATCCGCGATATTGCCGGTACCGGCTTCGAACTTGTTGGGTGCCGGCTGGTATAGCGTCTTCTCGAAGGTGACATCGGCAATCATGTTGCCACCCCCTTGCCACGGCGGCATGCTGTCCAGCAATTCCTGCTTGCCGTACACCACGCCAATGCCGGTGGGTGCAAATACCTTGTGCCCGGAGAACACAAAGAAATCCGCATCCAGCGCCTGCACGTTCACCCGCATGTGCGATACCGACTGCGCCCCGTCCACCAGCACCCGTGCCCCGGCGGCATGCGCCAGCGCCACGATTTCCTGCACCGGCGTCACCGTACCCAGCGCATTGGATACCTGGGTGATGGCCACCAGCCTGGTGCGGCTGTTCAGCAGCTTGCGGTATTCGTCCAGCAGGATCTGCCCGCTGTCATCCACCGGAATCACCCGGATCCTGGCCCCGCTGGCCGCAGCCAGCATTTGCCAGGGCACGATGTTGGCGTGGTGCTCCAGCTGCGACACCACGATTTCATCGCCCGCGCCGATGTTCTGCCGCCCCCAGGTATTGGCCACCAGATTGATGGCCTCGGTGGCACCGCGTACGAAAATCACCTGATCCGGGCTGGGCGAGCCAATGAAACGGGCCACCTTGTTACGGGCCGCTTCATAGGCATCCGTCGCCCGTGCCGCCAGTTCATGCGCGGCACGGTGGATGTTAGAGTTTTCGT
Source organism: Aquitalea sp. FJL05 (assembly GCF_003852595.1). NCBI lineage: Bacteria > Pseudomonadati > Pseudomonadota > Betaproteobacteria > Neisseriales > Chromobacteriaceae > Aquitalea > Aquitalea sp. FJL05. The sequence goes on from NZ_QAJS01000002.1 coordinate 67,112, forward strand.
GCTGGTAGAAATAGGCCAGCCGGTCGATCACCGCTTGCGGCTTGTGCGTGGTGGCGGCGTTGTCCAGCCAGATCAAGGGCTTGCCATTAACCCGCTCGGCCAGGATGGGGAAGTCACGTCGCACGGCATTGACATCAAAGCCATGGCTGCGACTGGCCACCTTGCGGTCGAAATCCGGTGCCCTGCCATGTTGCGGCCATTCCTCGACAAAGTAATAACCATGGCTATTACCATGCCCCGGAGTTGCCACCACCGGCTGGCGACTGTCACCGGCCAGCAAGGCGCGCAGCTCATCCGCCCCCGGCAAACCGAAGGACTGCGCCGTCACCCGGTCATCCACCGCCACATCGCTGGTGGAAGACGGATAGCCGGCAGACTCGCCGATAAAGTAATACGGCGAGGACGGCAGCGCTGCGCCGGCAGCGGACGGGGCGGAAGGCTGGGCCGCCGCCAGTTGCGGAATGGCCACGCCATAGCCTTCCGGCACGGCATAGGCATGCGGGCCGCTACGGCCAAAACCATCGAGCGCGGCGGGTTCCGGCGTGTGTGCAGCGGCAGCAGCCGGTTGTGGCGACAGCTGTGGGCCGGCCACGTCCAGATTCAGCCCGCTGGCGGCAGGCGGCGGGCTGCCCGGCACCTGACCCGGCAAGGCGCTGAAGAAGGCATTGGCCAGATTCGCCAGTTGGGCGATGTCCGGCAAGCCCTCAGGCTTACTTGTAGGTATCTGGGTAGTCATGGTACTTGCCAATCTCCACGTCTTCGAGCACGGCCAGCGCATCTTCGGTCAGCACGGCCAGCGAGCAATACAGCGAAATCAGGTAGGACGCGATGGCGTTGCGGTTGATGCCCATGAAGCGCACCGACAGCCCCGGGCTCTGTTCGCCAGCCACGCCCGGCTGGTACAGGCCAACCACGCCCTGGCGCTTTTCACCCACGCGCAGCAGCAGGATCTTGGTCTTGCCATCTTCATCGATAGGCAGCTTGTCGGACGGGATGATGGGCACACCGCGCCAGGTGATGAACTGCGAACCGAACAGGCTGACGGTCGGCGGCGGCACACCACGACGGGTGCATTCACGGCCGAAGGCGGCGATGGCCAGCGGGTGGGCCAGGAAAAAACCCGGCTCTTTCCATACCTTGGTCAGCAGCTCGTCCAGATCGTCCGGGGTCGGTGCGCCGGTCAGGGTGGAGATGCGCTGGGTGTCGTCCACATTGGCCAGGAGGCCGTATTCCGGGTTGTTGATCAGCTCGGATTCCTGACGCTCCTTGATGGTTTCAATGGTCAGGCGCAGCTGTTCCTTGATCTGGTCGTGCGGGCTGCTGTACAGGTCGGACACGCGGGTGTGCACGTCCAGCACGGTGGTGACCGCATTCAGGAACAGCTCACGCGGCTGCTCTTCGTAATCGACAAAGGTTTGCGGCAGTTCGGACTCGTCGCGCTGCGAGCAGGCTACCTGCACCCCGGCGGCGTTCTTGACACGATTAAGACGGAAAATGCCCGCTTCTACCGGCGACCATTGCAGCAGATGCACCAGCCAGCGCGGGCTGATGGTGGACAACTGCGGTACGGTTTTGGTGGCATTGGCCAGTTGGCGCGCGGCGTTGTCGCCCAGTGCCTGTTTGACGTCCTGATGTTGAGACATGTCTGCTCCATAAGGGATGGTGGAAGAAACAAAACTGCAGGCAGCACAACCCCCTTGCCGGCGGCCTGCAGGCAAAGCTCCGCCCTGCCCGCTGTCCATGCAGCGCGACGAGGTGGTCAATCAGTGATTGGTAGTGGTGAGGTTAAGAGCGGCTAACAAAATNNGCGTAGCGTCCCTGGGGCAAGGCCTGCCGCCGCAGACAGTACAAGTAGTACGGCAAGGCGGCGCAACGCAGCAGCAGGGTTTTTGTTAGCTGCTCTAGGGAGGGGCCGCCTGCAGGCTGGCCTGGGTAATCTGGCTACCCGGCGGCACGCTGCGGGTGAGCCAGACATTGCCGCCAATACTGGAAGCACGGCCGATGGTGATGCGTCCCAGTACGGTGGCACCGGCGTAGATCACCACATCGTCTTCCACGACGGGGTGGCGCGGCTGGCCCTTGAGCAGGCTGCCGTCCTCGCCCTGCTCGAAGCGCTTGGCCCCCAGTGTGACCGCCTGATACAGCCGCACGCGCTCGCCGATGACGGCGGTTTCGCCTATCACCACGCCGGTGCCGTGGTCGATGAAAAAGCCGGCACCGATCTGCGCCCCCGGATGAATGTCGATACCGGTTTCGCCATGGGCGATTTCGGCGATGATGCGCGCCACCAACGGCAAACCGGCGCGATACAGCAAGTGGGCCAGCCGGTGATGCAGGATGGCATTGATGCCCGGATAGCACAGCAGCACTTCGTCCACGCTGCGGGCGGCCGGATCACCCTGCCAGGCGGCGGTGATGTCGGCATCCAGCAGGCGGCGCTGATCGGGCAAGGCGGCAGCAAACTGCTGCACGATTACAACCGCCTGCGCCTCGCTGTCATCTGCCGTCAATCCGCGCAAGCGGGCGCTATAGCGCAATTCCAGCACCACCTGGGCGGCCAGCCCATCCAGTGCCACAGCCAGACTGTGGCCGACAAAGAAATCCTCGCTGCTGTCTCGCAGCCCCGGTGGCCCCAGCCGCATGGGAAACAGTGCTGCCGCCAGTGCAGCCACGATGTCGCGCAATGCGGCGCGGGAGGGAAACTCGCGGGTGGAAAAATCCCGCAAGCGGCCCTGGCTTTGCCGCCAGTCGGCACGGGCGGCATGCAAGGCAGCGACTACGCTATCCAGATGCCAGTCATGTACCACGGGCTGGCTGGGGCTGAAGGGACGGACCAGATCATTCATGGCTTCACTCGCTATATCGTCACACGGGCCGGAGGCGGGTTTCAGTCCTGCTGCCAGGGCAGATTCCAGTAGCGCCAGCCGCCTACATCGCCGCGCTGGTTCTGGCTGTCCAGATCGCCCTCAAAACCTTCCAGCACGTTGTAGACCTGGGTGAAACCCGCCTTGGCGGCGGCCTCGGCGGCGGCGGCGGAGCGTTTGCCGCTGCGGCACAGCAGCACCACCACGCTATCCTTGCCACCGGCCTTGTTTTCCAGTTCGCGCAGGAAACGCGGGTTCTTGATCAGGGCGGTGCCGGTCTGCCAGGCCACATGCAACGAATCCGGCACCTGGCCAACGAATTTGCGCTCCTCGACGGTGCGCACATCCACCAGGGTGGCCACGCCGGCTTCCACCAGCGACCAGGCCTCCAGTGGATAGAGCGCACCGGTATAGGCGAGGCCACTGTCCGCCGCGCGCAGACGGGCGATTTCCAGCAGCTCGGCACTGGCGGTGCTGGCATCGGTAGCCTGTAACTGATGGCCGGAAGGGCCTGCCTGGGTGGTACTGATGGTGGAATGCAGTTGGCTCATGCTTGTCTCCTTGCGCTGCTCATCTGTTGCGTTGGAGACCAATATACGCGGCGCACTGGCCCGGACTAAGCAAGAAAATCTGCAGTCAATATGAAGAAAATCGATAACCATGCCGTTCTTATGGCATTTTCTGGCATAACGAAACGAATCGTCGTTTTCAGCCCGGACAAGTGCTTACAAAATCAGCGAAAAGTGCGTGAGGGACGGATTGAAAATGCAAAACGGGATGGCCGTAGCCATCCCGTTTTCAGTCAGCAGAGCGTGTCTGTCCGGATCAGAAAGCCGGAATCACCGCACCCTGGTACTTGGTTTCGATGAATTTCTTGGCTTCCGGGCTGTTCAGCGCAGCAGCCAGCTTCTTGATGGCGGCGCTGTTCTTGTTGTCCGCACGGGCTACCAGCAGGTTGGCATACGGCGAAGTGGTTTCGGTAAACAGCGCGTCACGCTTCGGGTTCAGCTTGGCTTCCAGTGCGTAGTTGGCGTTGATCAGGGCGGCATCCACCTGGTTCAGCACGCGCGGCAGGGTAGCGGCTTCCAGTTCCTTGATCTTGATGTTCTTCGGATTGGACACGATGTCCTTGGTGGTCGGGTAGATGTTCTTGCGATCCTTCAGCTTGATCACGCCACCTTGGTCCAGCAGCAGCAGTGCACGGCCGGCATTGGTCGGGTCATTCGGGATGGCTACGGTAGCGCCCTGCGGCAGCTCGGCCACTTTCTTGAACTTGCTGGAGTAAACGGCAAACGGCTCGATGTGCACCGGCTTGCTGGCCACTACCAGATGGGTGCCACGGTCCTTGTTGAACTTGTCCAGATACGGAATGTGCTGGAAGAAGTTGGCATCCAGCTGCTTTTCTTCTACCTGGGTGTTGGGCAGCACGTAGTCGTTGAATACCTTCACCTGCAGATCCACGCCCTGCTTGGCCAGGGTGGGCTTCAGCGCTTCAAGGATTTCAGCATGCGGTACCGGCGAGGCAGCCACCACCAGCTTTACATTTTCAGCGTGTACGGCCAGGGCGGCTACGCTCAGGCTCAGGGCGGCAAACAGCTTGGAAACGCGTTTCATCGTTTTATTCTCCAGATCAATGGGCAAAGGGGGTCCAGACAGCCGGCGGATACCAGCTGCACGGAGAGTCACAACAAGGGAAATCAGTAGCGCGCTGGCAGAATGCTCAGCCGAAGCGACAGCGGCGCACCAGCGCATCGCCCGCACTTTGCAGGCCCTGCACCAGCACCAGCAACAACACCACGGTGACGATCATCACCTCGGTCTGGAAGCGCTGATAGCCATAGCGGATGGCCAGGTCGCCCAGGCCGCCGCCGCCAATGACACCGGACATGGCGGTGTAGCCCACCAGCGCCACGGCGGTGACCGTGGCCGCGCCGATCAGGCCCGGCATGGCTTCAGGCAGCAGCACCTTGAACACGATCTGCGGCAGCTTGGCCCCCATGGACTGGCTGGCTTCGATCACGCCACGGTCGATTTCGCGCAGCACGTTTTCCACCAGCCGGCCAAAGAAGGGAATCGCGCCCATCACCAGCGGCACAATGGCCCCGGCCACGCCGATGGAGGTGCCCACCAGCAGCAGCGTCAGCGGAATCAGCACGATCAGCAAAATCACAAAAGGCAGCGAGCGCAGCACGTTCACCAGAAAAGACAGCACGGCGTACAGCCGCGGGCGGGCACGCAGCTGGCCCGCGGCGCTGATGTACAGCAGCACGCCCAGCGGCAGGCCGAACACGATGGTAAACAGCAGCGATACGCCCAGCATGGTCAGGGTATCCAGCGTGGCCGCGCCGATTTCCGGCCAGTCCACGGTCAACAACAGGCTTGGGTCAAATGCGCTCATGCCAGCACCTCGCAACGTACACCCTCGCGGGCAAAGATTTCCGGCAGTGCCGTCAGTTCCACATCAGACTCCACCACCCCCACCAGCAACTGGCCGCAGGGGGTGTCACGGATTTCGCTCAGGGTGCCGCTCAGCAGGTTGACGCGCAGGCCGGTTTCGCGGCCCACCTTGTCCAGCACCGGGCTGAGCGTAGGCTCGCCGACAAAGGTCAGCTTGAGCAGCGGCACACCGATGCGGGCGCGCCAGGCTTCGACACGCTCGCCCTGGCCAAAACCGGTTTCGGCCAGCAGGCTACGGGTAACCGCATGCTGCGGCTGCAGGAATACATCCAGCACCTGGCCGCTCTCCACCACCTTGCCGTGATCCATCACGGTCACGTGGTCGCACAGCTGGCGAATCACCCGCATGTCGTGGGTGATCAGCACGATGGTGAGATTGAGCTGACGGTTGATATCGGCCAGCAGGGCCAGAATGGAATCGGTGGTTTCCGGGTCCAGTGCCGAGGTCGCTTCATCGCACAGCAGCAGATCAGGGTGATTGGCCAGGGCGCGGGCGATGCCCACGCGCTGCTTCTGCCCGCCGGACAATTGCGCCGGACGCTTGTCCTTGTGATCGGACAGGCCGACCAGTTGCAGCAGCTCGTCCACCCGCGCATCCATCTGCGCCGGGCTCAGGGTAGCTGCCAGTTCCAGCGGAAAACGGACATTGCCGGCCACGGTGCGCGAACGCAGCAGATTGAAATGCTGGAACACCATGCCGATGCGCTGGCGACGCTGCTGCAGGGCGGCTTCCGGCAAGGCGGTCAGCTCCTGCTCGCCCAGCGTGACCGTGCCGCTATCCGGCCGTTCCAGCAGGTTGAGGCAGCGGATCAGGGTGCTCTTGCCGGCCCCGGAGCGGCCGATGATGCCGTAGATTTCCCCGGCGGAGACTTGCAGGCTGACATTGTCCAGCGCGGCAATGCGGCGGCCTTCATGGGTGAAATGCTTGCTGAGATTGCGTACTTCTATCATACCGTCTGCGTTCTATCCCCTGCCCTGGTCGGGCAGAAAGCGGGTGAAGGACGGGGGTGACCCGTCAGGAGTGGCAAGTCTAGCGGCAGTACGCCCAAACCAAAAATAATAAAAATTTCGTTGTATATCGTTTTAGAGAATATTGGATACAGCAGACAGCCTGCACACTCTCCTGGCCGCGTACCGCACAAGGGCGGGCGACTAACCCGCCCTTGCAGCCTCAGGCCAGCGTGGCGATGGACACTTCGGTCGATTTGACGAAGGCCACCACCGGCGAGCCCACTTTCAATTGCAGCTCGCGCACCGAGCGGGTGGTGATGACCGAGGTAACAATGCCGGACGGGGTTTCCACATCCACTTCCGACAGCACCGGCCCTTCGATGATTTCCTTGATCACGCCCTTGAACTGGTTGCGCACATTGATGGATTGAATGCTCATGGTGTTTTTCCTGTGATTTTTCTGGTGATGGGCTTACAAGGCCCAGTTCAGCTGCGAAAAATGCAGCGGTACAGCCGGGGCGACAGCGGTGAATGGGGTGGTAAAAGCCGGCCCCTGCAACACGCGCTGCAGGATGTGCTGTTCCAGTGCGACAAAGCGCGGGTCGGCATGGGTGCGGCTGCGCGGCAGCTCCACCGGCAAGTCCAGCGCCACCCGGCCCTCCTCCAGCAGCACCACCCGGTCGGCCAGCGTCACCGCCTCGCTGACATCGTGCGTCACCAGTACCGTGGTGCAGCCATGCTGCTGCCACAGTTTCTCGATCAGCCCCTGCATTTCCAGCCGGGTCAGTGCATCCAGCGCGCCCAAGGGCTCGTCCAGCAACAGCAGGGACGGCTGATGCACCAGCGCCCGCGCCAGTGCCACACGCTGACGCTGGCCACCAGACAGCCGGGCCGGCCACTCGCCGGCGCGCTCGGCCAGGCCTACTTCTGCCAATGCCTGCTCGGCCTCGCCACGGCGGCTGGCTGGCAAGCCCAGCGCCACATTGTCCAGCACGGTTTTCCACGGCAGCAGCCGCGCTTCCTGAAACATCACCCGCACGCTCTGCCCGGCCGGCTGCTGCAACAGGCCGCCATCGGGCTGATCCAGCCCACCCAGCAGCCGCAGCAAGGTGCTCTTGCCGCAGCCGGAGCGGCCAACAATGGCCAGGAACTGGCCCCGGGGAATCTGCAGTTGCAGCTGGTCCAGCACCAGCCGTTCGCCAAAGCGGCGGCTGAGGCCATGCAGGTGGATGGCCTGATCGGTCTTGAGATCGTCCAGTTTCATCATGACTCTCCTCAGGCGGCCTGAAAGTAGGATGGATGCCAGCGCAGCCAGCGTTTTTCCAGCAGGCGGGCGGCCACATCCACCGCCTTGCCCAGTGCGGCATACAGCAGGATGGACAACACCACGATGTCGGTCTGCAGGAATTCGCGGGCATTGGCCGCCAGATAGCCAATGCCACTGGTAGCCGACAGGGTTTCCGCCACGATCAGGATGATCCAGGCAATGCCCAGCGCGTAGCGGATGCCGACCAGAATCGATGGCAAGGCCCCCGGCAACACCACCTGGCGGAACAGCTCGCGGCCACTCAAGCCATAGCTGCGCGCCATTTCCAGCAACTGCGGGTCCAGCGAACGAATGCCGTGATAGGTATTGAGATACACCGGAAACAGCACGGCAAAGGCCACCAGAAATACCTTGGCCGATTCATCGATGCCAAACCACAAGATCACCAGCGGCAGGATGGCCAAGGGCGGGATATTGCGCAGCATCTGCAAGGTGGTATCAAACAGTGACTCGCCCAGGCGCGACACACCGGTCAGCAGGCCAAACAGCAGGCCAAGGCCGGCACCGATGACAAAGCCGGCAGCCACCCGGGCAAAGCTGACGGCCAGATGACGGAACAGGTCGCCACTGATCAGCAGCTGCCAGAAGGCCACCAGCACTTCGCTGGGCGCCGGCAGTACCCGGTGGTTCAGCCAACCGGCCAGCGAGGCAATCTGCCAGCCGATCACCAGCAACAGCGGCACCAGCCAGGGCAACAGGCGCTGCCCGGCCTGTCGCAACAGGCCAGCAGCAGAAAACAGGCTAGATGACATGAAATGACTCCTCAGGAAGCGGCAGACAGCTTTTGCTCATTGGGCAGCAGCTGGTTGGCCATTACCTCGCCAGCAGGCTGCTGGCCGATACCGGCCTTGAGACGATCCGGCAGATGCGGGAACAGCAATTCCGCCACGCGGTAGGCTTCATCCAGATGCGGATAGCCGGAGAAGACAAAGGTTTCGATACCCAGCTCGGCATATTCCTGCATGCGCCGCGCCACGGTAGGGCCATCCCCCACCAGCGCCGTGCCTGCCCCGCCACGCACCAAACCAATGCCTGCCCACAGATTGGGCGAGATTTCCAGCTGGTCGCGGCTGCCGCCATGCAGGGCAGCCATGCGGCGCTGGCCTTCTGAGTCAGCCCGCGCCAGGGTTTTCTGCGCATTGGCGATGGTGGCATCGTCCAGCCGGCTGATCAGGCGCTCGGCAGCGGCCCAGGCTTCTTCATTGGTTTCACGCACGATGATGTGCAGACGGATACCGAAGCGCACCGTGCGCCCCAGTTTTGCTGCCCGCGCCCGCACATCGGCAATCTTCTTGGCCACTTCGGCCGGCGGTTCGCCCCAGCTCAGGTAAACATCCACATGCTCGGCGGCCAGATCATGTGCGGCGTCGGAAGAACCACCAAAGTACAGCGGCGGATAAGGCTTGCTCACCGGCGGGTACAGCAACTGGGCATCGCTTACCTTGATGTGCTTGCCATCCAGAGTCACCTTGTCGCCGGCCAGCACACCCTTCCAGATATGCAGGAATTCGCTGGCGGCTTCGTAGCGTTCATCGTGGCTGAGCCAGCTGCCATCGCCGGCCAGCTCGACTGGGTCCCCCCCGGCCACCACATTCACCAGCAAGCGCCCTTTGGACAAGCGGTCAAAGCTGGAAGCCATGCGCGCCGCCACGGTGGGCGACATGATGCCGGGCCGTACCGCGACCAGAAATTTCAGCTTCTGCGTGGCCGGAATCAGCGTGGCGGCGGTGACCCATGGGTCTTCGCAAGAGCGGCCAGTGGGAATCAGTGCCCCATCAAAGCCCAGGCTGTCAGCAGCACGGGCAATCTGGGTGAGGTAGTCCAGGTCTACCGTGCGCGCGCCTTCCGGGCTGCCCAGATAACGACCATCACCATGAGTGGGGAAAAACCAGAAAATCTGCATGCTTGTTATTCCTGTCTTGATTTTGTCTTGTTCTTGGGCGGGGCTCAGGGCTTCCACACCGCGTCTTGTACCTTGATGGCCTTGGGAATCAGGCCCAGCGCGTGGAAGGTGTCGGCCACCTGTTGTTGTTGCTGAATGGTTTTGGCGTTGACATAGCTGACGCTGTAGTCGGGGTGGCGCGCCAGCATGGCGGCATAGGTTTCTGCCTCCAGCCCGGTGTAGCCGGACAGGGTTTTCGCCACCTGCTGCACATCACCGCGCAGTTGCTTGTTGTTGTCGGTCAGCGCCTTGAACACGGCGGCAATCACCTTGGGATTGGCCTGGGCAAAATCGCGCGCAGCCAGATAGAAGGTATTGTTGGCACTCAGCCCCTTACCGCTGGACAGCACCCGCACGCCACCGGCACGGCTGGCAGCCGCGTAGTACGGGTCCCAGATGCTCCAGGCGTCCACGCTGCCGCGCTCAAAAGCAGCCCGCGCTTCGGACGGTGTCAGATAAACCGGCTGGATGTCGCCGTACTGCAGGCCGGCCTTTTTCAGCGCAGCCACCGTCAGGTAATGCGCGCTGGAGCCCTTGGTAAAGGCCACGCGCTTGCCCTTCAGATCGGCCAGTTTCTTGATGGCAGAACCGGCAGGCACCAGAATGGCCGACGATTCCGGCTTGGACGGCTCCTGGCCGATGTAGACGATATTGGCCCCGGCAGCCTGGGCAAATACCGGCGGTGAGTCACCGGTCATGCCGATGCTGACGCTGCCGGCATTCATGGCTTCCAGAATCGGCGGCCCGGCCTGGAACTCATACCACTTCACCGTCACGCCCAGCGGTGCCAGCTGCTTTTCCAGCGTGCCTTGCGCCTTCAGCGACACCAGATTGATGGCACTTTTCTGGTAACCGACATTCAGCTCCAGCGCCTGGGCCGATAGCGAAACGGCAGCCAGCAAGGCGAGGCCCAGTGTTTTCTTCAACAGGGAAATGGCCATGCAGGCGCTCCTTACAGGCTGATCAGCCGGGAAATGAAATCATTGGCATAGCGCGGCGCATGCGGGGCCGGGGCGTTGACTCCCAGCAAGGCGGCAAACTCGTGCACGGCGGTTTGCAGGCGTTGTTCCAGCTCCTCGGCCAGTTCGGCCTCGCCATTGGCATTGGCACCGATTTGCGACTCCACCGCATACACCCCCTGGTGGATGGCACTGGCCTTGAGCGCGGCCAGTACCGGCTTGATGGAATAATCCACCGCCAGTAAATGGCCGGGGCTGCCGCCGCTGACCAGCGGCAACACCGGTTTGCCAGCGAGGCCACCTTCGGGAATCAGGTCCAGCAGCACCTTGAGTGCGCCGGCATAGGCGGCCTTGTATACCGGGGTGGCAATGATCAGGCCGCGTGCTTCCTGCACCTGGCGCTGAAAATCCTGCACGGCGGGGTGGGAGAACTGGCCGTGCAGCAGCACTTCAGCCGGAAAATCGTGGATGGACAGGGTGTGCAGCTTGATATCCAGCGCAGCCAGCGCGGCGCGGCTGCGCTCAATCAGGCGGGCGGTACGTGAATTCTTGCTGGGGCTGCCGAGAATGGCGAGAACGGTCATGGGTGGGTTTTCCGCAGTGCGTCATGTCAATGAGCAGCACCTTAGCAGAGCCCTTTTATATCCATAACCAAGAATAAATGAACTTGTTAGCAGTATAAAAGCTAATGAAACAATATGATTAGCTTAGCGCCAGCCATGCAAAAGCCCGTGCCGATGGAGGTCGGCACGGGCTGGCAGATAAGCGCTTCAGGCCTGGGCTTGGTCGCCCTGCCCGGCATCGCTGGCGCTCTCGTCCTTCTTCTCCAGCATGTCTTCCAGTGCGCCTGCGCCTTTGAAACCGGCCACGGCAGCAATGCCCTTGGTCAGGAGGCCCGCATCCGGATCCAGCTTCTCGGCTGCCTCCACGGCAGCAATGGCACCAGCTACTTCACCCAGGGTATCCAGCAGTCCCATAACCACTCCTTCAAAGTCATTGAAATGAAAATTTATAATGCCAGAAGTCGATGACATGGCAAGCCTGCTCGGTTCAAAGGAAGCAACTGGCGGCAACGGCGAGACCAATCCGGCCACTGCGACAGGCAAGGCCCTGCCCCCACCCTGTCCAGAAAACCGCGCTTGCCGCACAATATCCGGCTCACCAAGCCACGAGCCCACCATGCGCCATCACCTGTTGATCATCGACCCCCAGAACGATTTCTGTGACCTGCCACCAGCTGCATTGCCGGTCAGCGGCGCCAATGCCGATCTGCAGCGGCTGGCGCAGCTGATCAGCCGTCATGGCGAGCAGCTGGACGGCATCACGGTGACGCTGGACAGCCATCATCGCTACGACATCGCCCACCCCGCCTTCTGGCGTGGCCCAAATGGCGAATCGCCGCTGCACAACCCGATCAGCCTGGAAGATGTCGACAGCGGACGCTGGCTGCCAGCCGACCCGTCGTTGCTGGCCGAGGTCCGCGCTTATCTGCAGCAGAGCAGCCTGTATGTGTGGCCGCCGCACTGCCTGGTGGGCAGTTGGGGACACAATATCCAGCAGAATCTGAATGAGGCTTTGCAGCAGTGGGAATGCCAGCGGCAACGGGTAATGCAACTGCTGTTCAAGGGGCTCAATCCGCTGACCGAGCACTTTTCCGCCTTTGAGGCCGATGTGCCACGCGCGGACGACCCCGCCACCGGCTTCGACCGCAGCCAACTGGCCCCCCTACTGGCCGCAGACCGCGTGCTGATTGGCGGCGAAGCCTTGTCTCACTGCGTGGCCAGCTCGGTGCGCAGCCTGCTGCGCCATCTGGGGCCAGACTTCGCCCGCAAGCTCATCCTGCTGGAAGACTGCAGCAGCCCGGTGCCCGGTTTTGAGGCGCAGGCACAGGACTTTGTAGCCGAGATCAGCCGGCTGGGTGCCCGCCTGCAACGCAGCACCACCGTATTCGACTGAGACTTCACCATAAAAAAGGGCGCGCCGTTCGGCACGCTCCAGATTATTGACAAACCCCTCTCGCTTTTCGAAAGGAAAGCGAGGCTCCCTTGCAGGGCAAGGGCGGGGGGATTGGGAGTAAATTGGAAGGCTGCGGAATCAATCACTTAGTCGAGAGGCCCGGCTTTGCCGGGTCCAGTGAGATCGCACCAGTTTACTTTGTCAGCAGCCTGGGGGCGCGCCGTTCGGCACGCCCTTCTACTGGCACCGGCATACCGCAGCATGCCGAAGCGCTTACTCAATCACGCTCGGCGGCCACCATGGCCGGCTGGTGATGACGCCCCAGATTGAACATCTTGTACACCAGCGACACCGCCAGCAGCAGGCCGCTGCCGACAAACAGCGAGACGCGGGTATCCGGGTTCACCAGCATGCCAAACAGCACGCACACCAGGAAGGCGATGGTCAGCCAGTTGGTGAAGGGGAACAGGATGGACTTGAAGGGATGGCTGGCCATCTTGTCGCTATGCTCCAGACGGAAGCGCGCCTGGCATACCAGCACCACAAACCAAGGCACCATGCCCGGCAGCACGCTGGCGCTGTAGACATACACGAACACGCGTTGCGGATTCGGAATGATGTAGTTGAGCGCCGAACCCAGGCCGATGCAGGCAATGGTCACCCAGATCGCGTTAACCGGCACGCCACCCTTGGACACCTTGGCCAGGAAGGACGGCAGCTGCTTGTTCTGCGCCAGGGTATACAGCATGCGGCCACAGCTATAGATGCCGCTATTGCAGCCGGACAGCGCCGCAGTCAGCACCACGAAGTTGATGACACCCGCTGCGGCGGCAATACCCACCTTGGCAAAAGTCAGCACAAAGGGGCTGCCACTGCTGCCGATCTGGTTCCACGGATAAATGGCCACGATCACGAAGATGGCACCAACATAGAAAATCAGGATGCGCCAGATGATGTTGTTGATGGCGCGCTTGAGCGTGACTTGCGGGTTCTTGGCTTCACCCGCAGTAATGCCTACCAGCTCCACCCCCTGATACGCAGCCACCACCAGGCACAGCGCAAACAGGAAGCCCTGCCAGCCGCCGGCAAAAAAGCCGCTGTGCTGGGTAAGGTTGGCAAAACCGATGGCCGGCATGTCAGCACCGCCTACCAGAATCAGCTTCAGCCCCACCAGAATCATCACCACGATGGTGGAAATCTTGATCAGGCCGAACCAGAATTCAAATTCGCCATACAGCCGCACGGCCAGCAGATTGGACGCGGCCAGAATGCCGACAAAGGCAATGGCCGGTACCCACTGTGGCATAGAGGGGAACCAGTACTGCACATAGACCCCGGCGGCGGTAATCTCGGAAATACCCACCGCTATCCACATCAGCCAGTAAGCCCAGGCTGTCAGATAACCCCAGTAGGGACTGAGATATTTATAGGCGTAATAGGCAAAGGAGCCGGCTACCGGTTCGGTATGCAGCATCTCGCCCATGGTACGCATGATGAAGAAGATAAATACGCCGGCAATGGCATAAGCCAGCAATACCGAAGGCCCCGTCCATTTAAGCGTACTGGCCGAGCCCATGAATAGCCCGACACCGATCGTACCGCCCAGGGCGATCAGCTCGATATGCCGTGCCTCAAGCCCGCGCTGCAGCTTTTTGTCACCTTGATTTTCTGACACGATGTTTTTCCCGTTGGTTTCACATATTTAGAGCTGCTAACAAAACCTCGCAAAGAACCCGGACCAAGGCACGCCAACACTGACAGTACAAGCAGTACAGCAAGGAGACGTAACACAGGTACGGGGGTTTTATTAGCCGATCTTATTCGTGACTATCAAAGCCGTGACAATATCCTGTCAAGCGGCACACTGATAATCTTTGATCTAACAACGGGTGCATGCTAACCAGTTCGTATATCCGGCGCAACGTAGGTTTTATGGATATTCACATGGAAAAAATATTTATTCGAAAATCCGAACGGCAATATGTTTATTTATTCGGCCATCCGAATGAATATATTAAAACCAGGATAAAATAATCGCTGCATTTAAAATAACCCCGATCATTTCATTCAAATATATTCTGGCCTGCCTGGAAAACACTCCAGCCAGCAGCCCGCCACCAGACCAGCCTGCGCCACTCGCACCAGCCAGCAACCGGCCGCCATGCCAGCGCGGGCAGAATGCAGCTGCCAGCTGCGGGGGCGGCTCCTCGGTTTTTGCCTATTTCTACAAAACCATGCCAGCAACAGCGGCATTAAGTGATCACCACATGCCCAATTCAATACTTTCCATACTCATTTCCGTTACCCATACTGACTATTCAGTCGCCATACACGGCATAGCGGGACAAGGGCATGGAAAAACTGGTTGCGGACTTGCTGGAGACCTCTCCCATCGGCATTGCGATTCTGGATAGCCAGCTGTGCTACCAGCACATCAACCGCCGGCTGGCCGATTCCAATGGCCTGCCCGCCAGCCAGCACCTTGGCCGCCGGCCGAGTGACATCCTGCCGCTGATCGGCCCGGCACTGGAAGCCATCATGCACAAGGTGATGCGCAGCGGCGTGGCCGAATGCGACTTTGAGGCCAGCGAGGAAATACCGCCCGGCTCCGGCCGCATCACCTACTGGAATGCCAGTTACCACCCTCGCTTCGACAAGGACGGCACGGCCTGCGGCATCATCGCCATGGTGGAAGATGTCTCGTTGAAAAAACAGGCGGAAATGGCGATACGCAGCAGCAGCGAGCGTATCCGCAAGGTGCTGGATGCCCTGTTCACCTTTGTCGGCGTACTCAGCATCGAAGGCGTACTGCTGGAAGCCAACCGCGCACCACTGGAGCAGGCCGGCCTCGACTTGCCAGCCGTGCAAGGCAAGCCGTTCTGGGACTGTTACTGGTGGAATTACGACCCGGACATCCAGTCCGCGCTACGCCAGGCCATCAGCCGCGCGGCCGAGGGTGAAACCATACGCTACGACGTGGTAGTACGCATGAAGCACGAGAGCCGCATGACCATCGACTTCATGCTGACACCGCTGCGGGATGATGCCGGGCAAATCTGCAACCTGATCGCCTCTGGCATCGACATCACTGCCAGAAAGCAGAACGAGCAGGCATTGCAAATCAGCGAAACCTATTTCCGCCAGGTGGTGGAGTCCACGCCGGACGGGCTGATGATGGTGGACGAGCGTGGGGTGATCCGACTGATCAATAGCCGCATGGAAGAGCTGTTCGGCTACAGCCGCCACCAGTTGGTGGGAGAGTCCATGAACAAATTGCTGCCCGCCGACCAGCACCCGCAGCATGCAGCCTATGTCAGCAGCTTTTTCCGCCAGCCCTCGGCCCGCAGCATGGCCAATCGCAAACCACTGTTTGCCTGCCGTCAGGATGGCTCGCAGTTTCCCTGTGAAATCGGATTGAACCCGATGCAGGTGGGCGACGAATTGCTGACGCTGGCCTGCGTGACCGACGTCTCGGAGCGCCACCACGCCAAGACCATGCTGGAAAAGGCCCTGCAGGAAAAAACCGTGCTGCTAGGCGAGGTACATCACCGGGTAAAAAACAATCTGCAGGTGATCTCCAGCCTGCTCAGCCTGCAATCGCGCAACGCCACGGCCGAGGTCAACAAGGCCTTGCTGGACAGCCAGAACCATGTGCGCTCGATGGCGCTGATCCACCAGTTGCTGTACGAGCGCAATGACTTCTCCCGCATCCCGATGTCGGTGTATATCGAACGGCTGACCCATCTGCTGCGTGATGTCAGCACCGGCTATGGCAGCCATATCACCTTCAGCTTTCAGCGCGAGGGCGAGGAGGCCTATCTGGAATTGCAAAACAGCATTCCTTTCGGGCTGATCCTCAACGAAATCGTGGTCAATGCCTGCAAGCACGCCTTCACGCCCGGCAGCCCCGGCAAGGTGGAAATTGGCATGCGCAGCGCCGCCAGCGTCGAGCTGGAGATTCGCGACAATGGCAAGGGCTGCCCGCCTGGCGTAGGGCTGGGCAGCACCACTACCCTGGGCTTTCAATTGCTCCCCATGCTGACCGAGCAGTTGAAGGCCACCCTCACGCTAGATACGGTACCAGGCCAGGGCTGCTGCTTTACCCTGACCATTCCAGACCTCATCCGGGAGTAAGCATGGCCCACCGCATCCAGATCGTAGAAGACGAGCGCATCGTGGCGCTGGATCTGAAAATTGCCTTGCAAAGCCTGGGCTTCGAGGTTGTCGCCAACTGTGCCTCCGGCGAAGAGGCCATTCGTAGCGCCACCGCACTGCGGCCCGACCTCATCCTGATGGACATTCATCTGGAAGGCGACATGTCCGGTACTGCCGCAGCGCTGATCATCCGCCAGCAACTGGATATCCCCGTGGTGTACCTGACTGCCTTTGCCGAAGAAAACATCCTGCAACAGGCCGAAAAAAGTGCGCCATACGGCTATCTGCTCAAACCCTTCGAGCTGCGCGAACTGAACGCCACCATCCGCATGGCGCTGGCCTGCCGCACCGCCGAGCTCGAAGTGCACAAGCAGCAAAAACTGCTGATGCTGGCCGTGGAAACCGCCCAGCTGGGCATCTGGGAATGGGATCAGCAACAATCGCTGTTTACCGGCCAGGGCTACTTCGGCAAGATCACCGGCCTGGCCATGGAGCCACGTCAGGAAGCCGCACCACCGTTCATGCGTCTGCTGGAGCACGCCGACCAGAGTCGGCTGAACCAGTTACTGAAGGATCGCGGCCGCGTCGACATGATTACCACCATCACCCCGGACGATGGCGAATCAGTCTGGGTGGAGATGTCGGTACAGGAGTACGAGCCGCAATGGCAGGAAAGCGCCAAGCAAATTGGCGTGCTGCGCGACATCAGCGAACGTATCAAATCCGAACAGCTATTGCAGCAAGCCGGCGCGGTGTTTCAGTCCACGGCCGAGGGGATTGTGGTGATCGATGCCGAGCGGCTGGTGAAATCCGCCAACCCGGCTTTCTTGCGCATGACCGGTTTTTCCCTGCTGGAAATACTGGGGCAGGACATCGACGAACTGTTGCATGTCAAAAAGCACACCCCAGACTTTTACGACAGCATCAGCCAGATGAAAGAGGTGGGATGGCATGGCGAAGTGATGTGCCAGCGCAAGAACGGTGAGCAGTTCCCCGCCTGGGAACACATCTGCCTGGTGTCTTACGATAATGAATTCCCCTCGCACTACATCATCGGCTGCACCGATGTCAGCTCCATCAAGAAAGCCGAAATCGAACTGAACCGCATGGCCTTTCATGATGCGCTGACCGAACTGGGCAATCGCTACCTGCTGAACGAACAACTGGCCATTGAACTGCAGCGCGCAGAAATGAACGGCAGCCGCATGGGCCTGCTGTTCATCGATCTGGATGGTTTCAAACTCATCAATGACGGGCTGGGACACGCCACCGGCGACCAGTTGCTGAAAGTGGTGGCACAACGCATTCGTGAAACCGTGCGCCGCTCGGACATCCCGGTGCGCTTTGGTGGCGACGAGTTTTTCATCATCTGCCCGCACAGCAGCGAAGAAGACTGCACGGCGATTGCCGGGCGTCTGCTGGAAAAGCTGGAACAGCCGATGCAAACCCGTGATGAAACCATCGTGGTCACCTGCAGCATCGGCATTGCCATGTACCCGCAGCACGGCCGCACCGCAGAAAAGCTACTCAGCGCCGCCGACAGTGCCATGTACGAGGCGAAGGAATCCGGCAAGCGGCGCTATTGCACCTTTGATGAATCAATGGCGGAAAAAGTACACGAACGGCTGCGGCTGGAACAGCGGCTGCGCCAGGCCGTCAAGGAACAGCGCTTCCAGTTGCACTACCAGCCGCTGATCCGGGTAGAGGACAGCGTGCTGATTGGCTTCGAAGCCCTGCTGCGCTGGCAGGATGGCGAGCAGAACATCCCGCCGGCCCTGTTTATTCCGGTGGCAGAGGAATGCGGCCTGATCCAGGAAATCGGCATGTGGGTGCTGGAACAAGCCTGCATCGAAGCACAACGCTGGAACACCACCTTTCACTACCCGCTCAAGGTGGCGGTCAATGTGTCGGTCATGCAGTTTGTCGAAGCGGATTTTCGCCAGCGCGTGGCCGCGGTGCTGGAACACTCCGGCCTGCCACCCCATCTGCTGGAACTGGAAATCACCGAAAGCGTGCTGCAATCGCTGGAGGACAGCAAACGCATACTGAAAGAACTGAAAGCCGTGGGCGTATCCGTCGCCATCGACGACTTCGGCACTGGCTACTCGTCCATGGCGGTACTGAAAGATCTGGCAGTAGACCGGCTAAAAATAGACCGCTCCTTTATCTGCAACACGCCGGCACTCAGCCAGGACTCCGCCGTGTGCAAGGCCATCATCATGCTGGCCAAAAGCCTGATGCTGGGCATCACGGCCGAAGGCGTAGAGCTGATCGAACAAGTGGCCTTTCTTCGCGAAAACGGCTGCGATACCTTTCAGGGCTATTTCTATGCCCGGCCACTGGATGCGGCTGCATTGGAAAACTATCTGCAGCAGTACTTTGCCGCCGAAACCTCCACGCCAACCTGCCACCAAACACCAGCGGCCCCCCGGAACAAAGCCAAACCCATCTAGGCCCCGGCCGACTGGCAAAAAGCAGATGGCGCACAAGCAGCGCTGCCGCGCTCCAGCAAGACAGCAGCAGGGCTGCGAGCACGCAGATTATTTGAAAACCAGCTGCGTTCCGTGAGCCTTGCGCTCGGTATCGAAACGGATGGAAATTCTGCTTTCCAGCACGCCGGTTCCAACCAGAAAATCTTTAACTTCAATAGCCCGTGCCTGTGCGGCGGCTTTGGCATTCCCTACATCACCACGATAACAATGACCGCGAATGGCAATGGCTTTGCTGGCTTTCAATTGCGGCAGCAAACGCAGCAGTTGCCCCTGCCCTACCGGATCCAGCTTGGGGCTCATCTTGTCAAAGGGGATGAAATTGGGATCAATCGCCATATTGGCATCAATCTTTTTTTCCAGTGCAGCGCGTTCAGCAGCCATTTTCTGTGCAGCGGCTACTGCAGCAGGGTCCACCGGATGGGACGTGTTGGCACATCCAGCCAACAGCGACGAAAACAGGCAAGCTAACAAGAATTGCTTCATGACAAACATCCGAGAAAAGCGAAAAACAGCCCGCTCCGGACGGAGCGGGCGCTATGCTCAATTCACAGGAATTAGGCGATAGTCTTGTTGCTGGTCAGATCCCAGCCGGCGCTTACATTGCCGCCGCCAGTACCGTCAGCACGCTTCTGCTGCGTGTAGGTCCACTTGATCTTGCCGTAGGAGAAGCTGACCTTCTCGCTGGGGAAGCCGGCATCATTCGCGGAACCGGTCGGCTCAACCTTGGAAATCAGGACTTGCTCCATCTTGATTTCCATGTACTTCACCTTGTCACCACCAGCACGGCACAGCTCAATCACCACTTCCTTGATGTGCTTACCGGTGCAGCAAGCCTCGTAAATCTTCGGGCTGGCTTTGTCCAGGAAGTGGGTAATTTGATAAGGAGCATGGTTTACACGCTCGGCAGTAGCACCACCGGCCGAGCTGGCAGTGGACTGTGCCGGCTGTTCCAGAGCATGGGCGAAGGACAGGATTTCGATCCAGTCTTTGTGTTTGTCGTCAGTACTTTCACCAGGAATACCATCAATTTTCAGAAATGCATCAAAAGCCATTATTACTTCTCCTTAAAGCAGGAACAAAACGGAGGACACCCTCCACAATCACCAATTAAGCTGCGGGCTGCGGCAACTCTGCCACCAGACGCAACGAAATGGTCAACTCATCAAGCTGGAAGTGCGGACGCAAAAACGCAGCGGCACGGTAAACACCAGGCTTGCCCGGTACTTCAACTACATCCACCCGTGCCTCGCGCAAAGGATATTTCGCCTTGGCTTCCTGACTGGCCGAGTCATCCAGCAATACGTACTGCGCCAGCCAGGTATTAAGGTAGTCCTGCACATTCTGGCGGGAAGCAAAACTGCCGATCTTGTCGCGCATGATGGATTTCATGTAATGCGCAATGCGCGATACCGCAAAGATGTACGGCAACTGGGTCGACAATCTGGCGTTGGCGTTGGCAGCATCGGTGTTGTATGTCTTGGCTTTCTGTACCGACTGGCCGGCAAAGAAGGCGGCATAATCCGTGTTCTTGCAATGAACCAATGAAATCAATCCCAGATCCGACAGCAATTTCTCGGTTCGATCGGTAATCGCCACCTCGGTCGGGCACTTCAAGGCCACTTCGCCGTTGTCGGTTTTAAAGGTATGTGCCGGCAAGCCCTCTACCAAACCACCACCCTCGACCCCGCGAATGGCTGCCAGCCAGCCGTACTGGGCAAAAGCATCGGTCAGGCGCGCAGCATAGGCATAGGACGCATTGGTCCACAGATACTTGTCATGGTTGCTGCCATCGACATTTTCTTCAAAATCAAAGTCTTCCACCGGGACATTGTCGCGTCCATACGGCAAACGCCCCAGCACATGCGGCAATACCAGGCCGACATAACGCGAATCCTCGGACTCACGGAACGACTTCCATTTCGCAT
This sequence comes from Aquitalea sp. FJL05, assembly GCF_003852595.1. Taxonomy (NCBI): domain Bacteria; kingdom Pseudomonadati; phylum Pseudomonadota; class Betaproteobacteria; order Neisseriales; family Chromobacteriaceae; genus Aquitalea; species Aquitalea sp. FJL05. The sequence continues at coordinate 88,140 of NZ_QAJS01000002.1, forward strand.
ACTCAACTGTATCGAATATTTTGGCCAGATCACGCGGCTTGCCAATATCGGCAAAGGTTTCCAGGCCGAAGAGTCCGGGGGCCGCAGCGGAAATCAACGGCGCATGGGCTGCGGCAGCCACATGTGACAGCTCATCCAGCAGGTAAAAGTCTTCCGGATGACGGGTAAACTCGTAATCCCCCACCAATGCGGCATAAGGGGCACCACCGAACGTACCGTACTCTTCTTCGTAGATTTTCTTGAACAGTGCACTTTGATCAAACTCAGCCGCTGATTTGAAATCCTTGACCAAGTCTTTCTTGGAAACATTGAGCACCTTGATCTTCAGCATGGTGCTGGTTTCAGACTCTTTGATCAGATAGTTCAGGCCACGCCAGGAGGCCTCCAGCTTCTGAAAATCAGGCTGGTGCATGATGGTATTGAGCTGATCGGAAATCAGCGCATCGATTTCGGCGATACGGGCATCCAGGCTGGCGCTCAGATCACGCGAAATGGTCACGCTGCCTTCCAGCACCTGCTCGGCCAACTCCGAAATCAAATCCCGGGCATGGCCTTTTTCACTGTCATTGGTGGCAACATGACTCTGCTCGATAATGCTTTCCAGCAAGCTGGAAGTATTGGCTGCAGCAGCCTGTTCGGTCGTATTGAGCTGTTGTTCCGCATTCATCGCTTATTCACCCACCTTGTCATTCTTGCCCTTGCTGATCTGCCGCAGCTTTTCGGTATCGCGCACTACGTCATCCAGCAACTCTTCCAGTTTGTCATTGCCTGCCATCTTGTTGCGCAGATCGGCCAGACGCTGGCGTGCTGCCAGCAGTTTGTTCAATGGCTCAACCTGGCGGGCCACGTTTTGCGGTTCAAAATCGGCCAGGTTCTGGAAATTCAGCTCAATACCCAGCTGGCTTTCGTCATCAACCAGCTTGTTGTCCACCTTCATTGCCAAGCGAGGTGCCATGCCCTTGAGCACTTCATCAAAATTGTCGCGGTCAATTTGTACAAACTTGCGCTCTTTCAGCTTGGGGAGCGGCTCTTTGCTGTGGCCCGCGTAATCACCCAACACACCCATGACAAAGGGAAGCTCCTTGGTTTCGATGGCATCGCCGATCTCAACGTCGTAGGTAATCTGCACGCGCGGCGGACGTACGCGCGACAATTTCTTTTGTGTACTTTCGTTAGCCATCATGACTCCCCAAGGTTTGAACTAATCGCCAAAAATATTAAACAAGGCTGCGCGAAAGGCTGGCCATCACATCGCAAAGCTGAGCTACCGAAAAGTGCGGATCAGTCAGCCGCCGGCTGAGAATATAGGCGGCCTCCGCATAGGACTGATGGTTGCGCCACGGCGCCTGCTCATCATCAACATCAATGATGAAACGGGCATCAAGGGGTACACCCCAGCACTGTGCCAGCAGATGCTCACTCAATGCACCCGGCACGAGGGCCAGATAGCTGGCCTGTGGTTGACGGATAATCAGGCACTGCACCGGGATGTCCCGCATACCGGCAGTGGCCGCAGAAAACAGTGACAGCCAAGTCACGGCGGCCAGCATATCCTCGCCATCACCGGCAGGCAGCGGCAGCAAATATGTTTGCGCCGACAAGCTGTCCTTGAATTTGCGCAACAACTGGCTGTGAAACACAAATGACAGCAACAAGGCTTCGAGATCGGTATCGCCATGCTGGCGCAGCAACCCCGCCAGATAATCTGGGTGGGTCAAAGACAGATGCCTGCTGAGCAATTGCTCTGCCAGTTCCAGGTCTGCCACAGAGCTAGCACCGAAGATCGACTGCTCTTCCAGGTATTGTCTGCAGGCCAGCATTTCGACCGCATTGTCGATGGCGTTGCCAAGCTGCTCTTGCAAGCCATTGAAAAACAGCTCATTGGACAGCATCAGCACGGCAATCGGCGGCTGCGGGCCATCGGACTGCAGCAAGGACGCGGCCACCAGCGGGTAATTCCGACCACTTTCATCATGGCTGGGATGTATCACCCCCAGCGAAAGCCAGGCGCCATCACGCGAGCGGATGACAAACGAAGTGGGTGGCATGGCGCGGTATTCATCGATCCGGGCATCGGAGTCGAGTTGCCGGATACTTTCTGCCAATACCGTATCCAGCTGAGTAGCGGCCGGATGTGTCGCATTGATGCGGACAAAGTCGCCACGGCGGGGCAGTTTGCCAAAAATGCAAAACTGCGCCGGCACATCTTGAGCACGTTTGAAATTAAAGGCCATGTGACTGTTTTCCTGTTACAAGGTCACACGCTCGGGCAGCGTCAATTTGTATAGTTTGATCAATTGCAAAGGGTTGACTCCACCGACCATACGGAAATTGAAATGAACGGACTGGCCATCGGCAGCCTTGCCGGCAGACCAGCTCAACTGGGCCATATCAGGGTTGTCCTGCGTTACTTTGGCACTGGCTAACAAACGCATCAGACCCATGCGGCCAGACTGATTGGCAATGACACTGACCGCCCCGCTGTAGGACACCACCTGAATGCGTGCACCGCCGCCGGCATCGCTGCCCGGCCAGGTAAACGGCTGCCATGTCTGTGGTCCGTTGCGATAGCGCAGCTCCTGGCCGTCAATCACGAAAGAAATATCGGACAGTCCCGGCGTTGGCTGTGGCTGCAATTCGAAACGGCTGTTTTCACCATCCTGCAACTGGTTACTTGCCAATGAGCTGAGGCGACCAACGCTGGTGAGGAACTCCGGGTTGAAGCGCATGCCCTGATTCCCCCAGGCACGCGGCACCAAAGTGTCACCCTTACGCTGCACCAAACCGTTCAGATACTTGTTGATGAACTTGTCCAGCACGCCATCATTGGCTTTGACAAAGCGGTTGATCTCGGCAACGGAGGCCGTGGTGCTGGAATCACTGAAGGGATACTTGCTGGCCAGCTGACGCCATTGCGGCAATACCTCATTCGCCCAGGCTTGGTTGATATCCTGCTGTGCCGGGGTGAGGATGGCCGAATAGGACTGCGACAACGGCCGGATCAGCATCGGACGTACCATTGCGGCAGTGTCAGCCGGCACCTGGCTGAGCAGGGAGTTGTCGATATAGGACGTTGTATCGGCCAATTCCGAGCCAGACCCATTCAGCGTGGCTTGCAGGGTATTGCGAGCCTGCGGACCGGGTTCGTCGGTAGATGCAATTCCCGCCAGCTTGGCCTTGAGCTTGGCCAGTTGATCAAGATAGCCATTGATGGGCGGATTATCCCCCTTGACCAGCAAGGCTACCCCGGCAAACACCTGCCCTACCTCGCCATATTGCTTGTCGGTTTTGGGCTGAGTCTGCCCGTCATTACCCTTGATGAAATCGGCTGTTTTCTCCAACACCGATTGCTTGGCATTTTCCAGCGAGCGATTCAGTTCTGACGGGTTATCCCAGGCCGTCTCCACTGCGGCACGCGCCAGAATCAGCTTCACTGGCGAGTTTTGCTTGTCTGCCAGGCGAGTCAATGCCGATGCCGATTGCGCCGGGCTGGTAAAGTCGCGCGTGGTGACACCCGGCAAGAATTTTTTCCAGGCCGCGATATATTGAGCACGATAAAGCGCCATCAAGGCTGCACGGTTTTTCTCGATATTGCCATCACGCCCCAGATTGTCCTGAATCGAGGAGGCCAACACCCAGTCATCACCACGGATTTCGCCCTTGCTCGCCTCATCTATCGCAGTTTTGACGTAGGTATTCCAGGCTTCTCTGGTAAACGCACCTTCAACCATTTGGCTACTGGCCATGATGTCCAGATCGCGATTATCAAGGATGCGGGCAACCGTCAAAGGGGCAAAGCGGGTATTGGCGCGAGCGCGAATTTCGTTGTAGACCCGCTCTTCGGCAGAAAGATGCTTGTAAGAGCCCCGTAGCACTTCACGTGCAGCGGAGACGACCTGAGCGTTGTTTTCGATGACCGGCAGGTCGGGTTCGTGGATCTGGCTGACATAAAATGCCACCAGTTTCTCGGCCACACCCATGACCTCGTCCACGGAATACTGCCCATGCTGACTTTCCAGGTAGGGCCGCCAGTAACGCGGAATCTGGTCAATCAGATGCGCCTCATCCATACGCTTGTGATCATGCAGCATCAGATAGGTTTTCAGTGCGTTGTAGCCGGCATCGAGCTGGCGCGACTGATTGTTTGTGGTCGTGGCCGGCACAGCTTCTGCGGTAGGGCTGGAACTCTCGGCAGCAGTCGCTTTCTGTGACCAGTCCAGCGCGCTCAACTTGATATTGGGCAGGCTGTTGCCATGGCGCGGCGGACGCGGTTTGGGCTTGACTGGCGGTTTTGCCACGGGCTTGGGCATATCGGTGACCACTGGCACGGGCTTAACAACAACAGGCGCAGCTTCCGCTTGCGGTTTGTAGGCCACCAGAGTGGCTTCCAGATTGCGCTGTACCGGTTGCAACATCACTTGCTTCAAACCAGCAAAATACTCAGCACGCAGCCCGGCTTCCAGCGCATCGCCCTGGTACAGCCCCCAGGCAAGCTGCCACGGCGCGCCATTCTTGCGATAAGCCTGCAACTCTTCCAGACGTTGCTGCAGCAGCTGCAAAGACTTCAATTTATTATACAGCTGGCCACTAGCCGCCAATTTGCCGGCTTCAACACGCTCAGCCGCGATTTGTTCGATCAGCCGCTGGTTGCCGATATAGGTCCACGACCATACCCCGGCCAGTCCCGCCAACAGCAATACACCAATACCCATCATGGCCATGCGCAAACGCCCGCCACCGGGTGCGGTCTGCCGTGAAATCAGATGCTGATCCGGGAAAAGGACATCGCGAAAGAAGTCGCGCAAGAAAAAACTGTACGAAGACGGAGGCTGTTTGGCGTCCTTGCTCAAAGGGCTGAGATCAAACTGGCCCTGCACGCGATTGGCGGCCACGATGCGCGGCACACCTTCCTGCAGTGCACTGGTGAAGTAAAAGCCGCGCAACAGCGGCCGTGCGTGATAGGGATCTTCTTCATGCAACAGCTTGATGAATTTGACAACGGCCGGCTTAAGCCCATGAAACTCAATCGGAAAAGCAAAGTGGGCAGGCTTCACCTGGCTGCCGCGATACTGCACCAGCTTGTCTTCTCCAAGCTGAACCAGGCCGCGGTACAGTAATTCAAACTGCTGTGCCACGACAGTGCCGACATCGAAACCATTACCCTGCTCTGCAGACAAGGTGGCACCCCATACCTGGGCACGCGCTTCGTCGTCAGCATCCAGGAAAAACTGGCCAAAACCACCCAGCAAATCCAGCTTGGTAAACATCAGATACACAGGCACCTGTGCACCGAAGGTATTGCACATTTCATGAATACGCTCGCGAATCTGCCGAGCGTAGGTAGCGAAGCCTTCACTATTATGCTGAGCCAACTCGGGCAGGCTGATGGCGATCAGGATGCCATTTACCGGTGCCTTGGCCCGGTACTTTTTCAATAACTTGAGGAATTCCAGCCACTCCACGCGATCTTCGGTATGCGTCGCATAACGGCCGGCGGTATCCAGCAACACCCCTTCGGTGGAGAAGAACCAATCGCAATTGCGCGTTCCACCCACCCCCTGGATGCCACTCTTATCGCTAAACGGAAAAGTGAGCCCAGACTGCAGAATCGCCGAACTCTTGCCGGCAGCAGGGTGGCCGATAATCATGTACCAAGGCAGTTCGTATAACGCTGCGCTACCACTGCTGCTGCCAAGCTTGGACTTTTTCAGGGTATCCACAGCCGCCAGCAGCTTCTGCCGCAGCATCGTCACCTCGGCCCGCTTGCCGGCATCGGCACCAATTACCGCGTCATCGGCTTGCTTGCGCAGCATCTTTTCCAGTAAGCCACCCGCGCGGCGAGTCAGCATCTGCCCCACCAGCAAGCTCAACACCCATAGCAGCATTACCCCGAGAATCCAGCCGAGGCGAGCTTCCTGCGAAGCCAGACCCATCCAGGGACCGATAAACCAAATCAGAGCAATCAGAATCAGAAAACCGATTGCCGATGCCACTTTTCCGTGCCGAAGCCAACCTTGCATAACCATCACTTAGCAAAAATTAAAAGAAGGGCTATTTTTTAGCCAGCAAAGCTCGAATCGAGCCTGTCTGTTCGATATGGCCAAAATCCTTGAAACTCCAATTACCACCCCAGGTAAGGCCGGCTGCTTGCGACTCCTCACCCAAGGCTTGATACGCTTGCATGGCCCACGGATCACGCTCGGATATCACCACTTTGCCATTACGGATCGGGGCCAGATCGACGGCCAAACCGTATTGATGCTTGCTCTCCCCGCCTTTGGCCTGGGTCACATGATTGCCTTGTCCTGCCAGCGCATTCTGACGCTCAGGACTGCGATAGCCTTCCAGCAAAACCATGGAAAAACCACGCTCTTTCATCGATGCCATCACATGCAATACCGTTTGCACGAAAGCCGGATTCAAGCGACTCCAATCACGGCTGGCATGATTGATATCCAGACTAGGCCTCTCTGCTTGGGCGTCGACAAAAGCAGCTGGCGGCAAAGCCGGCGGTGGCACCAGTTTTTCTTCCCGCAGCGTCTGCTTGATACGCTCGGCCTGGGCATAGCCCTGTGCCACATAGTCCGGCCGCTGATAGTAGCGCCCCATATTCAACACCAGCAGCACACCCAAACCCACTAGCGGCAATGACAACAAGGGAAGCAGCAACCAGCGAAAGCTGTGATTGACCACCGGACTTTTTACCTGAGCACTGGCAACTGGCCCTGCAGGCAGCGTTCTCAAGTCAACCGCTTCCTCCATACTCAACAAGGGTTTTGACAGCACCACCTCAGCAGCCTGCGAGGCCTGAAGCTGATGAGCCTGCCCCTGCGCACCCGCGCCCAAGAAGTAACGCCAGCCGACCCACGCCAACAGCAGTACAAGCAAGGCCACCAGTACCGGCAAGGCAAAAATCATCTGCATGACACAATCAACACCCGAGAATCATAATTGCATTTAAAGTATTATCACAATATGTAACAATACGCAAAAAGAATATTATAATGTAATTTATTCTGCTGAAAAGATAACTGTAAGCACTAGTAAAAGTACCGATAGAATATGCTATGCGGTTTTTTCAATCAGGAACGAGCATTGTCCAATGACATTTAGTTTGAAAAGTCATCGCAAAAGCCTGCTGGCAGGCATCGCAATCCCGCTGATGCTGAGCGCCTGCAGCGGCCCAAAAATGATAGCCATCCACGGGGAAAGCACCGTCGGTCTCAACCGCGATGCACAAGGAAAACCGCTATCGGTGGTAGTGCACATCTACCAATTGCGTAGTGCCGAAGCATTCAACAGGATGACCATGGATGCCCTGCTGGCCGGGAAAACAGAGCAGGATCTGCTAGGAAACACCCTCATTTCCAGCAAAGAACTGACCATGATTCCGGGAAAGTCAGTGACCGACAGTGAGACCATCGGCGAAGAAACCCGCTACGTCGGCGTGGTCGGCTTTTTCAGACAACCGGACTCCGCTTACTGGCGGCTGCTGTTTGACGCCGATGCCATCAAGAGCCGTGGACTAATCTTCAAGGCTGCCGATTGCTACCTGCTGCCAGTGACCGCCAAGAACATCGCAATTCCGGGGCAATCATCACAGCCTCCAGCCGAGTGCACCAGCAAGCGGCGTTGATTTACCCTGCAAATAATTGCGCTCTGTTGCAATTTAACAACGATTGTTATTAGTCCATTAATTGAATATTTAATTATCACTATGCGCATTCCATTTGCCATAAATATGACAAATGATATTTTTACTAAGTAAAATCCCTTAAAAGCACTGCAAAAATCAATGCGCCGCATTGATCTTCAGTTGCAAATGCAAGGTCATCACAAGATGCAATATGCAAAAAGAGTTCTGTGGGGCGAAGGCATGTTTTTGCGGCCACAGCATTTCCAGCAACAGTCCTTGTTCCTAGAACAAAAAAGCGCACAGCTACTACAGTATTCCGGCCGTCATCGCTGGGGAGTCAGTCATCTGCTGCTTGATGAAACTGCGCTCAAAGCCGGCATGGTGCGTATCGATGCCCTGACGCTGCTGTTTCGTGACGGCACCCTGTACCAGGCACCAGGTAATGCAGCACTTCCCTTGTCCAGAGAGTGCGCCACCATTCCCCAACTTGGCATCAAGACCACCCTCTACGCCTGTCTTGCCCAGTTGCAGCCTTACGGCGGGAACACCCGCAACGGCGAGGCGCTCAACCGCCCGACTCGCTTCGTCAGCAACAACAGTGAAATCGCCGATCTGTATACACAGGCGCTGGAAGCCGATGTCAGCACACTTGAACTCGACGTAAAGCTGATGTTCGAGGAAGAAAATCGTGACGGCTACGAATCTGTTCCGCTTTGCCAACTGGAAAAGGACGCAACAGGGCAATGGCGTATTTGCGCCGGCTTCATTCCTCCTCTTCTTACTACAGAAGGTTCAACCGAGATTCAGCAGTTGTTGCGCCGGCTATTGGACATTTTGCTAGTGAAGAACCAGTCCTTAAGCAATAGCCACCGAGAAAGATCAAAGAGTGTTGTTGAATACGGTTCAACTGACATCAGCTCTTTCTGGCTATTGCATACGGTAAATCGCAACTTCGCCCGACTGCGCCATCTGTCACAAAGCAGCCCGTTACACCCGGAGGAGCTTTATATGGCACTCGCGGAGTTCTGCGGCGAGCTGCAGACCTTCGCCACCCTGTATACCTTGTCGGACATTCCCGCCTACCGGCATGACCAACTGCATCTGGTACTGCCGGTGCTGGACCAGCAAATCCGCGAACTACTGGAAACTGTCATCTCGGCGCGCTACACCATCATTCCCTTGCATTCACCCAAGCCATCCTTCTTTATTGGCCGACTGGAAAGCGACCGCTTACTGGATAACGTCGATTTCTACCTGTCAGTACAAAGCGAGATGCCAGCCAGCCAGGTAATCGACAGCGTGCCGCTCAAACTCAAGATTGGCGCCCCGGATGATGTGGAAAAAATCCTTAACTCGGCGCTGCGTGGCGTAGCACTCAGCCATGCTGCGCAAACGCCCTCTGCCGTGCCGGTGCGTGTTGGCAACCATTACTTCGCACTCGAACCGCACGGGGATATTTTTGGCCGCATGCTGCAATCACGCAGCATCTGCATCTACCTCCCGCAAACCCTCGCCAATCTGTCACTAGAGCTGATTGCCGTTTTCCGTTGATAAGGCCATGAACCAAACTACCGCCCTCCCCAACCAAGAACGCCCACTGGCCGTTACCCCCTCTGCGGCGCCCAGCCTGCGCGAGATGCTGGAAGACGGCATTTACCTGCTGTTTTTGCTGAAAGACGGCAATGCTCCCGGCAGTGCAGTGGAGTTCAATCGCCGCGTGGACCAGTTCCTGGCGCAATACGAGAAAACCGCGCGCAATTTCAACAAGGATATGAATGCGGTCAACTACTCCAAATACGCTTTTTGCGCACTGATGGATGAAATCATTCTGTCATCGGACTTTCCCTTGCGCGACGAATGGGAACGCATGCCCTTGCAGTTGCGTCTGTTTGGCGAACATCTGGCGGGTGAGGGTTTTTTCAGCAGACTGGAACAATTACGACTGGAGCCGGCGCAGCAGATCGAGCCATTAGAAGTGTTCTACAGCTGCCTGCTGCTGGGCTTTCAAGGCAAATATCTGCTGGAGGGCGAAGAAAAGCTGGGCTACCTGACCCACAAACTGGCGCAGGAAATTCAGCAAGTACGTGGCGGGAAAGCAGAATTCTCTCCTAATGCCCAACTGCCGCAGCGTTTTCAGGCCTTTGTCCGGCACGAGCTCCCCTTGTGGCTGTACTTCGCCTTGCTGGCGATTGCGGGCAGCGGCATCTTCATGACCTATCGCTGGTTGCTGGCCAAGCAGCTGGGCAAACTGTTTGCCAGCTGACATGAGCACTCTTAGTCGCCACGCCCTGATCCAGCCGTCCGTACTCGACCGCCTGCTGGATGACGAACCGGACAGATCGCGCCAGCCCGAAGCCATGCTCTACGAGCTCGCCCAATTCAAGCGCTCACTGGCGCGCGATCTTGAAGCCCTGCTCAACACCCGCACCATGCCGCTGGACGACTTGTTCGACGCCTACCCGCTGGCCAGCAACAGCATGCTGCGTTTTGGGATTCCGGATCTTAGCGGCATCAGCCTGTTGAACCCGGATGACCGGGAGCTGCTGCGCGAGCAATTGCGACGCGCCATTGAAACGCACGAGCCCCGGCTTTCAAGGGTGCGCGTCAATCTGGATGCGCCACGCGAAATGGAAAGGCACCTGCGCTTTCGGGTAGATGCCGTATTGAAAGTCCACCCGCACCGCCCCCCAGTCACTTTTGATGCCACGCTGCAACTGTCATCCAATGTGTACAAGGTGCAGTAAACAGGCGTGGACTGAGCTACTGACATTTCACTTACAAACTGAATGACCAGGAAACAGAACTACGCTTGGCGGACTTGATGGTGACACTTTAGATGCCGTACGTAAAAAACTATTCGAATAGATGCCTGCTTAGCATTGGCATGCTGCTGCTCACACAACAAACCATTGCAGCGTGCAACAAAGAAGACTGGCAACAACTGCTGCGCCATGCCGACGCATCCGCTGTGGTTAGCTACATCAAGAACCATCACTGTGAGCTTGACCAATCGCTGGACGATATTTCCAGGCCGGCATTGGTTTATGCGATAGAAGGCCATAATCGCGCTGCGGTACAAGTGCTGCTGCAGGCCGGTGCGGATGCCAATGTCGATGGCTACGATGGCCGCACACCATTGTTTTACGCGGTACAGTCCAAGGATATTGGCATCGTCGAGGATCTGATCACCAAGGGTGCAGACGTCAATGCATATACACGCACAAGCGGGATCACCGTACTGATGATTGCGGTGCTTGAGTCCTCACCGGCCATCGTCGCCTCTCTTGTTGCGCATGGCGCATCGCTGGATGAAACCGACAAATACGACCAAACGGCCATCAACTACGTCGACAAATTACCGGCCAATCGACGGGCAGCGATGCGGGTAGCACTGAGAAAGCGCTGAGCACAGCTCAGGCCATCAGTTTGCGGTCGCCAAACCAGTCGGCCAGCATCTGGCGGATAGCAGTTGCGTTGTACTTGGGGGCGCGGCTATCTGACCAGCTGGCATGATCAAGGTGAAAGTTGTAGCGCTGGAATTCCGGCGACTGATTGAGTGCATTACTGCGGGTGTAGATGGTGACCCACGGGTCGCCTTCGCGCCAGGCGATGGCCACCGGCACCCCCTCCACCTCGCCCGACCATAACTGGTCGGTCTCGCAAAAATGAACATCATCCAGCAGCACCATATTGACCACGGCCGGCAGTGTGCCGCGCTCGGCGTACACCTTGCGCAGATGGCGACAAAGTCTTTCCTTGCTACCGATGGCCGCGCTTGATCCACGCAGCAGGAAATAGCTGCAAGTACAGGTCAGCGTGGCGGGATCGACGCGGTAGCACTTGCCGGGGGTGATGGTGCTATGCAGGATGACCGCCGGGATATCCAGCGGTGGAAAGGTCAGCCGGTCACGGATGTAAGGCCAGGGGCGGCGGCTCCAGGAGTCATCACGCGCTTTGCGGGTGGCGGCCACCTTGCCGAGCACACTGTCACCCGGCGGCATGCCCTGCCCGACCAAGGCATCGGGATCATGCTGGCGCAGCGCACCACCCAGCAGGCCGGCCAGTGCGGCGACAGTACATCCCACCAGGACCAGTGTCAGCACGGCCAGCCACATACCATTCCCCCGGATTCGGCTGACTGCTGCAGCCTTGTTTATTGTCATTTGCCCATCAGCGCCCAGGCCGGCTGGTGCACACCCCTTGTTGTAGTGCAATTCAGCACACAATTCGACCCGTCGACAGTACCCCCACAGCATGAGACGTAAAAAAACCGGCCAGAGCCGGTTTTTTCTGCAGCCCACTTGATGGGCCGATTTCACTGCCTAGCGTGACTTTACAAACGGCACGCCAATGGCCTTCGGTGCCACGGCACGACCGACAAAGCCAGCCAGCAGCAATACCGTCAGCACATAAGGAATGACCTGGATGGCCTGCGAGGGAATCTGGCCGACAATGGGCAGATCCACCCCTTCCAGCCGGATTTGCAGGGCATCGGCAAAGGCAAACAACAGACAGCCCAACACTGCCGGCAGCGGACGCCATTTGCCGAAAATCAGTGCCGCCAGTGCCAGAAAGCCCTTGCCGGCGGTCATTTCCTTGATGAAGCTACCGGTCTGGTATACCGACAGGAAAGTACCGGCTACCCCACACAGCACGCCACCCCAGAACAAGGCGATATAACGCACCCGAGCCACCGACACCCCAGCGGTATCGGCCGCATGCGGGTTCTCGCCAACCGCACGCAGACGCAGGCCAAAGCGGCTGCGATACACCACCCAGCTCACCACAGGGATGATCAGTACGGTGAGATAGACCAGAATGCTGTGCCCGGACAGCAGCTTGCTATAGAGATGGCCGATGACCGGCACATTCGACAGGGCATCGGCAAACGGCAGGCTGATGTCGTGGAAGCGTGAGTCATCATCCAACTGCGGGGTATTGCCGCCCTGCTGAAACCAGGCCAGCCCCAGTACCGGCGTAATACCAGAGGCAATGGTGTTGATGGCCATGCCGGAGATCAGCTGATTACCGTTATAGGTGACCGAGACAAAGGCATGCACCATGGCCAGGCTGACCGAAGCCATGATGCCGGCCAGCAGACCCAGCCAGGGCGAATGGGTAACAAAGGCGGCGGCGGCAGCGGCGAAAGCCGCCACCAGCATCTTGCCTTCCAGGCCGATATCCACCACGCCGGAGCGCTCGGAGAACATGCCGGCCAGCGCCGCCAGTACCAGCGGCGTAGCCACCCGGATGGTTGAGTCCAGCAAGCTGAACAACTGTTCCATTATTTGTCCTCCTTGCGCTTGAACAGGCCTGCGATAAACGGCTCGAACAGGTTTTCCAGCGCGCCGCAGAACAGGATGATCAGGCCCTGGATGAAGATGATCATTTCGCGGGTAATCACCGGTTTTTCAAACGACAGCTCCAGCCCGCCCTGCGTCAGGCCGCCAAACAGCAGGGCCGACAGGATGATGCCCACCGGATGGTTGCGCCCCATCAGCGCCACGGCAATGCCGACAAAGCCGACACCATTGGTAAAGGACACATTCATGCGGTGGGTGGAACCCAGCAGCTCGTTGACAGCGGCGAAGCCGGACAAGGCGCCGGACACACACATGGCCAGAATGATGGTCTTGCTGACGCTGATGCCGGCATAGCGTGCTGCACTCTCGTTCACGCCCACCGTACGCAACTGGAAGCCCCAGCGGCTATGCCACACCAGCAGGTAAAACAGGCCGCAGGCCAGCAGCGCCATGACAAAGGTCAGGTTCAGCGGCGTGCTGGGCAGGCTGATGCCCATGCCGGCAGCCACCTGATGAATGGCCGGAATCCACGCGGCCTGGCCAAACTCGCGGGTGGTAGGGTTTTGCGAACCGGCTTCGATCAGGTGATGACCGATCAGATACAACATCAGCGAATAGGCGATGAAGTTGAACATGATGGTGGTGACCACAATATGGCTGCCACGCCGCGCCTGCAGCCAGCCTGGAATAAAGGCCCAGGCCGCACCAAAGCCCATGGCGGCCAGGATGCACAGCGGCACCAGCACCAAGGGCGGCAGGGTGTGATCAAAAGCCAGCACCACCAGCGTCACCCCCAGGCCAGCCAGATAGGCCTGCCCTTCGCCACCGATATTGAACAGCCCGGCATGAAAAGCAGTGGCCACCGCCAACCCGGTAAAAATGAAACCGGTGGTGTAGAACAGCGTATAGCCGATGCCTTCACCACTGCCGAAGGCACCGCTTACCAGCAATTGCAGGCATTCCCACGGATCTTCGCCTATCATCCAGGTCACGAAGCCAGTCACCAGCAAGGCGGCCAGCAGATTCAATGCCGGCAGCACAGTCAGCTGAGCCCAGCGCGGCAATGTGGACGGTTGTCCGAATTTCAATGTTTGTGCCCCCCCATCAACAAACCCAGCGAAATGGTGTCGGCATCCCTGGCCGCCACTTCGCCGCTAATCTGCCCGCCGGCCATCACCAGAATGCGGTCGGACAAGGCCAGAATTTCCTCCAGCTCCACCGACACCAGCAAGATGGCCTTGCCGGCATCGCGCAGCTCCACCAACCGTTTGTGAATGAACTCGATGGCGCCGATGTCCACGCCACGCGTCGGCTGGCCGATCAACAGCAAGTCCGGGTTGGCGTGAATCTCGCGCGCCAGCACCACTTTTTGCTGATTGCCACCCGACAGCAAACCCACACGCAGCTGGGCGTTGTCCGGACGGATATCGAACTGGCGGATGAAATCACGCGTGCGCGCCAGCAGTGCCTGGCGTGAAAACAGCCCGCCCTTGCTGATGCGCTTGTCGTCGTGATAGCCGAGAATGGCGTTCTCGAACATGGCAAAGGACTTCACCAGGCCTTCACGCGAACGGTCTTCCGGCACATGGGCAATGCCCTTTTTGCGATACAGAGCGGCCCGCGGCTGTGTGGATTTTTCCTGCAGCAGATCCGCACCCTGATAGCGGATTTCACCGGAAGTCGGCTCCAGCATGCCCGCCAGCACTTCCAGCAGCTCGGACTGACCATTGCCAGACACCCCGGCAATGCCGACGATCTCGCCGGCGCGCACCTGAAAATTCAAGCCATCCAGTAGCTTGACGCCACGCTCATCGGTCAGGCACAGCTGGCGCACGTCCAGCACGGCCGCCCCCGGTTCGCGCTCGGCCTTGTCCACTTTCAGCGTGACTTTGCGCCCCACCATCAGGTCGGCCAGTTTTTCCTTGTCGACATCCGCCGTGCGCACATTGCCCACCACCGTACCGGCACGCATCACGCTGACGGCATCGGTAATGTCCATCACCTCGCGCAGCTTGTGGGTGATCAGGATGACCGTCTTGCCCTGCTCGCGCAGCGCACGCAGGATGCAGAACAGGTGATCGGCCTCCTGCGGTGTCAGCACGGCCGTGGGCTCGTCCAGAATCAGTACGTCGGCCCCGCGGTACAGCGCCTTGAGAATTTCCACCCGTTGCTGCAGGCCAACACCCAGCTCGCCAACGATGGCGTCCGGATCAACCTCCAGCGAGTAGTCGCGGTTCAGCGCCTGCAGGTGTTCGCGCGCCTTGGCCATGCCCTCTTTGAGCAGCAGGCCGCCTTCGGCACCCAGCACGATGTTTTCCAGCACGGTGAAGTTGTCCACCAGCATGAAATGCTGATGGACCATACCGATGCCCAGCCGGATGGCTTCCTGGCTGTTGCGGATGCGCACGGTCTTGCCATCCACCGCGATGCTGCCGCTGTCGGCCTGGTAATAGCCGTACAGAATGCTCATCAGGGTGGATTTACCCGCGCCGTTCTCGCCGATGATGCCGTGTATGGAGCCCTTGGCGATGTTCATTGATACATCGCGATTGGCCTGCACTGTGCCGAAGCGCTTGCAGATGCCGTTCAGCTCGATGGCGAAATCAGTCATGCCGGTATTTTCCCGATTTTCCATAAATCCGGTCGGCGGCCTCGCCAGAATCAAACAGGCACGATAGCCAGAGCCATCGTGCCTGCAGTCCTCCCGGGCCGCAGCCGGGAAAAGATGATCTAAAGACTTACTTCACCGGGCAGCTGTTGCTGGCGCGGTAGTCGACCACGCTGAGCTTGCCACTGATGATGTCCTTCTTGGCGGCGCCGATTTTCTTTTCCATGTCGGCGGAAATCAGCTTGCGGTTATTGCTGTCCAGCGCCCAGTCCACGCCGCCTTCCTTGAGGCCCATGACTTTGACTTCCGGCTTCCAGCTGCCGTCGCGGGCGGACTTGAAAGTATCGTACACGGCATTGTCCACGCGCTTGACCATGGAGGTCAGCACATAGCCGGGGTAGAGGTGGTTCTGGTTGCTGTCGACGCCGATGGACAGTTTATTGGCGGTCTTGGCGGCCTGCAGCACGCCCAGGCCGGTGCCACCGGCAGCAGCGAATACCACGTCGACGCCGCGATCAAACTGGCTCTTGGCCAGCTCGGTACCGCGTGCCGGGTCGTTGAAGGCCTGCGGCGTGGTGCCGGTCATGTTCTGGATGACTTCAGCCTTCTTGTTGGCATACTTGGCACCCTGTACATAGCCACAGCCAAAGGCGCGGATCAGCGGCACATCCATGCCACCGATATAACCTACCTTGCCGGACTTGGATGCCATGGCAGCGGCCATGCCCACCAGGAAGGAGCCTTCCTGTTCCTTGAACACGATGCTCTGTACGTTCGGACCCTTGGCCACGGAATCGATGATGGTGAATTTCACCTTGGGAAATTCCTTGGCCACGGTTTCCACCGCCTGGGTAAAGGAGAAGCCGACGGAAACGATCAGGTCGGCATCCTTGCGCGCCAGATTGCGCAGCAGCTGTTCCTTTTGTGCTTCGGAGGCAATGGTGCCCTCACGATAGCTGATCTTGAATTCCTTCTTGAAACGCTCTGCGCCATTGAACGCCGCTTCGTTGAAGCTCTTGTCAAACTTGCCGGCCTGATCGTAGATCACAGCCGGGGTGAAGTCTTTGGCAAAGGTGACGCCGGCCAGCATGGACAGGCCTACGGCAACGCTTGCTCGTTTCAGTTGGATGGTCATATCTGGAACTCTTGGTTTTGTTGGTCAACATGCACGAGCGGACGCTAGCCTGTTCATGCAACATCGGGAAGCCCCTACTTCCGGATTGGCTCTCTGTCAGGCCACGGGCCTGCAGGTGCGCCACCGAATGTCAGTGCGCCAGGCTGCAACGCAGAGTTTCATCATGGTGGGCGCGGCGAATTGTAATGACCGGGAAATTGACTGTAAACAATTTCCTCTCCACTTTGAAATACCTTGTCGCAAAGCTGGTAATTGGGGGGCAGCAATCGCAATGATCCGGCGCTAAAAAACCGCAGCACGCAGCAAATTTATGCCTACATGCATGACCGGATCACAAAATATGACGTTTTCCTGCAGCAAGCGCAAGAAGTCGCTGTCAATGGCAAATGCAGGAAAAATCTACCCGCCCAGCTGTCGCAATTCGGCCACGGCAGCGCCTTGCACATATCCAAGCCGACGGCAAAGTCCTACAATCGCGGCCTTCGCCTCATCAACACCGCCATGCTACCCATTCTCTACCGCGACCAGCAGCTGATCGCCATCCACAAGCCGTCCAACCTGCTGGTGCACCGCTCCGAGCTGGATCGTCACGAAACCCGCTTTGCCATCCAGCTATTGCGTGACCAGATTGGCCAGCGCGTCTACCCGGTACACCGGCTGGACAAGGGCACCTCCGGCGTACTGCTGTTTGCCCTGGACAAAGACAGCAGCCGTGAAATGAGCTGGCAATTCGAACGCCAGGAAGTGAGCAAGCGCTACCTGGCCGTGGTGCGTGGCCATCCGGCCGAGGCCGGCCATATCGACCATGCCCTCAGCCGGCGGGTGGATGACCTGGCCTGGCTGGGCGAAAAGGTGGAACAAGGCCCGCAAGAAGCACAAACCGACTACCGCCGCATAGCCACGGTGGAGCTGCCGATTGCCGTGGACCGCTACCCCAGCAGCCGTTACGCCCTGGTGGAGCTGTCGCCACTCACCGGCCGCCGCCACCAGTTGCGCCGCCACATGAAGCATATCGCCCACCCCATCATTGGTGACGCTACCCATGGCAAAGGCGTGCACAACCGCATGTTTGCCGAGCACTTTGGCAGCCAGCGCATGCTGCTGGCCTGCATGGAGATGCAGATCACCCACCCGGCGACTGGTGCAGCCATCCAGTTGACCTGCCCTCTGGCTGATGATTTTGCCAGCGTGGTGCGCGCGCTGGGCTGGGAGCAGGCCATCCCCGCCAACTGGCTGCCCGCCGTCTGAAGCGATCCCAAATCCGCTACAATGCCGCCATTGTCTTAGAAAGCTGATGCATGCTGAGTTATCGCCACGCCTTTCACGCCGGCAACCACGCCGACGTGCTCAAGCACCTGATTGAAATTGCCGTCCTGGATTACCTGGGCCAGAAAGACAAGCCCTACTGGTATATCGATACCCACGCCGGAGCCGGTGGCTATGCCCTGCACGAAGGCTATGCCGCCAAGAATGCCGAATACCTGAGCGGCATTGCCCGCCTGTGGGACCGTAGCGACCTGCCGCCCGCCGTAGCCGCCTATGTGGACGTGGTACGCGAGATGAACCCGGATGGCGAACTGCGTTTCTACCCCGGCTCCCCCTGGTGTGCCGCTGCGGTGATGCCGCAAAGCGACAAGCTGCGCCTATTCGAGCTGCACCCTACGGATTTCCAGTTGCTGGAACAGAACTTCGGCGGCCATCCGCGCCGTACCCAGCTGCAACAGGCCAATGGCTTTGAAGGCATCAAGGCCATCCTGCCGCCGCCACCGCGCCGGGGCCTGGTGCTGATTGACCCGCCCTACGAAGACAAGCGTGACTACCAGCACGTGGTGACGGCGCTCAAGGAAGGCCTGAAGCGTTTTGCCACCGGCATCTACGCCGTGTGGTACCCCTGCCTGCAGCGCGCCGAGATGAAAGAACTGCCCAAAGAGCTGAAAAAGCTGCCGGCCAAGAGCTGGCTGCGCGCCGAGCTGCACGTACAAGCGCCATCTGCCGACGGCTTTGGCATGTACGGTAGCGGCATGTTCCTGCTGAATCCGCCGTGGACCCTGCCGGAAACCTTGAAAGAAGTGCTGCCTTATCTGGTGCAGCAACTGGGCCAGGACGCCAAGGCCAGCTTCATTCTGGAAACCGGCGGCGATCTGTAAACCAGCACCAGCCTCGGTAAGGCCATCCCACGGGATGGCCTTTTTGCTGCCTCTCTGTCCATAAAAAACGGCTGGCCTGCCAGATGGCAGCCAGCCCAAGCATGAGACTGATGAGAACTGCGGGGAAAACAGAAGAAGCTGCGACGCCTAGCGCACCACGGCCTGCACTGCCCAGGCATTGTTCTTGACCACCGACAGGGTGACCGGTGCCTTGAGCAGATTGCCATTGGGGGCAAAGGCAAAATCTGCCGTCACGCCGCTGTAGCGAATGGCTGCCAGCTTGGGCAGGTATTTGGCCGGTTCCACCGAGCCAGCCTGCTTCATGGCCTCGGCCACCAGCATCACACCGTCGTAAAACTGCGGCCCCAGCAAGACCACGTCCTGATGGAAACGCTCCTTGTAGCGGCGTTCAAACTCCTTGCCAGCCGGACGGGCGGACAGAATGCCACCCGCCACGGCCGAGTAATGCCCGACAGCGTCCGCACCTGCCAGCTGGATAAAGGTGGGCGTGTTCATCATGTCACCCCCCATCAGCTTGGCTTTCAGCCCCAGGCGCTTGAGCTGCTTGGCCATCGGCGCGGCCTGGGCATCGGCCCCGCCATAGAAGATGACTTCCGGATTGACCGCCTTCACCGCAGTGAGGATGGAGGTAAAATCGGTAGCCTTGTCCGAGGTGAATTCGCGGCGCAGCACTTTGCCGCCATTGGCGGTCACCGCCTTGACGAACTCATCGGCAATGCCCTGGCCGTAGGCCGTGCGGTCGTCAATCGCCACAATGCTCTTGGCCTTCAGCGTTTTGACGGCGAACTGGCCCAGCGAGCCGCCAATCTGGCTGTCGCTGCCCACCAGGCGGAAGGTGGTTTTGTAGCCTTGCTGGGTATAGGCCGGGTTGGTGGACACCGACAGCTGCGGAATGCCCGCCTCCGAATAAATGCGCGAAGCCGGAATCGACACCCCGGAGTTGAAGTGGCCGATCACGGCTTTGACCCCGGCATCAACCAGCCGCTGCGCGGCCTGGGTGCCGACACGCGGGTCGGCCTGGTCGTCTTCGGACACCAGCTCGAACTTGATTTTCTGCCCGCCCACCAGCAGAGCTTTGGCGTTGATGTCGTCAATCGCCATTTTGGTGGCATTTTCATTGTCCTTGCCGTAATGGGCCTGCGGACCGGACAGCGGCGAAGAAAAGCCGATTTTCACCACCGTGTCAGCATGGGCGGCAGCCATGACAAAGGGCACCATCATGCCGCCCAGCGCCACCACCCAGTTCATTTCTGCAAACAGTTTGTTCCGAACCATGTCACTTCTCCTTTGATGCTGCTTTTTGATTGACCAGCACAAGCCGACACACCCGTTGCATCACCCCAGCCAACAGCACTGGCGATGCAAGACAGGAGGCGGCGGTTTTGCCGGTTGCTCTTGTCAAGGAAAGCCAGCCGGCCCTCCCCTCTACTGCTCCCCCGTCATGACCGGTCTGCGCCGGTGCGTGACAGGATCAAAAACGAGACATCCGGTAGGGCTGCATATCCAGTGCCGGGCTGTGCCCTTGCAACATGTCGCATAACAGCACGGCGGTAGTGGCCGCCAGAGTGAGGCCCAGATGGCCATGACCAGTGGCAAACCACAGCCCGGCCTGAGCGGGTGCCGGGCCGATGATGGGCAGGGTATCCGGCAGCGAGGGGCGATTGCCCATCCACACCGTCATGCCTTCGGTAGAAAAGTCGCCGACAATGCGCCGGGCCTTGTCCAATAGGATGTGCGCGCGCCGCCAGTCCGCCGGGGCATCGCGGTGCGCCAGCTCCACCGTGCCCGCCAGCCGCAGGCCGCCATCAGCCATGGGCAGGATGACAAAGCTCTCGCTGGCACACTGGATGAAGTGATGCAGTTTCACCCCGGCATGCGGCAGATTGACGTGATAGCCGCGCTCGCTTTCCAGCGGCACGCGGTATTGGTGCTGACGGGTAAAACGGTCGCTCCACACGCCGCAGGCAATCACCACAACCGCCGCAGACAACTGGCCATTACCGGCAGTCTCCACACCGTGCACACCGTGCGTGTCACCCAGGGTGCGCAGCACCTCGTCCTGCACAAAGCGCCCACCGGCGTGGACGAAGGCATCGAACAGGCCACGGCTGAACAAGTAGGGATCGTCCACATGCGACCAGCCCGGCACCCGCACTGCGCATTGCCATTCCTCGGCCAGCAAGGGCTCGCGCTTGGCCAGCGCACTGCCCGACAGCGCCTGCCACTGCACACCGTGGCGACGCTTTTCCTCCCAGGCTGGCAGGGCCGCGTCGAATTCCTGCTGATTGCGGTAAAGCGTCAGATTGCCGTGGCGCTGCCACATGTGCTCCAGCCCGGCCTTTCCGATCAGCACGGCATAGTCCGCATTCACCCGGCCCAGCAAGGCGGACAGATCGCGGGTAAGCGCGGCGACCCGGCCGGGCCGGCTGGCCGCCAGAAAGCGCAGCAACCACGGCATCAGGCTGGGCAGATAGCGCCAGCGCAAGGCCAGTGGCCCCAGCGGGTCCAGCATCCAGCCCGGCACCTTGCGCAAGACGCCCGGTTCGGCCAACGGAATCACATCGCTGATGGCAAAGGCACCGGCATTGCCATAACTGGTTTCCATGGCCGGTTCGCCACGGTCCAGCAGCGTCACGCCAAAGCCGGCCAGTTGTAATTGCAGGGCAATGGCGATGCCGACCACACCAGCACCCACCACGATGACATCGCTTCCCGGAGCAAGGGTTTGCGCCATGACTCAGGCCTCCCGCATGCCATCGACCAGCCGGCGCAGCGCCAGCGGATTGCCATGCTGCAGGGCAGCGGGCAGCAGTACATCCGGCACGTCCTGATAGCACACCGGCCGCAGGAAACGGTAGATGGCCGCCGTACCCACCGAAGTGCTGCGCGTGTCGGAGGTGGCCGGAAACGGCCCGCCATGCACCATGGCATCGCACACTTCCACCCCGGTGGGCCAGCCATTCACCAGAATGCGGCCCGCCCTGCCTTCCAGCACGGGCAGCAGGGTGCGCGCCAGCGCGACATCGCCATCGTCCAGTTGCAGTGTGGCGGTAAGCTGGCCTTCCAGCGCATTGGCCAACTGATGCATTTCCTGTTCATCGCGGCAAGCCACCAGCAGCGCAGCGGCACCGAACACCTCGACCTGCAAGGCCGGATTGGCCAGATACTCGGCAGCCCTCACCCGTAGCAGGCGTGCCTGGCACTGGTTTGGCCCGCTGGCGGGCTGGCCGCAGGCGGCTGTCGCGGCATGGGCGGACAAGCTGTCCGCTCCGGCCTGATAGGCGGCCCAGATGCCAGGCGTGAGCATGGTTTGCGCCGCGCTTTGTTGCAGCAGATCGGCCGCCGTGGCGACAAAACGCTCCAGCGCCGGCCCCTGTACGGCAATCAGTAGGCCGGGGTTGGTACAGAACTGCCCTGCCCCCTGCGTCAGCGAGCCGACAAAGCCCTGCGCCAGCACATCGCTGCGCGCCTGCAAGGCAGCGGGCAGCAGGAATACCGGGTTGGTGGAGCTCATTTCGGCATAGACCGGAATCGGCTCCGGGCGATTCTGCGCCGCCTGGCACAGCGCCAGACCTCCACTGCGCGAACCGGTAAAGCCCACCGCCTTGATACGCGGATCGGTCACCAGGGCATTGCCCACCTCGCGACCACTGCCAAACAGCAGCGCGAACACCCCGGCAGGCAGACCGCACTTGGCCAGCGCCCGGCCAATGGCTTGACCGGCCAGCTCGCTGCTACCGGGATGGGCGCTGTGCGCCTTGACGATGACCGGACAACCAGCCGCCAGTGCCGAAGCGGTATCTCCCCCCGCCACCGAGAAGGCCAGCGGGAAATTGCTGGCCCCGAACACCGCCACCGGGCCCAGCGGAATGTGGCGCTGGCGCAGGTCGGCACGCGCTAGCGGCTGACGTTGCGGCTGGGCGCTATCGATCCGTACATCCAGCCATTCGCCGGCACGCACGGTGCGGGCAAAAATCCGCAGCTGACCACACGTGCGGCCGCGTTCCCCCTGCAGGCGGGCGCGTGGCAGGCCGGTTTCGAGCATGGCACGTTCGATCAGCTCATCGCCCAAGGCTTCGATTTCCTCGGCAATGCTTTCCAGAAAACGGGCACGTAGCTCCGGCGTGGTTTCCCGATAGGCAGCAAAGGCAGCCCAGGCCAGCGTACAAGCCTGTTCGACCTGGCTCAGGTCTGCACCGGCATAAGCGGGCGCCAGCGCCAGCCCAGTGGCTGGGTCAATTGCCCGGCTGCCTTCGCGCTGGCCGGCAACGGCCTGCCCGCCAATCAGCATCTTGCCTGTCAGATTCATAGGGGTTCCTGCACCTTGGATGGCTGCTAATGGGATAAGCCCGGCCACGCCAGCGGCATGGCACGGGTAGTCGGAGACAGGCTCAGGCTGCGTTCAGGCCGGCCGACCAGTTGCGATACCACTCGCGGAACAGCGCGTACTGGGTTTCGGCATAGCGGCGCTGCGCTGCGCTCAGCACATCGGTTTCGTTGAAGTGCAGGCTGTACTCCTGGTCACCGTTGAGGACCATCAGGTACTTGTAATACAGCACCAGGTCGCAGCCCTCGTCGAAGGAGGACAACACCGCCAGCGCAGATTCCAGCTCGCGCGCCTGGCTGCGGGCTACGGCGTCTCCCTTGGCGGCCGCCTTGCTCAGCGCCACCAGATGCAGCACTTCGCGCGGCAGCGCATTGCCGATGCCGGTGATAGCGCCGGTGGCATTGCAATTGACAAAGCCATGCACCACCTGGGTGTCCACCCCCACCATCAGGGTGACCTGATCATCCTGCGAGGTGATGTGCTCGGCGGCATAGCGCATGTCAGCGGCACCACCGAACTCCTTGAAGCCAATCAGGTTGGGATAGCTGCGACGCAGTTCGAAGAACAGGTCGGCGCGGGTGGCAAAACCGTAATAGGGACTGTTGTAGATCACCGCCGGCAGGTTTGGCGCGGCAGCGAGGATGGCGGAGAAATGGGCTTTCTGGGCAGCCGGCGATGCACCACGCGACAGTACGCGTGGAATCACCATCAGGCCGTGTGCACCCACGCGGGCAGCGTGGGCTGCATGCGCGACCGCCTCGCGGGTATTCACCGCACCGGTACCGACAATGGTGGGCACGCCGGCAGCCACCAGCCGCGCCACGCCCTCCTGGCGCTCGGCTTCGCTCAGCAGCGGCCAGTCGCCCATCGAGCCGCAATACACCACGGCGCTCATGCCAGCGGCAATCAGTTGCTGGCCCTTGGCTACCAGCGCGTCAAAATCCGGCTTGCGCTCTGCGGTACACGGGGTCATCAGGGCCGGGATGCAACCGGTGAAAATGTTGTCGCTCATTGTTTTGCTCCTTGCAGCTTGTATGTATGTGTGTGTGGGGGATGTCAGTGCGGCGTGTGGGCTCAAATGCCCCACGCGAAAGGGTCTTGTTCGTCGATGAGCAGCGTGCTGTTGGCGGTGACGTAGGCGCGGCCGGTAATGAAGGGGCGAATCAGCTCGCCCTCGCGCTGGTAATGACCGACAAACTGGCTGCCGGTAATGCTGGCCTGTACCCAGTACTCGCCTTCGGCCAGCTTGCCGTCGGCAGCCAGACAAGCCAGCTTGGCGCTGGTGCCGGTGCCGCAGGGCGAACGGTCGTAGGCCTTGCCCGGACACATGACAAAGTTGCGGCTGTCGGCCTCGGCATCGTCGGCGAACAGCTCAACGTGGTCGATCAGCGCGCCGTCGGCCCCGGTGATGCCTTGCGCTTCCAGCGCCTTGAGCATGGCCCAGGTAAAGGTGGTCAGCGCCTCCACATTGCCCATTTCCAGCGCCATGCCGTGCTCGGCCACCAGGAAGAACCAGTTACCGCCCCAGGCGACATCGCCATGGAATACACCGTAACCCGGCACCTCCACCGCCACTTGCTGGCGGTAACGGTAGGCCGGCACATTGCCCAGCGTGACTGCACCGTCCGCATGCAGGGTGGCGCTGACCGGCCCCACCGGGGTATCGATCTTGTGCACGCCCGGTGCAATCAGGCCCTGGTAATGCAGTGAGGCAATCAGGCCGATGGTGCCGTGGCCGCACATGCCCAGATAACCGGTGTTGTTGAAGAAAATCACCCCGCAAGTGGTATCCGGCGACACGGGGGCGCAATACAGCGCGCCCACCAGTACCTCGCTGCCACGCGGCTCCAGCAGGCAGGCGCGCCGCCACTGGTCGTGCTGCTGGCGCAGTACGTCGCGCTGCTCGGCCATGCTGCCACCGGTCAGCGCGGGGAATCCTTGCATCACCAGCCGGGTGGGTTCGCCCCCGGTGTGGGAATCGATGATGTGTATCTGTTTCATTGGCCTGTCCATTCCAAAAACGTGAATGACGGATGGCGGGCAGATGCACCAGGCAGGACCACACGCAACAACGCCTTGCAGTGCCTTGATTCCATTGCATCTTCGTGCCGCATCCGTCTTCGTCAGCACCTGCATAGAATGGCTTCATTGCCGCCAACATTCTTGATGGTTATCATCAGCGACAATGACGAAATCGGCACAATTGGCGTTTTCGGGATAAAAATCCCTCCGACGAGGGGAAGCAAGGCAAAGGGGAAAGAATGACTGGCGATACGCTGGAAACCATCGCGCGCTGGCAGGAAACCATGCGCCCGCCGTCCATTGCCGCACTGCTGGCTGGGCTGGGGCCGCTGCTGCCGGTGCTGGACCTGATCCCGAATGCAGCGATCTTCATCAAGGACCGTCAGGCGCGTTACCTGGTGGCCAACCAGACACTGATGGAACGCTGCGGCCTGAAAAGCCTGCAACCGCTGCTGGGCAAGACCAGTGTCGAGGTGTTTCCGGCGCAGTTGGGGCCGGTCTATACCGCGCAGGACATGAAAGTGCTGGAGGGTGGGCTGGTACTGGAAAGCCAACTGGAACTGCACCTGTTCAAGAACCGCGAACCCGGCTGGTGCCTGACCTACAAATGGCCGCTATACAGCCAGGCCAATGAAATCATCGGGCTGATCGGGATTTCGCTGGACCTGCAAGCAGCCAGCAAGACCCACCCGGCCTACAAGCGGCTGGTGGCGGTGGACGAGTTCATCCGCCAGCACTTCAACCGCCCGGTCAGCATGGAAGAGCTGACTGCCATTGCCGGCGTCTCCGCCGCCCAGCTGGAACGCTACTGCAAAAAGGTGTTCCACCTGACCCCTCGGCAGATGATTCACAAGGCACGGCTGGAACACGCCCACCGCTTGTTGCACAGCGATATGGCGATTACCGATGTCGCCCTGCACTGCGGCTACACCGACCACAGTGCCTTCAGCCGCCAGTTCAAGGCGCTGACCGGCTTCACCCCGCGCCAGTATCGCCAGGCTACCGGGCAGGGCTGAGTACCATGCAGACAAAAAATCGACCAGGGTTTGGCTAGCGCTATTACAGCTAGTCCCGACTCCAGTAGAACGCTGCGCCCAAGTCTTGTTATCTGCCTCACCCGAGCAAGGCTGGGGGCCATCCACCACCATAAAGAAACCCCCCTATGCAGCTTCGTAAAATATTACGGGCCACATAGGGGGGCTGATTTTCGTGTAAATGCTGCGTTAATGCTGCTTTGCGGTGCACTAGTTAGACGCCAGTCCTTGCCAAACCCGATAAAGGCATGACTCCGCAAGGAATAGCGTGCGACTTAGAGCAGCTTCGAAATATCCTTCGCTTCCCAGTGCGGGAAGTGCTTGCGTACCAGCTGGTTGAACTCCAGCTCGAAGGCGCGCAGGCGGGCCAGTTCATCGCTTACCGGGGCCGCACTGGATTCGGCAGCTGCGCTGATCATGCCGGCAGCCGCTGTTGCATTGGACAAGCGATCGATGATCACGAAGCTGCCCGTGCCACGGCTCAGGGCATAGGCGTCGAACACGGCCGGTGCATTCAACTCCACCCGGCACAGGGCAATCTCATTCAGTGCCAGCTCTGCTGCATTGAACTGCTGCAGCGAATTCACATCCACCCGATGCTGGATGCTGCTTACCCGGCCAGTGACGACCTTGCCAGCCAGCTTGAAACCATATTCCTTGCCCAACTCCAGCGGTGCTTCGGCCATCCATACCAGGTGGGCATCGAATGCCTGGGACACACTGGGCTGCTGCTCGCCAGCACGCACGATCATGTCACCGCGCGAGATGTCGATTTCATCTTCCAGGGTCAGGGTAATGGCCTGGCCAACAAAGGCAGAAGGCTGATTGCCTTCAAAGGTGACCACTTCCTTTACCTTGCTGCGCTTGCCGGAAGGCAGGGCCACGATCTCATCACCCGGTTTCACTTCACCGGCGACCACCGTGCCGCAGAAACCACGGAAATCCAGGTTCGGGCGATTCACATACTGCACCGGCAGGCGGAAGGCATCCAGCGCCACATCATGGCTGACCTGTACGCTCTCCAGCAGCTCCATCAGGGTAGCGCCCTGATACCAGCCCATGTTTGCGCTGCGGGTCACCACATTGTCGCCACGCAGGGCGGAGATCGGCACAAAGCGGATATCCGGAATGGTCAGGTGCTCGGAAAACGACAGGTATTCGTCACGAATGCGCTGGTAGGTTTCTTCGCTGTGCTCGACCAGATCCATCTTGTTGATGGCCACGATCACGTGCTTGATGCCCAGCAGGCTGACGATGAAGCTGTGGCGGCGGGTCTGGGTCTGCACGCCACGCCGGGCATCAATCAGGATGATGGCCAGATTGCAGGTGGATGCGCCGGTCGCCATATTGCGGGTGTACTGCTCGTGGCCGGGGCAGTCGGCAATGATGAACTTGCGCTTTTCGGTGCTGAAATAGCGGTAGGCCACATCGATGGTAATGCCCTGCTCGCGCTCGGCCTGCAAGCCATCCACCAGCAGCGCCAGATCGATTTCCTGGTCGGTGGTGTTGTACTTTTTCGAATCGCGCTCGATGGCCGCCAACTGGTCTTCAAAGATCAGCTTGGAGTCATGCAACAGGCGGCCAATCAGCGTTGACTTGCCGTCATCGACATTGCCACAGGTGATAAAGCGCAGCATGTCCTTGTTTTCATGCTGCTTGAGGTATTCCAGGATATCGCTGGCAATCAGCTCGGACTGGTGAGACATGATCGTTCTTTCCGCTGTATTCCGTCGCCAGGGCGCCGGACATCAATTCTTCAGAATGGTGACAGGATGAAGCCGGGCTTAGAAATAGCCTTCCATCTTCTTCTTCTCCATCGAGCCCGCCTGGTCATGATCGATCAGCCGGCCCTGACGCTCACTGGTGGTGGTGAGCAGCATTTCCTGGATCACCTCGGGCAGCGTGGCCGCAGTGGATTCCACGGCACCGGTCAGCGGATAACAGCCCAGCGTGCGGAAGCGTACCTGCTTCTTGCTGATGCTGGCTTTTTGCTCGGGGGTCAGGTATTGCAGGATGCGCTCGTCGTCTATCATCACCAGCGTGCCGTTCAGATTCACCACTTCGCGCTCGGCGGCAAAATACAGCGGCACGATGTCGATGTTTTCCAGATAGATGTATTGCCAGATATCCAGCTCGGTCCAGTTCGACAGCGGGAACACGCGGATGCTCTCACCCTTGTCGATCTTGCTGTTGTAGATATTCCAGAGCTCCGGACGCTGGTTTTTCGGGTCCCAGCGGTGATTCTTGTCGCGGAAAGAGTAAACACGCTCTTTGGCACGCGATTTTTCCTCGTCACGACGCGCACCGCCAAAGGCGGCATCGAAGCCATATTTGTTCAGCGCCTGCTTCAAGCCTTCGGTCTTCATCACGTCGGTATGCTTGGCACTGCCCACGGTAAACGGGTTGACGTTGGCTTTCACGCCCTCTTCATTCACATGTACGATCAGCTCCCAGCCTTCGGCCGCCTGCTTGTCGCGCAGGGCATACATGTCCTGGAATTTCCAGGTGGTATCCACATGCATCAGCGGAAATGGCGGCTTGCCAGGGGCAAAAGCCTTGCGCGCCAGATGCAGCATCACCGCCGAATCTTTGCCAATACTGTACAGCATGACCGGGTTTTCAAACTCCGCAGCCACTTCGCGGATGATGTGAATCGACTCGGCTTCCAACTGCTTGAGGTGAGTCAGTTTCTGTTGACTGATGTTCATGGTTCCCGCCTGTTCCTGGGCTGCCTGCGCTTCTGGTGAGCACAGCATGATGGTTTGCTTGTCGCTCAATTTACCGGAAGGCCTGCCATTCTCCAAAATCAGTTGGATATATCAATATGCACTATCCAAGTGCAAATTCAGTCCAAAGAGCAATAACGTGATGCTGATTAAGTCATGCCGTGATGGCTGTTTCGCCATATAGTGACAAGCAGGGAGATCAACACCATGAACCGCGTCGACAATACAGCGGACTACCAGCTGGAGCGCAGCCTAAGCTGTGCTGACGGCTCGTCACTATTACTGGCCAAGGCCGGCGAACACGACTACCTGCTGCTACCCGCCACAGCAGAACCCTCTGCCGGCAAGCTGCATCACAGCCTGCTCGCCCTGCCCGTGGATCACACCACACTCGCCGGTCAGGACTATGCCTGCTACCTGCGTGACGGGCAGAAACTGCTAAGTGAAATCACTCCCGGCGCGCTCAACGATAAAGAAGTCACCGGCATAGCCTGTGACATCATGGAAGCCCTGCTGCAGCTGCAATTGAACCAGCTGGCCCTGCCCATAGTCGATGCCGAGCACATCCTGATCGACGCCCAGCAACAGATTCAGCTACTGGGTCAACATGCCGCCATCCCGCATGACGAAGTGCAACAGCAACAGAACCTGGTACAAGCCGGCCGTCTGCTGTATTGGCTGTACAGTGGCCGCCGCTATAGCAGCCTGCCACTTGCCAGCCTGCGCCCCCAGCTGGATGGCGAGCTATTGCAGCTTTGCCAGCAATTACTAACAACCCACACGGCAAGCCCACTCCCCACCCGCGCCATCCTCGCACAGTTGCAGGACTGGCTGGTCCGCCAGCAAAGCTTCATCCGCCCGCAGGGCAACCATCGCGCGGCACTGGAGCAACTCTTGCAACGCATGCGCCACAGTCCGGACTTTCCGGCATTGTCGCAGGCCGTTTCTGCCATCAATCACATTGGCAATGCCGACAGCGAGCGACTGCAAGTATTGGCAGAAATCATCCTCAAGGATTTCTCGCTGACCAACAAGCTGCTCAAGGTGGTGAACTCAGCCAATTTCAGTCAGTTTGGTGGCACGGTCAGCACGGTATCACGCGCCATCGTCATCCTCGGCTTCGACACCATTCGCAACCTCGCCCTGACCTTGCTGCTGTTTGAACACATGCACAACCGCAGCCACGCCCAGGAGGTACGCGATGTCGCCATCAAGGCATTGTTCTGTGGCCTGCTGGCACGCAACCTGGCTCGCCATAGCGGCCTGCGCGAAGCGGAAGAAGCACTGATCTGCGGCATGTTCCAGCAGCTGGGCGAGCTGCTGTGCGTGTACTACTTCCGCGAGGAATACCGGCTGATCCACAAAAAAATCAGCAGTGGCAGTACGCCGGAACAGGCGGTGCTGCATACGCTGGGTCTTTCCTATGCTGCGCTGGGTGCCGGCACCGTCAGCCTGTGGAGTTTTCCGGAAAGCATGATCAGCAGCCTGGAGCCGTATGCGGCCGGCCCGGTACGCCAGCCACAAAGCAGTGCGGCGCGGCTGCGCATGCTGGGCAATCTGGCACAAGAGCTGACCTGCCTGCTGAGCACGGCAAATCCGCTTTCTCAGGCAGCAGCCAGACAGTTACTTGCCCGCTACGAACGGGCCAGCGCGCTGGACATGCAGCAGCTCAATGTCGTTATCGAACAGACGCAAGCTGCTTTTGACGACTATCTGCGCGAATGGAGTGGTGAACAGCCGCGTCATGGTCAGGCTCATCAGCTGAAAACCGCCCGCCTGGATACGCAAGCACCACCGTTAGCCACACCGATACCCGACAATGCACTGACTGCCAGCTACGTCCTTGCCCCTCCGGCTACTGCATCCCTACTGTCTGCCGGCATCCAGGACATCACCATGACCTTGCTGGGGCATTACCAGTTGAACGATCTGCTACGCATGATTCTGGAAATCATGTTCCGTGCCGTGGGTTTTGACCATGTTTTGCTCTGCACCAAAGACCCACGGCAAAACCAGCTGCAGGCACGCTTCGGCTTTGGTTCGGACATTCCAGTACTACTCAAACAGTTCCAGGTAGATCTCAACCAACAGGACAATGCTTTTTGCATTGCCATGGAACGTAACGTCGACATCTTCATCGAAGATGCCAGCGACGCCACCATAGCCAGCCATATACCAGACTGGTATCGTCAGCTGAATCTGGCACAAACTTTCATCATCTTCCCGCTCGTGCTGGAAAAGAGGAAAATAGGCTTCTTGTATGGTGACAAAAAGCAGGCGCACAGCCTGCCATTACGTCCCGACGAACTCAATCTGCTCAAAACCCTGCGCAACCAGGCCTTACTGGCCATCCGCCAGAAACAGAGCTGAGCAGCCACATCATCAGGAATAGTTTGTCACTGATCAGCAAGCACCCACTTGACATGCTGTCACGCAGAACCCTGCTGCAAGCTGGCTTGAGCATTGCCGCCGCCGGCATGCTGCAAGCCTGCAGCAGCCCCGTGCGCCGCCCCACTTCACCTACTGCAGCTCATCCGACCATGCCATTGCAAAACCGGGAAATCACCCTGCTAGCCTGCTCCGGCAGCCTGCCGAGCGCCACCCAGCGCCAACATGGCGTCGAACGCCTGCAACAGGCCGGCTTCGATGTGACTAATCGCGAAGCAATCGACCGCCAATACCAGCGTTTTGCCGGCACTGATCAACAACGCCTGCAAGACCTGAATCAGCTCAGCCAACGCCAGGACATGCCACGCATGCTGCTGGCTGGCCGCGGCGGCTACGGTGCCTGCCGCCTGCTGCCGCACATCGACTATGCCCGCTTGTGCCCCATGCTCAAGGAGGCAGGCACCCAGATCATGGGCTATAGCGATTTCACCGCCATCCAGCTTGCCTTGCTGGCCAAGGGTGGGGTGGGCAGCTTTGCCGGCCCCATGTTGTATAGCGACTTTGGCGGACGCAATATCAGCCCTTACTCCATGCAGCAGTTCATCCAGGCCACCACCACCCCGGACTGGGTAGTGCGCAGCCAGACCATGCAAAGCATAAGCGACCATGGCGAAGGCATTTTCTGGGGAGGCAATCTCAGCGTACTCAGCAGCCTGGTCGGCAGCCCCTACCTGCCAGATATCCGGGGCGGATTGCTGTTTCTGGAAGATGTAGGCGAGCAACCCTACCGGCTGGAGCGCATGCTGCAGCAACTGTACCTGGCAGGCATTCTGCAACGGCAGCGCGCCATCTTTCTGGGCGACTTCTCCATGGGCCGCATCGTGGATGCCTATGATGCCAGCTATACACTGGATGCTGTCATTACGCAGCTGCGCCAGCAACTGAAGGTGCCCATCTTCACTGGCATTCCCTTCGGTCACATCCACGACAAGACCACCCTGCCCCTCGGCTATCCAGCACGTTTCAACAGCAGTGAAAATGGACTGGAGTTGCAATTCAGTGACTACCCAGTGCAATCGACAGCAGGACTGACACTAGACAATCTGCTGCGCAGCAACCTCTGACCACCCCGACGCAACAAAGCCG